>CACXDI010000165.1 GCA_902766335.1 uncultured Ruminococcus sp. | reverse complement strand
GCAATTGGGGACTCTGTCCCCAAACCCTTGCAAGGGGCTCCTCGCCCCTTGACCCTCGGCAGCCTCGCGCGGCTGCACCCGCTGTTTCTCGCCATACAAAAAGGCTGCTACGTAATGCAGCAGCCTGTTGCTTCTATCACATCTTTGCACGCTCTTTCATTCTCAGCGAATTGGAAAGCGTTCTCTTGCGGATACGCATACTCTTGGGTGTTACCTCCAGAAGCTCGTCGTCAGCTAAGAATTCAAGACAGTCCTCAAGGCTCATTATGCGGGGCGGGATAAGACGCAGCGCGTCGTCCGAACCACTTGCACGGGTGTTGGTCAGGTGCTTCTTCTTGCAGACGTTCACCACCATATCGTCAGCCTTCGGGTTCGCGCCCACTACCATGCCCTCGTACACCGGAACGCCTGCGCCGATGAACAGCTCGCCGCGCTCCTGGGCGTTGTACAGACCGTAGGTAACAGCCTCGCCGGTCTCGAAGGCGATGAGCGAACCGACGTTGCGGCGCTCGATGTCGCCCTTGTGGGGCTGGTAGCTGTGGAACACGCTGGACATTATGCCCTCGCCCTTGGTGTCGGTGAGGAACTCGGAACGGTAGCCAAAGAGTCCGCGGGACGGGATAAGGAACTCGATCCTCATGCGGCTGCCCACGGGAGTCATCTGCTGGAGCTCGCCCTTGCGGGAGCCCAGCTTCTCCATTACAGAGCCGACGCAGTTCTCGGGAACGTCGATAACAAGGCGCTCGATAGGCTCGCAGAGCTTGCCGTCTACCTCTTTGTAAAGCACGCGGGGGGTGGAAACTGCAAGCTCATAGCCCTCGCGGCGCATATTCTCTATCAGTATGGAAAGGTGCATCTCACCTCTGCCGGCAACGCGGAAGCTGTCGGTGGAGTCGGTCTCGTTGACGCGGAGAGACACGTCCTTCAGCAACTCCTTGAAGAGCCTGTCTCTCAGCTGACGTGAGGTGACGAACTTGCCTTCGCGTCCGGCGAAGGGGGAATCGTTCACCGAGAAGGTCATCTCAACGGTAGGCTCGGAGATCTTCACGAAGGGCAGCGGCTCAAAATGACCAAAGGCGCATATGGTGTCGCCGATCGTGATGTTCTCCAGACCGCTGATACATACGATATCGCCTGCCTTTGCGCTCTCGCAGGGAACGCGGTTGAGTCCCTCTATCTGATACATGGAAACGATCTTGCCGCGGTATTCCTTCTTGGTGTTGTGGAAATCTCCCACGGAGACCTCCTGATTCACCTTCATCTCGCCGCGCTCGATACGTCCGATAGCGATACGTCCCACGTAGTCATTGTAGTCTATCGAGGAAACAAGGTACTGCATCTCGCCCTCGTCCTCCACCTCGGGAGCGGGGATATAGCTGAGTATCTCGTCCAGCAGGGGGATAAGGTTCTCGCCGGCGACGTTAGGCTCCATGCTTGCGGTGCCGTCTCTGCCGGAGCAGTAGAGGATAGGGCTGTCAAGCTGTTCGTCGGAGGCGTCCAGATCCATGAGAAGCTCCAGCACCTCGTCGCCTACCTCGTTGAGACGGGCGTCGGGGCGGTCTATCTTGTTGACTACTACGATTATCTTATGACCCAGCTCCAGAGCCTTCTGGAGCACGAAACGGGTCTGGGGCATAGGGCCCTCAGCGGCGTCCACCAGCAGGATAACGCCGTTCACCATTTTGAGCACGCGCTCCACCTCGCCGCCGAAGTCGGCGTGTCCCGGGGTGTCGATAATGTTTATCTTAACGTCCTTGTAGGTGATAGATGTATTCTTAGCAAGTATAGTGATACCGCGCTCGCGCTCGATATCGTTGGAGTCCATGACTCTCTCCTCAACTGTCTGTTTCTCTCTGAACGTGCCCGACTGCTTGAGCATCTCATCAACGAGAGTAGTCTTGCCGTGGTCAACGTGCGCGATTATAGCTACATTTCTAAGGTCTTCTCTTATCATTCAAATACTTCCCTTCATTTTTTGTCATACTTTACCTTAAATTTACTAACATTTTGCTTTTACCTTAAAATTCCCGACAGCCGCCAAAAAAGCGGTGTCGGGAACTTAAGGCAATACCGCACAAAGATTGTGGTACAGATGCGCCGCAAAGCCGTCAGGCGGTCTTTGTGCGGTGTTGCCTTAAATATTTGTCTTTGGGAGCTTACTCCTCCGGCTCCTCCTCGCTGGAATCGTCCTCTTCCGAAGAATCCTCAGGAGGATTGATGAACGGCTCAGAACCGGAATCATCGGGGCTCGTCACCGTATCCGACGGAGTCGTTTCGGTAGGTGTGGTCTCAGTGGGCGTTGTGTCAGGCTCGGGAGTGGTGGTAGGAGTGGTGGTAGTAGGAGTAGTCGTAGTCTCGGGTATCACCTCATCGGGCATGGGGGTAGTTGCAGTAGTAGTGGTGGTCTCAGCCTCGCTGGATGAATCTGCCCCGGGGATAGAATCGGGTATCACCGCTTCCGGCAGCGAATCAGGCTCGCTGAGTATCTCGTCGGAATCGGAGCGGTGATCGGAATCAAGACCTGAATCTCCGGGCACCGTCGCCGGCACATAGTTGGTATATGTTCTTGAAACGTCATACTTCTTGCTGAATCCGGAAAGATTTGAGCGGGACTTGAGCACAACGACTATAAGGAACACGATCAGCACAAGTATCACCGAAAGTGCGATTATCATAGTCTTGCGGTACTTGGCGTCCTCCGCAGGGGCATATTCCGGAGCGGAATTATCCACATCGCCGTCTTCGGTATAGCGGAAATCCTCTGCGATATCCTCATCGGGCGTCTCCGGTCTGAGCGCGACGTCCGCTATACCGAAGATATCCTGTTCAGGCTCCTCACTTCCGGGACGCACGCCCTCGTGATAATTACCCTCGTCATCATAATAACCCGGGAAGAAATTACCGTCTTTGTCGTAGTAATTGCCGTCCTTGTCGTAATATCCGCCCTCGGTATCGTAATAGTTGCCCTCGGCGTCAAAATGTCCGCCGCTGGCGTCATAGTAGTTGCCGTTCTCGTCGTAATATCCGCCGTTTTCATCATATTCATATTTCACGGCTTCGTCCGAATAGTACTCCCCGTCATCGCCGGCAAAGCTCTGATTATAAGCCTCTTGCAGGGAGCTTTCTCCTTCCAGTTCGTTAGGCGAGGCAAAAAACAGCGTACCGCAGTATTTGCAGGTTATAGCGTCTGCCGGTATCTGTTTGCCGCACTGGGGACATATCCTGGTCTCCATGATCTCCTCCGTTTATATCTTACTTTTCTCTCACTATCTTTTATGACAAATACCGCACAAAGCCGCAGGCGCGGCAATGAACGGTATTGTACTATTTATTTCTTTTTATACGGCAGTAACTGCGCCGGTGTACAGGTCTACGGTGTAGAGTCCGGCGGGATTGCCGTTCTCATCGTAGTACTGGAATGTCATAGAGGTATTCTCCTCGCCGTAAGCATAAGCAAAGGTGCCGTTCATTCCGTTGCTTGCGAAGTAGTTCTCGATAAGTGCGAACGCCTCGTCCCAGGTGTAGTAGGAACCGGCAGGGCCGTCATTAGCATCCTGGCTTTCATCAGCTGCACTGGAATCATCTGCCTGGCTGTCAGCCGCGGAATCGGTCTGGCTGTCTGCTGCGGTATCGGTAGTGCTGTCAGCGGTGCTGTCTGCTGCGCTGTCTCCGGGAACTACGATCATGCTGTCGGGAGTTACAACAGGATCAGCAAGACCGCTGTTAGAGGTCTCCTCGGGGCTTTCGGACGTAGTATCGTCAGTGACCTGCGGAGCATACTCGGTCTCTACCGGAACGGTCTCGGAGGGCTGAGTCTCAGCGGCGGGTGCCTGTGTGGTAGTTAACTGGGACTGTGCAGCATTCTCGTCGCTGAAGCCGAACAGCTTGAAGCCCACCACGATAGCCGCTATTATAATTATAAGGATACCCAGGGTAACGATTATAGTGATTATAAAGGTACGCTTAGGGTCATAGTCGGATACAGCGGGGATATCGTCTGTCATCATATCGCGGGCTGCGGAGCGGTAGTGCTGAGGTCTTTCCTCCACATACTCATCCTCGGCATATGTCCCGGCATAGCCTTCCGTCTGCTCGTCATATGTATACTCGCCGCTGTCGTAGCCATCGTCCTCGTCAGCATACTGCTCGTCCGCATACTGCTCCTCATAGTCGTCTGCGGCATATTCTTCGCCGGCAGGCTGCTCCTCATAAGCAGTTTCCTGCTCCTCATAAGCAGGCTCCTCAGGCTGAGCGTTGTCTTCGCCGAGCGCTCTCTTGAGCTCTTCCTTGCTGTAAACTATGGTCTTTTCTTCATCGTCGGCAGCGGGAGCGGGCGAGGGAGCGTAAGCGTCCTCAGCGCCGATATCCTTTCCGTTTTCATCTATAAGAAGTCTGTGGCAGAACTTGCAGATTATTGCCTCGTTAGAGATCTCTTTGCCGCAGAAGGGGCAAGTTTTAGTACTCATAATTGATCGTTCCTTTCTTAGACGGCGCCCAAAAGGCGCAAGCTTCCATCATATTTTTAATTATACCTTTACTATGATAACACATTTCGACTCAAAATGCAACCGCTAAACATAAAAATCATCATTTTATCACGGAAACAACAATTATCGACAAAGAAATTTAGTCATAAAATACTAAGGCAACAAATGGAATGAAATAAAACCGCGCCGTTACGCGCTTATCATTCCATTTACTGCCGAAATTATCATAAAACGATCTGCGGCTTAAATCAGCACCTCGGTGAAAACGCCGTCCTCCCACAGCAGTGCGCGGTGCGGGGAGCCGTTTTTCGGGATAGACACCGAGCCGGGGTTTATGCAGCGCACTTCCCTGCCCTTTACGTGACGCAGCTCGTCCATAGGAACGTGAGTGTGACCGAACAGGAAGATATCCCCCTCCGCGAGGGGCGGCAGCGAATCCGGCGTCCAGAGATGTCCGTGAGTCGCAAAAATACGCTGACCGAAGTCGCAGATATAGGCGCTGTCGCTCATGACCGGGAAATCGAGCACCATCTGATCCACCTCCGCCTCGCAGTTGCCGCGGACGCAGGTGATCTTCTCAGCCAGCGGATTCAGCATGGCTATCACCTGCTTGGGCGCATAGCCCTCCGGCAGATCGTTGCGGGGACCGTGGTAAAGGATATCGCCCAGAAATATCAGCCGGTCTGCTTTCAGGCTCTCAAAGCGTTCAAGCAGCCTTTCGCACCAGTACGCCGAGCCGTGGATATCGGAAGCAATAAGGTACCGCATTATAAGGACACCTCAGCACCGAGAGCATCGAGCAGCGCACCGTGCTCCTTCTTGATCTTGTTATAGACCGCCGTGCCGCGCTTCTTGCCGAAGCCCTTTATCAGCGACAGATACAGCGAATGTACGCTCTCGCTGGACTTGACGCAGCCGCGCAGCTTGTCGAACTCCTCCGCAGTCACCAGTTCGTCGGCAAGCTCATGCAGACGCTTGTCGCCGTCGGCAGCCGGCTGAGCCTCGGCGGGCTTTTTAACGGGTGCGCTCTTTTTCTTAGAGGTCTGTTTCTTAGCCGCAGGAGCGTCGGCGTTATATGCCAAAAACTCCGGCTTGACGATCTTGTAGAGCTCGCGTCCGCGCTCCTGCCCGAAGCGCTGCATAAGGTTGATATACAGCTGCTGAGCGGTGGCGGAGCAGTTGAACTGAGCCACAACGCCGGAAAACTCGTCCCCGTCGGAGATGCTGTCGAGCACCGCGTGGAGCTTTTTCTTTTCGGCGGGAGTCACCTTTTTGGTCTGAGGCTCCGGCTTCTGTTCAGCCTTTTCCGGCTTGGCGGCAGGCTTTTTCTCAGGCTCCGGCTTGTTCCCGGAAGCCGCAGCAACAGCGGACTCTGCTGCCGGTGCAGCCGCGTCCTTTATCGCAGCAAAATCGCCCTTGATAAGGTTATAGATGTATGTCGTGCGCTCGTTGCCGAGCTTTTTCATCAGCTCGTTATGGAAATCTATCTTGGTATCGGCAGTCTCAAGTATCTCGCCGATTATCCTTCTTTCCTTATCGGTGATATCCGGCACCAGCTTTGATACCGGGTCATTGATATCCGGGATATCGTTATTCCGGGGCACTATCTCCACCACCTTGCCGGACAGAACCTCGGTAAAGATATCGCCGTCAGATATAGTATCCGGGATATCATGGATATCATCACCGGTATCGGGTCTGTTAGCCGATATGATATCGGGAAGTATATCGACAGAGGTATCGGATATCTCCTCTTTGATATCAGCGATATCCTCAGCGGGGATATCGGATATATCATCCGGCTTCTGATTGCACTTGATATAATGCAGCGCCGAGGATATATTCACCGTGCGAAAAACTTTACAATCCGGAGCGTCGGGGAAGGTGTTCTCCCAGAAATCATGCAGCTTGTCGAAGCCCTTGTCTCCGCTTATCACAAAAACATGGCTGTTGTTTCCCTTGGCGACGATATATCCCAGCAGCGTGGAAAGCTGGAAATCCAGGGCATTCTTGCCGCCGACACGCACCTTCATATACTCGATATTCGCCTTTGCCTTCATGACCAGGCAGTGCATCTCAAAGCTTATGGTGTCGGAATTTTCGCTGTAGAATATTATTACATTATCCTCGCTGTCAAGTCTGTCGATACCGACAAGACCTTTCGATTTTACATTTTCAAAGTCTACAAGATATGTTTTCATATCATATTCCTTTCGATATTATTTTTGATATTATATTGATATACATATATCCGATATCAGCGGCGCTTCTTTCTGAATATGGATATCACGCCCGCCGATACAGCAGCAATACCCGCCGCGCCGGAGCCTGCCATAATGATCTTGCGCTTGCGCTGCTGACGCTCCTTTTCAAGCTGACGCTGCTGTTCAAGCTCGATCTCGTACTGCATCGCGGCTTCGTTGTCGTAATAGGTGAAGGTTTCCCTCTCGACAGCGTCGCGGACGGTCTTTGCGATAAGCGCGTGACCGTCGGAATTAGGGTGGATATCATAGCTTTTGATATTAGTAAGCTCCTCCGCCTTGCCCGCAAAAGGCTCCGCCACCTCGATGACCTTATATCTCTTCCCGTTGTCAGACACGGAAACGATGATCTTATTGAGATCGCCGATCTTATCGACAGACATATTGGCGATAGGCGTCAGCGAGAAATCCTCGAGGGGGTTATACAGCGTCTGGATAAAGAGCGTGAAGTCCTCATTTTCCGTCCTGGATTCTATCTCATCTACTATTTCCGGGAGATTTTCCTTATACTGATCCAGGTGCTCATCCAGCTTTGATTCCAGCGATATCGCACGGTCTATCGTCTCGCCGAGACCGATATCCTTTTCGAGGAGCCCCTCCAGCGGTCCCAGGAGATCGTTGCCTCCGATAGAGACTACCACGGCGTCGGCGTCTGCGAGATATTCGTCCATTTCGCCGTCCTGAAGTTTTTTAAGCAGACCGCCCGATGTAAGACCGTCCTTAGCGACATTTGCGAACTTGAAATCAGCCTCGTCCGGAAGCTCCGAGTCGAACACCTGCGAAAGTATATTGGCATATGAAGCACATTTCGACTTATCATCGGGGTCATATGCGTCAAGACCATATCCGCTGGCGATAGAATCTCCCATAAAAACGATATGGGGCGGAGCATTTACCTGCACATTGAAATCAGGCTTTTCGGCATATACCGTTATTGGTATATATGAAGTCAAGCATATCAAGCAGCATCCAATGGATACCGATTTTTTTATATATGATCTGATATACATAATATACCTCCTGTTGATCCCTATATATAAATATACTATATCGCTCATTAAATGTCAATACGCATATCATATAAAAAATCGAAATATTATATGTATTTTATTCAGCGATATAGTCATCCGACAGATCAAGACAGTTTTTTGCAAAAAATATTGACAAGCTTTTTCGAGTGAAAAATCATCATACAGGCAGTGCCTGAATAAATATGACCAGAAGCCTCAGCAGGTCATCAGCATAAACCAGCCAGGCACAGCGACAACTGCTATCGGTTGGCTTGAGCGGCTTATACTGTGTTTGCTTCCGCCTATCATCGGTCAAATAATCACGATCATATCGACAAAAGATCACTCTGCAAGGAATTTCGCCAAGCTCCAGCTGATTCTCGTACTGATCATCACCGTTCTGTCCATTGTGGTCCTTGTCATCACCCGAGAAACGATCACAAGCTTGTTTTAACAGGCAGGTATTCAGAGCAGCGATCGTTTCCATATATTTAAACATATGATTTGTTCAACATGGATAATTCCCACGGCATATCATTCAATTAATATGGCGTGGTTTATATTTATAATAATACAATCAGATCGTTTTTTGCACTTTTTTTGTGCAAGTATACAAAAATCGAGAATATAAAAAAAAGCCATTGACAAAACAACGTTTTTAGTTTATAATATATTAGTCGGTTAACGGACTCAATCCAATCGTGAATCGGCGGTCATCGTGGCGCTATAGCTCAGTTGGCTAGAGCACTTGGTTCATACCCAGGGCGTCGGCGGTTCGAATCCACCTAGCGCCACCATAACGGCCCGTTGGTCAAGAGGTTAAGACACCGCCCTTTCACGGCGGAATCATGGGTTCAATTCCCGTACGGGTCACCAAACCATTAAACCGTGATATTACGTAAAAACGCGTAATACCGCGGTTTTTTATTATTCTGTAAATCTAAAATAATAGAAAAATATTGAGGATTTTTTGAATAAAAACCACTATTTTTTTAATTCAAACTGACACGAAACTGACACGAATTCCCCCGAACCCGAAAGACTATACCATAACAAAAAAGGCGACTGCCCACACACGGACAGCCGCCTTTCATCATATTTACCGCATTACAAACTTTGCGAACTTCTTACCAGCTATACCGTTTTCGCGGTATCCCCACTTCTTGAGCAGCGCGTTCACGGCTTTCTCTGTGCCGCTGCCGAAGCTGTCGTTGTCGTCCAGCTTGAAGCCGAGCGCGATCAGACGGCGCTTGAGGTAGTACACCCCCAGCCCCTTGTCACCGCGCTTGAAGCCCGTGACGTCCAGCGGATTTTTCTCGGGCGGGTCGATGCGGCTGCGGTCCTTCGGGCGGAGCACTCCCGCGAAGTGGCTGTATGTGTGCTGTATGCGTGTGCACGGATCGTGCCTGCCGCTCCAGTTCTGATCGTAGCTGTAGAACTTGGAAGTGTCGCCCTCGCCGGAGCATACCGCGATATGTCCCCAGCCCCCGGCGCTGAGCCCGCTGTCCCACACGCCGATGTCGCCCTTTTTCGGCACGAAGTCGGGCGTGTTGGGTATGCGCGTGAAGTTCTTTTTGAGCGCGGGTATATTGTTGAAATTATCGTACCAGCAGTGCGCGTCTCCCCATGCTCCCGACTCAAGACCGAAGACCTCTTTGAGATAGCACTTCGCGAGGTCAACGCACTGAGCACCCGCCACGCCGTCATAATCGGCTGCCTTGCCGTTGTGTGCCTTGATAAACTGTTCGTATGTTTTCAGTCCCATAGTTTTCACTCCTTTGTAGAATTATCGCCCTTTTCATCCACCACAGCCGCCAGACGCTGTATCATAGCGGTCAAGAACCTCGGCAGCGGCACGCCTATGGCGGCGAGATTTTCCAGAATGCTTATGCACTCGTTGATGATGAACCATATCGTCACGATCAGCCCGAAGCAGTAGTCCAGCCTGAGCGTTATCCCGACCCTTTGCAGTCCCGAGATCATCAGCCAGTCAACGATCGCCGCCACGCAGATCACCGCCAGCGAGCCGACCTTTTTCACTATCCCGCGAAGCCCCACACGGCTTGAAAGCTCTCCCGCGAGCCACGCTTTGGTCATGCCGCTTGCATAGTCGATGAGCATTGCCGCCGCAAGGACTGCGATGGGCACCGCGATCATTCCGAAGTAAGCAGTCAGCCCGCCGCCGATCGCCGCCAGCGTGAGCTTTAAAACGCTGTTCTTATCCACGCGCTCACTCCTCCTTGATAGCCATACCATAGCAGACAGCGTAAGTCTCGCCGCCGAAGGTAACGGTTGTCATCAATGTGTTGCTGTTGG
>CACXDI010000164.1 GCA_902766335.1 uncultured Ruminococcus sp. | reverse complement strand
GACCGCAGTTGGGCTGACGCCCTGCAAGGGAGCTTGACGACGAGTGATGAGCCGTCAGTGCCGAGATTTGTCTGCTGTTCTTTTAGGAATTAGTATTATTTGTGTCAAGCATTTTTGGCAAGGTTTAGTTGGGGGAGCAATATACTATATACCACAAAATGAGATGCCTGGCACTACCTTTTTGGTCTGTGCCAGGCTCTTTTTCTTTGTTGGGGCTGCAACAGCCCCTATTATGCAGTGTTGCACCGATTTTTCAGTTCATGAAATGTCTGTTGGCACCCACCTTGTAGGCTCCGATTATAAGCTTTTCGCCGTCATCCTCATTGACACGCGCTATACGGAGAATGACAGGCACCGGGCTGTTGTCGATGATAAGGCGGTATTTCAGCGTGAATATACCCTTTTTATCTATATCATCAAGCACCTTTTCTTTCGTGAATGCCTCTCTGAACATTTCCAGATCATCGGGATGAAGTATCGCGGCAGCGTCGGTATAGGCAGCGGCAAAGAAATCCTCACCGCTCTTTGCAAGACCGAAATCCTTGTAAACGCCCGCTGCGGAATACTCATCATATTCACCCGTCACGGGATCTACGGTATACAGGCAGATATAATCGCCCGTAAGCGCGATTATCCTGGAGAATATGATCTTGTTCTGGCGCACCTTCTCAAGCATCATCTGCTGGCGCATCTGAACGTCAACATTTCTCACGCCGATTATAAGATGTGCGGGATCGTCCTGCATACGCATAGCCTTCATGGCGACGTAAACCGGCTTGCCGTTCATCATCAGGCGGTAGGATATATTAAAAGTGCCCTGCTCCTCGATCTGTCCGAGCACGTTTTCCTTTGTAAAAGCGCTGACAAACTTCTCGCAGTCATCCTGGAACAGATATTTAAGCGCGTCCCGGCGGCTTTCTTCGAAGAAATTCTCTCCGCGGCGTTCCATATCCATATCACCGTCGCCGATCTTGGAGGTATATTCGTAGAATTTCTCGCTCTCTATATCGACATAGAAAAGATTGAAGTAATCCGCCATAAGAGCCTTTGCTATATTAACGAAGGTAGTTCCCTGATCGGCGCTTCTTATCGACAGCACCGCCACCGCTATCGCCACCGTTCCGGTGCAGGGATTCACCGCGATACGTCTGAGACAGGAGTGTACCGTGGAATCGTCCGGCATGGTCTCGTCAAGGAAGAGAGTGCTGCTGTCCTCACAGCACTGGATCAGCGCGTTCATGAAGGGTGACGCAACAGCCTCCGGCTTTTCATGGAAGGACTCGTGTCTGTCATTCACTCTGAAAGCAAAGCACCTGTCCATGAAATCGCGGTAGGACTGATTTGTGCGGGCAAAGCTCACCTGACCGTCATTCAGCTCTATTATCGCCATAGGCAGCGTATTGAAGAAATTGTCGAAATCGTTCACGTTCTCCTGCGCTATGACCGAAAGGTCATGCAGGTTTACCCGTCCTATCGACTCGTAGTACTGTGACTCCTCCGGGTTTTCAAAGCCTATCTGTATGCCCTTGGAGTACTTCATCAGTATCTGCTCGACTGGTATCGGCTTTTCAAAAAGATAGCCCTGAAGCTTGGCGCAGCCTGTCTCCTGGAGGAACTGTGCCTGCTCCCGCGTTTCCACGCCCTCGCAGATAGTATCTATGCCGAGGGAGGTAGCCATTTTCAGCAGCTCGGTAAGTATTATCTTTCCGGTATTGCCTTCGTTGAACTTCTGCATGAAACGCATATCGAACTTTATAAGGTCAAACTTTATGCTCTGCAAAACATCGAGGGAGGAATACCCGCTGCCGAAGTCATCCATCCAGACCGCGAAACCCTGCTCTCTGAACCGGTCTATCTGAGCCTTCATGAACTCGAAATCCTTGCCGATGACGCTCTCGGTTATCTCTATGGTGAGCATACTGTGGCTGATACCCGCTTCGTCAACTCTGCGGCGTATCTCCTCGACTATGTCGCAGGAATCGAAATCCGAGCGGGAAAGGTTGACCGACTGGGGCATGATATGCAGTCCCGCCTTTGTAAGTGTGTCGATCTTTTTCAGCACGCACTCGACAACATAAAGATCCAGCTTGTAGATAAGGCGGTGCTCCTCCAGCACGGGTATGAACTCGGCGGGGGACATGAAGCCCTTCATCGGGTCTATCCAGCGGGCGAGGGATTCCTCGTCGCAGACTCTGCCGTTCACCGCACGCACAATCGGCTGGTAGTAGACCTTTATCCAGCGCTCCTCTATAGCTTTGTCGAGGTTTGCGATTATATACTGCTGTCTTTCCTCGGCGTCCTTCATAGACATATTATAATAGCTGAAATCCGAGGAGAAAACATTTTTAAGCGTATCGCAGGCAAACTTTGCTCTGTCGCAAGCCATACTTGCCACCACGCTGTCATACCAGTTCTTGTAAATGCCGACGTGCAGCGGGAGGTTGCATCCGTCATTGACAGCCTTGCACTTTTCAAACAGCTCCCGGAGCTTTTCTTCAACACCCTCGGTCTTGACGACCGCCGCAAAATGATCCTGTCCCATGCGGCTGCAATTCTCGTTGCCGAAAAGCTCAGCCAACACCCGGGAAAAGGACTGCAAAAGCTTGTCGCCCTCGGCAAAGCCGTACTTGTGGTTGAAATACTTCATGCCGCTGAAATCCATGAAAAGCATGGCGGCATTTTCTCCCTCGTTCTGTATCTCGTTCCTTCTCCCGGAAGCGAGATCGAAGAAGTATGTCATGCTGGGCAGACCGGTGAGATGATCGTAGTAGCTTGCCTTTATGAAGCTTTCTTCATAAAGAGCATTTTTCAGCGCACGGTTGAGCACCGTTTCGGCTTCATGCTCCTCCTCGTGATAGCTGCCCTCGTCGGTATACCACACCTGTGCGAGACGCTCGCCCGTCTCTGTAAAGAAATGCTCGCCCATCGCGTGGACGATCTTGTATCCGCCCGTTTTCCTGTCACGGGTACGGTAGATAACGTCATATCTGCCGCCCTCGGTAGCGAATCTGAACGCGGCGTCGGCTATACGCGCGGCGTCATCTATATGCGTATCCTTGTACATATCGTTATCCATATCGTGATATGCTTCTGATATGTCGTCATAACCAAACAGTTCCCGGAATCCGGCAGAAAGCACTATAGTCACAACACGCTTGTCTACCAGCTGATATATAGCAAAAGGCATCCTGGAATTTTCCATATGAGCTTTTTCGATCTCATGCAAACGATATCTTTCCATTACAGATCACCTTACTTCCGTGTAATGATTCAGCGAATATTGCAGTTTTTAAAAAAATTCACATACTACAGTTTATTATACCAGAAAAATCAATAATTGTCAATCGTTTTTTAAAAATTTTATGTACACATTTATCAAAAAATGCGAACTCTGACGCATTATGCCGAAATCGGCAGGATCGTCTTAATAAAAAATCAATTGACAAAAGCGTTTCGAGGTGATATGATTATTTTAAGACACACATTATACAAAGGAGATAAGGATAATTGAAGCTGGCAAAATACATAAAGCCGTATATGATGTTTGTTCTTCTGGCACCGCTCAGCATGGTGGGAGAGGTCATGATGGATCTGCTCCAGCCGAAGCTCATGTCAAAGATAGTAGACGACGGTGTGCTGGGAAACGATATGGAGCTGATAATACGAACAGGCGTCATCATGCTGGTGACGGTCATATTCGGCGGGATGTGCGGTTCGGCGTCGGCGTTCTTTGCCGGGTGCGCCTCACAGGGCTTCTCCAGGGATGTCCGCAACGATCTGTTCAGGCGGGTCATGGGGCTGTCCTTCCAGCAGACCGACAGGTTCACCACCGGCTCGCTGGTCACGAGGATAACCGCCGACATCACGGCTATACAGCAAATGGCGGATTTCCTGATACGCGGTTTCGTTCGGAACATCATAATGTTCACCGGCGGTATCATCATGATGCTGACCCTCGCTAAAAGCTTCGGCACGATCATAGCGGTGGCTCTGCCCATTGAGGCGGTCATCGTAGTACTGATAATGAAAAACGCAAACCCGCTTTACGCCATAGTCGCCAGGCGGCTGGACAGCGTAAACTCCGTCATGCAGGAGAACGTCACCGGAGCGCGGGTGGTTAAGGCATACGTCCGCGAAAAGCACGAGGAGCAGCGCTTCGGCGAGGCTAACATGGGGCTTACCGAAGCGAATCTCAAGGTGCAGCAGCTTATGGCTCTGCTCTCTCCCCTGCTTATGGTGATAATGAATTTCTCGGTGATCGCGGTCATATACATCGGCGGCTGGCAGGTGCAGGCTAAGGAGATGCAGGTAGGCGAGGTCATGGCGGCTGTCACCTATCTCACGCAGGTGCTCCACGGCATAATGATGCTGGCGATGATGTTCCAGACTATGGCGCGTGCAAGCGCTTCCGCAAAGCGTGTGCTTGAGGTGCTGGAGACACAGCCGGTGATAACCGACGGCAGCGGCGCTACCGCAGGGAATGGCAGGGGTACGGTAAGTCTGCGCGGTATCACCTTCGCCTATCCCGCCTCCAGCGGCGAGCCTGTGCTTTCGGACATTGACCTCGATATCGGCGCGGGAGAGAACATCGCGATACTGGGCTCTACCGGCTCGGGTAAAACATCGCTTGTGAATCTTATCCCCCGCTTCTATGACCCGGACGAGGGCGAGGTCTTTGTTGACGGCTGCAACGTAAAGGATTTCAAGCTTTCAGACCTCAGGCAGAGAGTCGGGATAGTTATGCAGAAAAGCGAACTCTACTCGGCGTCCGTAAAGGACAACATACGCTGGGGCGACGAGAACGCCTCAGAGGAGGATATAGTAAACGCCGCGAGGATAGCGCAGGCAGACGAGTTTATCAGACGTATGCCCGACGGCTATGACAGCATGATCGCCGAAAAGGGCGCTTCGCTGTCCGGCGGGCAGAAGCAGAGAATGTCCATAGCCCGCGCGGTGCTGAAAAAACCGGAGATACTGATATTCGACGACTCCACCTCGGCGCTCGATCTGGGCACCGAAGCGGCGCTCAGGAACGCGCTGCACGAGCAGCTGAAAGGCACCACCGTCATCACCATAGCCCAGCGCATAGCAAGCGTCAAAAGCTGTGACCGTATAGTGGTACTGGATCACGGCAGGATCGTCGGCTGCGACACACACGAAAACCTGCTGGGCAGCTGTGAGGTCTACAAGGACATCTACAGCTCACAGATAAAGACCAACGGAGGTGAAGACTGATGCCCCCTATGCCGCCTGACCCCAACAGAAAGCCGGCACCCGGCGGGAGACACGCCGGGCTTATAAACGCCGAAAAACCAAAAAACGCCCGAGAGACCCTGGGAAAGCTGCTCAGGTACATCGGCAGGAGCAGATATCTTTTCTTCGGGCTTATGGGCGTGATGCTCATGATAACGGTGCTGAACCTTGCGGCTCCGTATATACAGCAGATAGCGATAGACTGCATAACGCTGGACGGCGGCAGGCTGTCGGCTGACACAGACAAGCTGGTAAGGACTCTTATCCTGCTGGGGGGAGTCTATCTGCTCAACTCGCTGTTTTCCTACTTTCAGGGGTTATTCTCCGCAAAGCTTTCACAGCGCACGGTAAGCACCATGAGGCGCGATCTCTTCGGCGACTTAGTCAAGCTGCCGATAAAATATTTCGACACCCACCGCCACGGCGACATCATGAGCCGCATGACAAATGACGTGGAGAACATATCCAACACGATATCTCAATCAATAGGCTCGCTTATCTCGGGAGTGCTGACCGTCACCGGGTCTGTCATCATAATGCTCACCTACTCTCCCCTGCTGACGCTCATATCCCTCTCGACTGTGGTGCTGACGATCCTCGTTTCAAGCAAGATGACCAAGTTCATGCGAAGATATTTCCTGGCGCAGCAGATAATACTCGGAAAGCTCAACAGCCACGTCGAGGAAATGGTCACCGGCTACCGCACGGTAGTCTCCTACTCAAAGGAGCAGGCGGCGGTGGAGCAGTTCAACGAAATGAGCGACGAGCTGAGAAAGACCGGCATACGCGCCCAGATCTGCGGCGGCGTCATGGGCCCGCTGATGAACTGCATATCCAACTTCGGATTCGTGATGATCGCTGCCTTCGGCGGCTGGTTCAGCTTCAAGGGCTGGATAACCGTGGGCACGATACAGGCGTTCATACTCTACTCCAAGCAGTTCTCGCGCCCGATAAACGAGATAGCCAACCAGTACGCGAATATCCAGACCGCCATAGCAGGCGCCGAGAGGATATTCGAGGTCATGGAGACCCCGCCCGAAACGGACAGCGGCAGCTCTCCCCTCACCGCCGACGATGTGCGCGGAGACATCTGCTTTGAAAACATCGACTTCGGCTACGAGCCGGACAAGCCGGTGCTCAAGGGCTTCAGCCTTGACATAAAGCGCGGACAGAAGATAGCGATTGTCGGCGCTACCGGCTCGGGAAAGACCACGGTGGTCAACCTGCTCACCCGCTTCTACGAGACGGACGGCGGCAGGATAACGGTGGACGGCACCGACATCACCGACATCAGAAAGGACGAGCTGCGGCGCTCTGTGGCTATAGTTTTGCAGGACACGGTGCTGTTCAAGGGCAGCATAGAGGAGAACATACGCTACGGCAGCGAGGACGCCTCAGACCATGCTGTGCGCCGCGCCGCCATGCACGCCAACGCCGACGAGTTCATCAGGCACCTGCCGGAGGGCTACAAGACCCAGCTTTCTGAGGGCGGCTCCAATCTTTCACAGGGACAGCGGCAGCTGCTCTCCATAGCCCGGGCGGTGCTTGCCGATCCCAAGATACTCATTCTCGACGAAGCTACCTCAAGCGTCGATACCAGGACGGAGATGAACATACAGTCGGCAATGGTGGCGCTGATGAAAAACCGCACCTCGCTGATAATCGCCCACCGTCTTTCCACTATACGCGACGCGGATATAATAGTCGTGATCGACGGCGGGAAGGTCGCCGAAAGCGGCAGGCACGAGGATCTTATAGCGCTGCGCGGCTGCTACTATGACCTCTATCAGACGCAGTTCGCCGGAAACAAGACCTGATACAGACCTCGGGGCGGCATCCTTTAAAATATGAACAGAGTTTAAAATTTGTTAATGAAATATTGTAATTATTCACAATAACTCTATTTTTCTTATGTTATAATAATAGTATATCTGTTCGTTTGAGGTGAACTATGGAAAAGAAGATAAAGGAAAAAAAGATCAAGGAAAAGAAGCGCAAGGGCAGGACGTCCTTTCAGATAATCATAGGCAGCTTTTTTGCGCTGATATTGTTAGGGACGCTGCTGCTTATGCTGCCGATAGCTTCCCGGGACAGGGTGGTGACGTCCTTTGCCGACTGTATGTTCACGGCAGTCTCGGCGACTTGTGTTACCGGGCTCATCGTAAAGGACACAGCTACATACTGGTCGGTATTCGGCAAGTGCGTGATAATCACGCTGATACAGATAGGCGGCATGGGCGTCATCACGATAGGTCTTGCGATAATGCGGGCTTCCGGCAAAAAGATAGGCTTTGCCCAGCGAAGCACCATGCAGGAGTCCATTTCGGCGCCGCAAGTGGGCGGCATAGTCCGGCTCACGGGATTTATACTGAAGACCTCTGCTATAATCGAGCTGACGGGTGCGGCTCTGCTTGCACCGGTGTTCATCAATGACTTCGGTGTGGTGCGGGGCATAGGCTACTCGCTGTTCCACTCGATATCTGCCTTCTGCAACGCGGGCTTTGACCTTATGGGCGTGCGCGAGCCGTTCTCGTCGCTTACCTCCTACAGCAGCCACGCGTACTTCAACATCGTGATAATGCTGCTGATAATCGTGGGCGGTATCGGATTCATGACCTGGAGCGACATCGGCACTCACAGGACAAGGCTGGTCAAGTACTCGCTGCAAAGCAAGGTGGTGCTGTTCACCACGCTGATACTGATATTCCTCCCCGCGCTGTATTTCTTCTTTTACGAATACAGCGGGCTCGGGATAAAGGAGAGGATACTCAGCTCCATGTTCCAGTCGGTCACCACCAGGACAGCTGGCTTCAACAGTCAGGATCTGTCGCAGATGAACGAGTCGGGAGCGCTTGTAATGATAATACTTATGCTGATAGGCGGCTGTCCGGGCTCCACGGCGGGCGGCATGAAGACTGCCACCTTTGCGGTGCTGTTCCTGTCGGCGATAACAGTATTCAGCAGACGGAATGACGTCCAGGTGTTCAAGAGAAGAGTCCCCGACGAAGCTGTACGCAACGCCGGTGCGATACTGTTCATGTATCTGGTGCTGTTCATTTCGGGCGGTATCGTTATAAGCAGGACTGAGGATCTGCCGCTTATCACCTGCCTGTTCGAGACCGGCTCCGCGATCGGCACCGCCGGACTCACCCTCGGCATAACGTCAACGCTTTCCCATTTGTCGAGGATAATACTTATGTTCCTGATGTTCTTCGGAAGAGTCGGCGGACTCACACTTATATACGCGGCGGTATCGTCCTCCGAAAACAACAAGGTCAAGATGCCGCTTGAAAAGATAGCAGTTGGATAACGAAAGGAGATACCAAAAATGAAATCTGTACTTATACTGGGAGCCGGCGAGTTCGGCGGAACTATCGCCAAGAGAATGAACGATCTGGGCTGTGACGTGCTTATCATCGACACCAACGAGGACAGGATCAACGAGGTGATGCCCTACGTCACCGGCGCAAGGATAGGCGACTGCTGCAACAGAGAGATGCTGGAGTCGCTGGGAGTCAACAACTTTGACGTCTGCATTGTGGCGGTAGGCGGGCTTTTCCAGACCTCGCTGGAGGCTACCTGCACACTCAAGGAGCTGGGGGCAGAATTTGTAATGGCGAGAGCCACCAACGATGTTCAGATGAAGTTTCTCAAAATGGTAGGTGCCGACGAAGTAGCCTACCCCGAGAAGCAGACGGCAATACGTTTTGCCACCAAGTACGCGTCAGACCGTATCCTGGACTTTATCCAGCTGGACAGCAACTACTCCATTTACGAAATGGTAGTGCCGAAGGAGTGGTTCGGCAAGACGCTGCCGCAGATCGACGTCCGCCGCAAGTTCAACATAAACATCATCACGATAAAGCGCGGCGACGAGGTATTCATCCCGTCGGCAGACACCAAGCTGACAGACGGCGACGTGACCTTTGTCATTGGAGAGATAAAGAACATTCTAAAGTGCTTCAAGGTTTGATATGGAACGTTTCGGCAGCGATTGCTTGATCGTTGGCTTTAACGCTCCGAAAGCATAAAAACACCTGCAGACCGTGTGATCCTTACGGTTTGCAGGTGTTAAGTTATTATTCCCACTCGCTCCTCGAACCGTAATCTTAACCAGTTTGAGTTAAGTATTATCGTTTGTGGTATCTCTATTATCTCAGTTGTCTGTCAGATTTGGAGTATCTGATTTTTTGTTGCCATTGTGTTGCCGAGGATATTTTGATTATAGCGCAGTACCGGTTAGTTGTAATAGCTTATAATCTATTTACTGTGATTCTCAACATATTTTACTACATCTTTAATTAGCATTTTTTTGAGTGCAGATATTAGGTGTTCCATTAATTCAAAATCTATTTGTCCGTCTTTTACAGGTAGTTTAATGTACTTTTCTTTAACAGTTTTCCAACCGCCAAGTTTATTTTTATAGGAATAGATAGGAAGGTCGGTAACTTTATTAATACACATAACCATAAATAGAT
>CACXDI010000163.1 GCA_902766335.1 uncultured Ruminococcus sp. | reverse complement strand
TGCCGAGGTTCTTAGGGCGAGGAGCCCTAAGCAGAGGTTTGGGGACAGAGTCCCCAATTGCCCCGCAAGGGGCAACCGGGTAACGGACGATTGAGCCCTACGGACATTCTGACGGAAACGTAAGCGGCGGGGGCTACCGTCGCAAGCTCCTATGAGTTTGCAAGCAAACTCACCCCCGCCCTACACCAGTACCTACCGTTTTAAAATCGGCATCAGATATCCATATAGCTTAAAGCGCAGGCATGAAAAGTCCCCCGCAAAGATAGCGAGAACCCCACCAGTGCCGATTTTAAATTTCCCAACGCCAAGCGCAAGCGCGGCGAGGGAAATGTCCTGAATTCGCCGTCAGGCGAATCTACCTCCCCCTCAGTCTCTCCGCCACGCAGACAGAAAAAAGGCAGTCCGGAGAGACTGCCTTCAAACTTGTGTAAAAAATTTTGGAGAGGATGAAACGAGCTAAGAGTATTTCACTTAGATTTCATTCTTTTTCTTTCTTTGTTCTACAAATTATATTATACACCTTCCAAAAGCAGCTATCAAGAACAATTGCATTACATATCATTACATTTTGGTTACAATTCAAAATGTTGCCGTTACCAAAATGATATAATTCTATATGTTGTGGTTTCGTATAGCGGCGGTTTGTCAAGGGTTATTGCTTGATAATCAAGGTGATGTGCTTGACGCGAAATCGGGCGATTTTTGCAGTCTGAAAAAACGGATTTGTAGCGCAAAAAAGAAAAAGCAGCCTTTTTGACTGCTTTTTCCGGAAATATCAGGTAAAAAATCAGTATTTTACGCCGTACTGCTCCCTGTAGGCGAGCATTTTGTCCAGGTATTCGCTGCCGCCGATGACTCCGTTTCTGATCGCTTCGATGATGTCGTCGATAGTGACTATGGAATACACCTTCACGCCGAACTGCTTGTAGGCGTCCTGCACCGCCGAGAGCTCGCTGTCGAGAGCCTTCTCCATGCGGTCAACGGTGATTATCATGCCGGTGACATTCACATCTGCCGCACCCTTCAGCTTGGGCAGCACCTCGCGCAGAGCCTTGCCGGAAGTCATTACGTCCTCGATGATGACTACCTTATCGCCGTCCTCAAGCTTCTTGCCGACGAACATTCCGCCCTCGCCGTGATCCTTGACCTCCTTGCGGTCAAAGCAGTAGGGCAGGTCCTTGCCGTAGCGGTTGAACAGCGCCACCGTTGCCGACACGCTCAGCGGTATGCCCTTGTAGGCGGGTCCGAAGAGAACGTCAGCCTCGACGCCGTTGTCCTCCATGCACTGCGCGTAGAAATCGCCCAGCTTTGCAAGCTGTGCGCCGGTGCGGTAGTTGCCCGCATTGATGAAATAAGGCGCCTTTCTGCCGCTCTTGAGGGTGAAGTCGCCGAAGGTCAGCACTCCGCTGTCTTCCATGAACTTGATAAACTCTTCCTTGTAGGTCATTTTAAACACTCCTGTCCTGTCCGCAGGGCGGACTTTTCTGAATTAATTATACCACATCACAGCGCATATTGTCAATAAGAGAAAAAATGCAGTTTTTTGCCGCCCGGCTATTGCATTTCTGTAACAAATGTGATATAATATAAGCAGACTTTTGACTAATTGTGCATATTGCACAAAGCACTGGGCAGACTTTTATCGCCGGCGCGGAAAGGACAGGATCATGGATCTGAATAAATTTGTTGACGGGTTTTCTACCATGACCTGTGTGGTGTCGGTGGAAAGAACGGAGACCGGGTACGGAGCGGTGAACATCTGCGCCGGCAACAGAAAATTTCTCGGCTTGCTGGATATGCTCTACCAGAAGGGCGTGAGTATAGCAGACGGCAATCACTTTGTTCCGGAAACGCCTTACTACAAATATCTGTCCAGAAACATAAAT
Organism: uncultured Ruminococcus sp.; assembly: GCA_902766335.1. Lineage (GTDB taxonomy): Bacteria > Bacillota > Clostridia > Oscillospirales > Ruminococcaceae > YE71. The sequence continues at coordinate 6,376 of CACXDI010000163.1, read as the reverse complement.
TTCGAGGACTTCTGCTACCGCTCGGCGGTGCTGAAAAAGCCTATACACACCTACATAAACGTGGAGTCCGGCAGTCAGTGGTTCAACGTGTTCTCAATGCCGATAGATCATGAGGACGGGAACACCTGCTACTGCACCTATTCCTTTGAGGAAACTGACATCGCGGACATTGACCTTATGTCAAGCAGCTCGGCACAGATATCCTCGGACGTGCTCAAGACCTGCATAAAGCTGCGCGACACCAGGGATTTCAGAAAAACTCTTTCGGAGATAATAGCCGACATCAGAGTAATGTGCGGCGCTGCCGTCTGCACCATAATGCTTATTGACCAGAACGTCGGGAAATGTGACGTCATCGCCACCAGCATAAGCGATGACTGCAATCTCAAAAGGGCTACCCAGTTCAAGAATTTCTATGACATCGCATTTTCATGGATAGAGACTATCGGTGAGAATGACTGCATCCTCATAAAGAACGAGTCGGATATGCAGTTTATAAAGAAGATCAACGAGCCTTGGTATCTCACGCTTACAGAAGCGGGAGTCGATAGCGTGGTCATGTTCCCGCTGAGGCAGGAAAACAAGACCTTCGGCTTTATCTGGGCGACGAACTTTGACACCTGCAACGCCCTGCGGATAAAGGAGACTCTGGGGCTCACCACCTTCTTCGTAGCGTCGGACATTGCAAGCTACATCATGATGAACAGCTTAAAGCACCTTAGCTTCACCGATATGCTCACCGGCATCAGCAACAACAACGCCCTCAGCAGCAGGATCAAGGAGCTGAAGTCCGGCTCGGGCAAGCCCTTCGGGGTAGCCTTTGCCGATCTCAACGGGCTGAAGCGGATAAATGACGAGAACGGACACCTTGCGGGAGATCTGCTGCTGAAAAAGGCGGCGATACTTTTGCAGGAGACCTTCCCGGAGGACGAGATCTACCGCGCCGGCGGTGACGAGTTCATCGTAATATCCTTCCGGGAGCGTGAGGAGTTCGAGCGCAGGACGGCGCTGCTGAAAAAGCGTTCAAGCGATCCGGACAGCGTATGCTTTGCGGTGGGCAGTTGCTATTCCGAGGACGGCGGCGATATAAATGAGATGCTGCTCAAGGTAGACGAGGATATGTACCGCGACAAGGATCAGTACTACACCGATCACCCGGAGCGAAAACACAGATAAAAGGAGTTGTGAGACATGGATAAGAAAATAGGAATGAAGATAAGCCTTTACATGGCTCTGTCACTCAGCCTGTGCCTGTCGCTGGCAGGCAACCTCAGCTCTGGGCATTTCACCCTGCCGGGGTTTCTGATAAGCTTTGTGGTGAGCTTTATCATCAGCCTTATCATCGGATTTTTCATACCCATGAAGCCGCTGACCGACAAGCTGGGCGCAAAGGCGGGGCTTGAGGACGGGACTCTCAGGAAAAGGCTTTTTGATTCTCTGATATCTGACCTTATCTACACGCCTATCATGACATTCATCATGGTAAGGATGGCGTACACGCAGGCAGTGAAGCAGGGATATTCCGGTGACTTCGGAACTATGTTCATCCCCTCGCTGTTTTTGAGCCTTGTCATCGGCTACATTCTTATATTCTTCCTGATGCCGCTGTTTTTAAAGCTTGTCATGAAGCAGGCTGGCATACAGCCTCCCATGGGCGGCAGAACGCCGGAGAATGACGACTGAAATATCTTATGCCCGTGAGCCTTGCGGTTTGCGGGCTTTTTGCTTCTTTGCAAAATAATTGTCTGCCCGTCTTGAAATCCGGCGGGTTATGTGCTATAATAATAGTGTATTTGTTTTTGAGCCAAAGGAGGACGAACCATGAAAACTGCATACATAAAATTCGACAGCGAAAAAAAGCTGGCGCATATCAACAAAGAGATCTACGGACATTTCTCCGAGCATCTGGGGAGATGTATATACAACGGCATATATGTGGGGAAGGACTCGGATATTCCCAACAAGGACGGACTGCGTTCCGATGTGGTCGAGGCGCTCAAGGAGATTGGCATACCCGTGCTGCGGTGGCCGGGCGGCTGCTTTGCCGACGAGTATCACTGGAAGGACGGCATAGGAGATCCCGCAAAGCGCAAGAAGCTGGTGAACACCAACTGGGGCGGCGTCACCGAGGACAACAGCTTCGGCACTCACGAGTTCATGCAGCTGTGTGAGGAGCTGGGCTGCGAGCCGTACATCGCGGGCAACGTGGGCAGCGGAACTGTAAGAGAGCTTTCCGAATGGGTGGAGTACATGACGCTGGAGAGCGGCTCGCCCATGGCGGAGCTGAGAGCCGAAAACGGCAGGGAGAAGCCCTGGAAGGTGAAATACCTTGGCATAGGCAACGAGAGCTGGGGCTGCGGCGGCAATATGACACCCGAGTTTTACGCCGGCGTGTACAAGCAGTATGCAAACTTCTGCAAGAACTGCTCCGGCAACGAGCTTTACCGCATAGCCTGCGGGCCCTCCGCCTCAGACTACAACTGGACTGAGGTCATGATGAAGAACCTGCACCAGAACGGCTGGTGGCAGGCTAACGGTCTGGCGCTGCACTTCTACTCTATCCACGACTGGAACTGCAAGGGCTTTGCGACTGTCTTTGACGACAAAGGCTATTTTGATCTGATGAACACGGTATACTTCACCGAGCCGCTTATCGCAAAGCACAGCGAGATAATGGACAAGTACGATCCAGACGTCGAGGTGGGGCTGATAGTTGACGAGTGGGGCACCTGGTATGACGTAGAGGAGGGCACCAATCCCGGATTCCTGTACCAGCAGAACACCATGCGCGACGCGCTGGTGGCGGCGATCTCGCTGAACATCTTCAACCAGCACGCAAAGCGGGTGAAAATGGCGAATCTGGCGCAGGTGGTGAATGTGCTCCAGGCGGTGATACTCACCGAGGGCGAGCGCATGGTCAAGACCCCCACATGGCAGGTATTCAAAATGTTCCTGCCGCACCACGAAGCCGAGCTGATACGCACATCTATGGCGGCGCCTACCCTGGACGAGCAGGGTGTCAGCGTGCCCATGCTTTCGCAGTCGATGTCCGTAAAGGACGGCAGAGTGTTCCTCACCGTTTCAAACTGCTCGCTCACCGATGACTGCGAGGTTCTGCTGGACTCGGAGCGGGGTATCATCGAGGACGCAAGGGCTCAGATCATCACCGCTATGGATATCCACGACTTCAACGACTTTGACGGCAGCGAGCCGGTAAAGCTCTGCGAATACGAGGAGTTTGAATACCTTGAGGGTATGCTCAAGCTTATCGTGCCCGCCAAGTCGGTGGTATCGGTGAGCTTTGCGGACGTAAAGTGAAAGAAAAGATCTGCCGCAAGTGTCTGCTCGGCGACTTGGACGAGGACGATTTCATACGCGCCATGAAGGAGCGGATAGCGGAATACCCGGCGGACAAGCGGACGGAAGAGAACGAATACCGCCGCCGTCTGGAGATATGCCGCGGCTGCGAACATCTCGGGAACGGTATGTGTGCGCTTTGCGGCTGCTATGTGGAGCTCAGAGCTATAAAAAGGCAGAGCTTCTGTCCCGGCAGGGGAGATAAATGGAAAGCAGGTAAGTGAGAGTTGAACAAGAAAAGGAAAGGCTTAGACCGACTGAAACACTTAGCAATGAAATACTTGCCGGTGACGCTGTCGCCATTACTGACTGCGGCAGCGGTGCTGTATGTATTCTGGTCAAAGGGGCTATACCCCTTCGGCAGCCGCACCGCTTCATGGTGCGACATGAACCAGCAGGTAGTGCCTCTGCTCTGCCAGTTCAAGGATATACTTGACGGCAAGGGCGGTATGTTTCTCAGCATGAAGAACGCCTCGGGCATGAATTTCTGGGGAGTGTTCTTCTTCTTTCTCGCAAGTCCCTTCACCATACTGGTGAAGTTTGTCGAGAAGGATATGATGCTCCGGTTCATGGACATTCTTATAGTGCTGAAAATGGCGGTATGCGCCGGCACGGCTTCGCTGTACTTTACCGCAAGCGCCGAGCACAGGAAGCTTGACAGCATTTCCCGCACCATGCTGGGCTTTGTCTACGCTCTCAGCGGATATACCATGCTTTTCTACCAGAACATAATCTGGCTGGACATGATGTACCTCTTCCCGCTTATGATGCTGTCTCTCGAGCGGATGAAGCGGCGGGGCTCGCCGGTGATGTACACCGTAATGCTTACCCTCATGATGACGGTCAACTACTACATAGGCTATATGCTGGTGCTGTTTTTGCTGCTGACTATGGGCATATGCGCCTTTTACAGCCTTCGCGGCGGGGATATGCCGCCGCGGTTCTTCCGGAGCTTCATCACCGGCTCGGGGACGGCGGCGCTGCTTTCGGCGGCGGTATGGCTTCCCTGCTTTATACAGTACCTTTCGTCGGGAAGGCGGGGCGAACTTGTAAAGAATCTCCGCAAGGGTCACTTTATCACCGACTACGACACGATAATCCCGGTGCTGATGTGCTGTTCGGCGCTGATACTGCTGGTGCTCGCTGACATCTGGAGACGCGACGGCAAGCGCACTCCGCAGCACAGGCTGACCATTATCATGGCGGGGCTTACGCTGATACCGATATTCATAGACCCGGTAAACAAGATGTGGCACACGGGAAGCTACATGGCTTTCCCCGCGAGATACGCATTCATGACCATATTCATGCTGATGAAGCTTGCAGCTTACGAGCTTGAGACAGAGTCTCCCTTCGGCAAGAGCATGAAAAAATACCTGGCGGGCGGTATCATCTCTGCGGCAGCACTTCTGGTATATATGATATCTGCCGCCGACTATGTGGAAAAGTTCGGGCAGACGCTCTCCGACTACAGCCGCGCCCTGGGCGGCACCGAAGGCTCCTTCAAGGGGCTGTGGAAGCTGTTTATAATGTCGATGATATGCGCGGCTCTGATACTGTTCTTCTACAGGCACGGCTGGGTGTTCAAGGAGATATCGCTGCTGCTTCTGGCGGGACTGGTGATACTTGAAGGCGTCAACAACACCAAGATATACATGACCTACTCCGCCGAGCGCAACGAGTCCACCAACAGAGTGCAGGGCGAGGTCATGGATCTGGGCGGGAAGATAGATGACGACAGCTTCTACCGGGTCAAGACCAACGCCAAGATATTCGACTACAACACCATAGGCGCCATGGGCTACGACTCTATTGCGCATTACACCTCGCTCACCTCAGAGGACTATATGTTCACCATGAAGCGCATGGGCTACACCTCGGTATGGATGGAGGTGGGCAGCTGCGGCGGCACCGAGATAACCGACTCTATGCTGAGCATAGGCTACCGCATCTCAAACACCTACCAGCCCAACGCTTTTTACTCCGGTCTGGGCTACCAGATAGCGCCGCTGGGCAACAAACTGCCTATGGGCTTCGTACCCGTTCAGGCGCCCGAGGAGGATATACCCGAAGGGCTTGACCGCGCCGCAGTACAGAAGTACCTCGCGGAAAAGGTGTTCGGCAACGGCGATATCGTCGAGACCTATGAGCCGGTCAGAGGAGAGATCTACCGCGCCGCAGGGCGCTCCACCGTAAAAGTCGGAAAAACGCTGAAATACGAGATAAACGTCAAGGGGCACAAGACGCTTTACTTCGACTGCTTCGACAAGCTTTCAAACAACCTTACCGAGCCGATATACCAGAGCTTCTCCGTCAGAACTAACGGCATTATAAACCAGCTCAACTACCCCTATGCCAAGGAAAACGGCGTGCTGAAGCTGGGCGAGTTCGAGAACGAGACGGTGAAGATCGAGGCAGAGGCGCTCAAGACCGTTGAGGCGGCGTCGATAGGGGTGTTCTCGGTGGACACCGATCTGCTGGCAAAGGAAACGGGCAGGATATCCGGGCTGGGGCTCAGCGAAGTGAAAAACGGCTTCACCGGCGAATACACGGCGCCGGAGGCTCAGACGGTACTGCTGTCGCTGCCCTATGACAAGGGTCTGACCGTCAAGGCGGACGGAGAGAAGATCGAAGCACGCCGGGCGTTTGGCTCCTTCACCGCATTTGACCTGCCCGCCGGCAGCCACAAAATAGAGATAAGCTTCCGTCCTGTGGGGCTGCTGCCCGGAATCGTCATGAGCATAGCGGGAGCGCTGCTGCTGGGCTGGCTGGCGGCATGGCAGAGGATACGCAAAAAGCGTGCAGTACCCGCTGACCGTCCCCGCACCGACAAGTTCTGTCAGATACTGCTCACCGCCACGGGAGCCGCTACAGTGCTCGCCGTCTACATCATCCCCGCGGTACTGAACATCGTCTTCTTTACAGGAAACTGATACTAATCCCTAAAAGAACAGCAGACAAATCTCGGCACTGACGGCTCATCACTCGTCGTCAAGCTATTGCTCCCCCAACTAAACCT
>CACXDI010000162.1 GCA_902766335.1 uncultured Ruminococcus sp. | reverse complement strand
CTGTCCGCCGCTGCCGATGACGCCCAAGACCTTCGCCTTGCCGCCGTATTCCATTTCTACTTCTTGACCTATTTTTAGTTCTGTCATAAAATTTCAACCCCTTTATACAAGCGGCACCCGAAGAATATTTGTTCTCCGGCGTGAGTGCGCACTTAGACTATACATATAACTATAGTATACCAATAAACGAGGGAATTGTCAAGTTGTATTGGGCAATAAATCAATAATTTATCACATTTTTAAATTATTGTTTAATTTTTGATGTGAAAAAAGAAAAAGAGCCTCGCGGGGAGACTCTTTTCGGATTTGATTACTTGCACTTAACGGACTTGAGCTTGCTCCATTTGCCCTTGTAGATAGTCTTGCCGACCTTCTTGTATGCGCAAACTCTAGCGTAGTAGATCTTGCCATTCTTCAGCTTCTTGATAGTCTTGCTGGTTGTAGAAGCATTCTTGATAGTGTAGGTCTTGGTGACCTTCTTCTTGAACTTCTTGTTGGTGGAGATCTGTACCTTGTAGCCGGTCACGCCGCCCTTAGACTTCTTCCAGGTGAACTTAACGGTCTTGGTCTTGGGGCTGGTGAGCTTCTTGGCAGCTGCCTTTGCAGGCTTGATGATGAAATTGCCGGTCTTCTTGCCGGTGTAGTTGCCCTTACCGGTAACGATAACTGTAGCCTTGCCGCAGTTTTTGTTGTTCTTATAGGATACGGTGTAGTCCTTGTCCTTAACGAGGGTCTTGCCGTCCAGCTTCACAGTCACGGCGGGCTTGAGAGCCTTGCCGGTGTAGGTCTTGTTTTCGGTCTTTATCTTCGATTTGGAAATGTCAACCTTTGCGGAAGGGGTGTAGCTCAACACTTCAAAACCAACTATATCGTATAAACTGAAACCATACTTTACAACGTTCCAACTCGGGTCATGCTCGTATATCATGGTGTATACAGGCTCTTCATCGGTCAGATGTACATATCGTCCGTCATCAGTTGGCTGCCACCAATTTTTAGCGCCTGACGTTCCATCTTCATTTTCCATCGAAACAAAGAAGTCTCCGTCGAACTTCACATGATAATCTCCGCTGATATCGGGAAGTGAAAGCTCCAGTATCACCCTGCTCAGATCTTCTGTTGAAATATATACCTGATCGTCATAATATTTATCCCTGAATTTGCTGCTGCCGACCTTCTTTTTGTTGCCGTCCGTATCCTCGGCTATGACGGTCAGTTCCAGATCTTTTTCTGTTATGGTTTCTTCCGCACCTGCCGTTATCGCCGTGTCTGCTATCGGCACTATGCTCTGTGCAGGGGTACCTGCCATCCCCAGTGCAATTACCGCAGACAGTGCCACTCCTGTGATCTTTGTGATTCTCATAATTATACTCTCCTTGAAAAAAAGTATTAAGATTTTATAAAATCTCTACATAATTATACTGCAAAATGCGGTATAAGTCAATACAACAAAATGTGGTATAGTATAATAAAAACAGAAATCTGTCATTTGCACAAATCAAGGGCGGTGTTTTTGTGATATATAACCGAATACGCGATCTGCGGGAAGACCACGATCTCAAGCAGAAGGACGTAGCAGATTACCTTTTCTGCGCTCAGCAGACTTACAGCAATTATGAGCTCGGGCAGAGGGATATACCCACCAATGTTCTTATAAAGCTCGCCGATTTCTATAATACCAACGTTGACTATCTGCTCGGTCTGACAAACAATAAAATACACTACAAAAAAATGTGACCGCCCGACTCCGGACGGTCATTATCATTTTCAAATCAATTCCCTCAAATGCGGGAACGGCTCCAGCGAACGCTTTAATATGCCGTTCATGTAGGCTATGGCGGTGCCGTAGTTGGTCATGGGCACACCTGCGTCGGCGGCGCACTTCATGCGGTAGGTCATCTCCCGCTCGTTTAGCATACAGCCGCCGCAGTGGATCACCAGCTTGTAGGGGCTGAGGTCTTCCTCGAAGCCGGTGCCGCTGGTGAAGCTCAGCTGCAAGTCGGCGCCGGTACGCTGCTTCAGCCAGCGGGGAAGCTTCTCGGTGCCGATGTCTCCGCACTGACGGTGGTGAGTGCAGCCCTCGGAGATAAGCACTCTGTCGCCGCTTTTGAGCTCGGCTATCGCCGCCGCGCCCCTGACAGCACCCTCCAGAAAGCCCTTGTACCTCGCCATCAGTATCGAGAAGGAGGTCAGGGTGATGTCCTTCGGCACTACCTTGGATACGAATCCGAAAGCCTGACTGTCGGTGATGACTATGGCGGGCTTTCTGCCAAGACGGGCAAGGGTCTGCTCCAGCTCGCTCTCGCGGCAGACTACCGGCATACAGCCTGCTTCAAGCAGGTCTCGGATCGTCTGCTGCTGGGGGAGTATCAGTCTGCCCTTGGGGGCGGCGGAGTCTATCGGCACCACCAGCACCGCGAACTCTCCTGCCGGGACTAAGTCACCCGCAAGGTACTTGTGCTCGTCGGGGAGCTTTGCGCTCTTTCCGATAAGCTCCTTCAGCTCGTAAATGCTCTGACCTGTTGCCGCGCTGACGTATATGCCGTGCTCGCCCTCGGCGCCTGTCCTGCCGGTGATGTCCGCCTTGTTGTATGCGATGACATAGGGCAGACCCTTGTCCTCAAAGAGCTTCACCAGCTCGCGGTCTGAGGTGCCCAGTCCCTTTGCCGAATCCACCACCAGCACCGCAAGGTCGGTCTTGTTGAGCACACGCTTTGTGCGTGCGACTCTCATTTCGCCCAAGCCGCCCTCGTCGTCGATACCCGGGGTGTCGATTATCAGCACGGGACCTATGGGCAGCAGTTCCATAGCCTTCTGCACCGGATCGGTGGTAGTTCCCGCAACGTCAGATACCAGCGCGATATCCTGCCCCGTCACGGCGTTGACAATGCTCGACTTGCCCGCGTTGCGGCAGCCGAAAAATCCTATATGCAGTCTCTCTCCCGAAGGTGTATCATTCATTCCCATAATTATCAACCTCTTTTATTTGTCGTTCTGTTTAAGCGCCGCCACTACCTCCGACACCAGCTCCGAGGTAGGCTGCTTTGCCGAAATGTCTATCGAGAATCCCGGCTTGTCGCCCTGTATGAATCTGAGCCTGCTGCCGTACTTTGCAACAAGCCGCTGGGGGTACTCCGGCTCTATGCTCCTGAGCGAAAAGACCGCCTTTGAGCCGGACTGGGTTATCTCCCTGATACCCAGCGCCGCCGCCGAGTTCCTCACCAGCGCGATATTGATAAGACCCATGACCGGCTTTGGCGGGTCACCGTAGCGGTCGATGAATTCGTCGGTGACGTCCCGCGCGTCCTCCTCGGTGACTATCGAGGCTATCCGGCGGTATGCTTCTATCCTCAAAAGATCGCTCTCGATGTAGTGCTCCGGGATGTAGGCGTCCACCATGATGTCGATAAGACAGTCCTCCGGCGAGGGCGGGGGAGCCTCGCCCTTCTGCTCCGCCACCGCTTCGTTCAGCATTTGCAGATACAGGTCATAGCCCACAGATTCCATGTGACCGTGCTGCCGCCCCGAGAGTATGGAGCCGGCGCCGCGTATCTCAAGGTCTCTCATGGCGATGTGGAATCCCGAGCCGAAGCGGGTGAACTCCTTGATAGCCTCGAGCCGGCGGGAAGCCACCTCCGAAAGCACCTTGCCCCGCCGGAATGTCATGTAAGCGTAGGCGCGTCTGCTGGAGCGCCCCACACGCCCGCGGAGCTGGTAAAGCTGCGACAGACCCAGATAGTCCGCGTCCTCGATTATCAGCGTGTTGACGTTTGACACGTCCACGCCCGTCTCGATAAGGGTGGTGCAGACCAGCACGTCTATCTCGCCCTCGATGAGCTGCCGCCATATCTCGCTCAGCTCCTGCTCGGATATCTTTCCGTGCGCCACGCCTACACGGGCGCTGGGTACAAGCTTTGCTATCCTGTCGGCGGTGCGGTATATGGTGTCTATGCGGTTGTGGATATAGTAGACCTGCCCGCCCCGGCGAAGCTCCTTGGAGATAGCCTGCGCTATGACGCCGTCGTTGTGCTCGATGACGTAGGTCTGCACCGGGCGTCTGTCCTGGGGCGGATCCTCTATCACCGACATATCGCGTATCCCTGACATCGCCATGTTCAGCGTGCGGGGTATGGGCGTTGCCGAGAGGGTGAGCACGTCCACGCCGTTGAAGAGCGTTTTCAGCTTTTCCTTAGCCGCCACGCCGAAGCGCTGCTCCTCGTCCACTATCACAAGCCCTAAGTCCTTGAAGTTCACGTCCTTCTGCACCAGCCGGTGGGTGCCGATGACGATATCCACCGTGCCCCGCTTCAGCTCTCTGATTATAGCCGCCTGCTGCTGGGCGGTGCGGAAGCGTGAGAGCAGCTCCACCTTGACGGGGAAGTGCTCGAATCTCTTGATAGCGGTCTGGTAGTGCTGCCACGCAAGAACGGTCGTGGGCACAAGTATCGCCACCTGCTTTGAATCCAGCACCGCCTTGAACGCCGCCCGGAGCGCCACCTCGGTCTTGCCGAAGCCCACGTCTCCGCAGAGAAGTCTGTCCATAGGCGAGGACTTTTCCATGTCCTCCTTTATCTCGGTGATACAGCGGAGCTGATCGTCCGTCTCCTGATAGTCGAAGCGCTCCTCAAAGTCCTGCTGCCAGTCGCTGTCGGGGGAGAAGGCGTAGCCCTTAGCCTGCTGACGCTTGGCGTAAAGAGCCGTCAGCTCCTCTGCCATGTCCTTTACCGCCTTGCGTACTCGGGAGCGGGTGTGCTGCCACTCCACCGAGCCCAGCTTGTTCAGCTTTATGCTGTTTTCGTCGCCGCCGGTGACATACCGGGTGACCAAGTCCAGCTGCGTTACCGGCACATAGAGTATATCCGTGCCGGCGTATTTTATCGTGATGTAGTCCTTCTTGACGCCGCCTGTCTCTATGCTGCGTATCCCCTGAAAGATACCGATACCGTGCATGGCGTGTACCACATGGTCTCCGTGCTTTAAGTCGGAGAGGGAGTTTATCTCCTCGCCCGCCTTGTGGCGCGGCTTCTTGCGTTTGGCGGTCATGGCACGCATCTGAGTGATGACAGCGCAGCCGGTGTCCGGGTAGTCGATACCCGCCGACAGCGAGCCGGTGCGCAGGTAGACTCTGCCCTTTTTCAGCTTTTCTTCCTGCATATCGTCGTCCAGCTGCACCGCGTCAAAGCCGTCGGAGACAAGATCGCTGACGATTATCGGCAGAGTCTTTTCTGACCCCGCCAACAGCAGCACGCTGTAGCCGTTGTCGGTGTATTCGTGAAGCTCTTCGCTGAGAGCCGTCATGCTGCCGCCCCAGCCTGCCGTCTGCCGGCAGTCGGTGTTTATCAGCTTTTTAAAGCGTATGTCGCCGTTCTGTCTCATGAACGTGTCCAGAAAAACGGACTGCTTTTTAAGTATCTCCGCTTCCAGCTCGCCGGCGTCGAGGAAGAAGCCCTCCAGCCGCTTGAACAGCACTCCGCTTTCGTAGAGCAGCTTCATGTCCTCGCTGAGAGTGGTGAGCCACCCCCTGAGGTTCTCGCCCATGGAGGTGTACTCGCTCACCATACATACGCCGCCGGTGAAGTAGTCGAAGATGAAAGCGGGCTTTTCGTATGCGAGGGTGTAGTATTTGTCCAGGTTCGAGAGGGTCAGCCCCCCTTCGGCGTACTCCCTGTCCCGGGCGATGAGAGTGCGTATAGCGTCGGTGCGCTTGCCCCGGACAGCCGATGACAGCTTATCCAGCCGCGTACACAGCTCTTCGCTGGAGGGGAATATTATCTCAAGGGCAGGGAAGACCCGCACCTCGTCTATCGGTTCGCCGCGGCGCTGGGATTCGGTGTCGAAGAAAGCGGCGCTGTCTATCTCGTCGCCCCACAGCTCTATACGCACCGGCTCACGCTCGGAGACGGGGAAGATGTCCACCACCGAGCCGCGCACCGAAAACTGCGCCTGACCCTCCACCATATCGCAGCGGGTGTAGCCGCCCGCCGTCAGCTTGGATATAAGCTCGTCGAGCTGCACCTCGTCGCCGACTTTCAGCGAGAAGGAGTATTCCTTCAGCACCTCCGGCGGGACGGTAGCCTGCACCGCTGCGCTCGCCGAGCAGCATACCACTCTGCACCTGCCGGTGCTTATCAGCGACAGCGCTTCTATGCGCCGCTGTTCGTACTCACGGGAGACGCCCTCCATGGCGGCAAAGACATATTCCTTCTCCGGGAATACGCAGGCGGTCTGCCTGCCGGACATGGTGTTGATGTCCGAAGCGGTCTTTACCGCAGAGGCTTCGTCGGCGCATATCATCAGGATCGGTACGTCCTCTGCCATGCAGGCGGCGATGTGCGCCTTGTGTACCCCGGAAACACCGGTGACCGATATGGGAGAGTATCCCCCCGTAACGGTATCGTAAAGCTCGTTATAGAATGCTGAGCCGCTCAGCATAAGTCTGAAAATGTTCATCTGTTGTACCTGTTCATAGCCTCGTCGGTGTCGCCCTTGACTATCAGCTCAGCGGCGCTGCATACGTCATCAAGCCGCGAGTCGAAGGCTTTCTGCTGCTCCTCGTCGAATTTTCCCAGCACCCAGTCCGCAAGGTCATAGTCGGGATGAGGCTTTTTGCCCACACCCAGCTTTATGCGCGGGAATGCCGTCTCGTCCTCGGCGTCTGCTCCGCAGAGGGCGATTATGCTCTTTATGCCGTTGTGACCGCCCGCGCTTCCCTTGCGGCGTATGCGGATATGCCCCGGCTCTAAGGATATGTCGTCGAATATCACCAGCAGGTTTTCCAGCGGTATCTTGTAAAACCGCATGGCTTCTGATATCGCCTGCCCCGAGTTGTTCATGTAGGTCTCCGGCTTCATGACAAGTACTCTCTTGCCGCCGATGACCGCTTCGCCTATCTTAGCCTTGAACTTGTGCTGCGATACGGAAAAGCCGTATTTCTTCTCCAGCGCCGCCACAGCCATGAACCCTGCATTGTGGCGGCTGTTCTCATACTGCACCCCGGGATTGCCCAGCCCCGCAATAATAAATTCTATCCTTCCGCGCTCAGATCTTTCCTTAGATATCCTGTCAAAAGCGTCCCAAATACTCATATATCCGTCTCCTCCATTTTCCTGAGAGAGTGCTGTGCTGCTGGGGACTCTGTCCCCAGACCCCTGCTAGGGGGACTCCGGCAAAACGCCCTTTGGGCTTATTTGCTATGAGTTTGCAAAGCAAACTCTCTGTGAAGTCTCCCCTAGACCCCTCCTAAACTTTTTTGTCATTTTTGCGATTTGGGGCATAAGCCCCAAATCACAAAAATAGCGAGAAGTTTTAGGAAGAGTCCAGAGGTAACCCTTCGCAGGAGTTCTCAAAGAGAACTCTTAGCAAATAAGACCCGAAGGGTCGTTTTGCAGGTTCCTCTGGCGGGAGTCTGAGGGCAGCGCCCTCAGTAGTATAGCACTCTCTAAGGTAAACGCCAAAGGGCGGATACTGTCCGCGGGGGGCAGTATTCGCCGTCTTTAGCATTATTATATTCCGAAAAAAATTATTTTAGTCCCTGGTTGTTCCGGGAGTTCTGCGTACTGAGAGCTGCTTGTATGCCATGAGGCAGGCGGGAAGTATCAGGAACAGCAGGGGTATGTCTGCCGCAAGCTCCACCGCGTTCTTGAAGAAACGCGCGGTGATCGCCGCAACGATAGTCTGCTTGGGTATGAATCCGTAGTGCATATTGAGGTAGGTGTTGAGCACCAGATTTATAACCAGCACGTCGGTAAGACGCGCCGCCGCCGCACGCAGCAGCAGCGAGAAGTCAAAGCTCCCGCCGCTTTCAGTAGTTCTCATTAGCGGCCTCCAGCCGCCGTCCTTGTACAGCCACACTCCGTAGATCATGCCCTGGAGCCCGGCTACCAGTGTGTATGCGGGAAGGAATCCGCCGGTAGGGCTTACGATAAATCCTACCACGTCGCAGATAAGACCCGCCGCGAATCCGACAGTGGGACCGAACAGCATACCGATAACGGCGATAGCAAGAAAGGCGAAGTTTATCTTGAGATAGGACGTCACATTTATCGAGAACATCTCAAGCACCGCAGATACGGCGATAAACAGCCCGGTGATAACAAGGCTCCGGAGATTTGTAAACTCCGCTGCCGACTTTTTGTACATACCAAAAAAGCTCTTCATATTTCTGCCTCCTAAAGCAACAGCGTCCTGCATAACTCAAGGCAGATATTATAAAGAGCTTTGAAATTATACATTCAGCGGGATGCGAAAGCCGTACCGCAGCTTTTTCATGCCTTCGTCTGTCCGACAACTCCCCGTTCCGACAGCACTTAACGCACGGCTTTCTACTCTGTCAATGTTTTCTGAAAAAGGATCAGTAAGCGGTATCGTAGAAGATATCGTATCTATGATCGAGGAAGGGCTTCTTCATAGCAAGACCCTCCTGGATGTCGATATCATATACCTTGCCGTCCTTGAGACCAACTATGCGGTTGCCGATACCCTGTTCGAGCAGCTCAACAGCGTGATAGCCCATTTCGGTAGCGAGAACTCTGTCTCTCAGCGTAGGCGAGCCGCCTCTCTGAACGTGACCAAGTACGGTGACTCTCGACTCGATACCGGTCTTATCCTGTATCTCGCGAGCGATAACGTCGGTCTGTCCTACGCCCTCTGCAACAACGATGATAAAGTGATGCTTGCCTTCCTTGGCGTTCATGGTCTTTACCATTCTCGCAGCGATAGCGTCAAGGTCATAATCTCTCTCAAGAGTGATAACAGCCTCAGCGCCAACAGCGATAGCAACGTTCACAGCGATGAAGCCAGCCTTGCGTCCCATTACCTCAACTACAGAGCAGCGGTCATGAGACTGTGCGGTATCGCGGAGCTTGTCTATCATTTCAATGCAGGTGTTCATAGCGGTATCGTAGCCGATAGTGTATTCTGTGCACTGGATATCGTTGTCGATAGTTCCGGGGATACCAACGCAGGGAACGCCGATGCTGGAGAGATCTCCCGCGCCTCTGAACGAACCGTCGCCGCCGATAACTACCAGACCCTCGATACCGAGCTTGTCGCATACAGCCTTGCCCTTCTTAACGCCCTCCATGTTCCTGAATTCGGGACATCTTGCGGTATAAAGGCAGGTGCCGCCGCGCTGTATTATGCCTGAAACATACCTTGCGGTCATGTTGACGTATTCCTCGTTGAGCAGTCCAACATATCCTCTCTGGATACCGACTACCTCCATACCCTTGGAAATACCCGCACGGGCAACGGCTCTGACAGCCGCATTCATTCCGGGGGCGTCGCCGCCGCTGGTAAGTACACCGATCTTCTTCATGATAGATCCCTCCATAAGAAATTGCAGGCAGCGTTATTCACGCCGCCGACAAAATGATTACGTTTACACTCATGGTATTATCATATCACAAATCGGTCACACTGTCAAGGACTTTCACAAATTATTTAAAAAAATAAAAGCCCGGTTTGTCCTTGTTTTTTGTATATTTTGCGGACAAAATGACACCTCCGGCAAAAATGTCGGAAGTGTCATGTAAAAGATATCAGTATTCCAAATATCCGGGGTCAGTGGTGTAGTCATCGGTCTGAGAGGAATCGTCAGTCCAGTCGTACCATTCCTCCTCAGCCTCGCTGGAATCCTCGCTGTCCAGAACGCTGCTCTCCTCAACCTCAGGCATACCGGTGGATACGTAAACTATCAGCACCTCGCCCTCCGCGATATTGATAAGGTATCCGGGGCTTACATTGGTGCGGATAACGTAGCCCTCCTTGACGGTATAGGACTCCTCCTCGACGGTAGAGTACTTGATGTTCAGCTCGTTGAGCATATCAAGGTAGGTCTTTTTGGGCAGACCGTCGAAGTCGGGAACAGGTATCGTCGGCGAACCGAGGCAGACCTCAAGGGTCAGCTTGTTCATTCTCGACGGGTCATACTCAACTCCGGGGGGGATGCTCTGACTGGTGACGATACCCTTCTGCTCCAGCTCGGAGTAGTAGGTCTTGGTGCGTATCGTAAAGCTTGAACCCAGCTCTCTTTCCACCGCGTCATAGCGCTGTCCCACCAGGTTCGGCATGATAGCGCCGGTGCCGTAGGGCGACTCCTCGACAGACTCGTCCGCGGGGAGCGTCACGTCATGGGATTCAAGTATCAGCACCTCGCTGTCATCGTCGTCCACCGCATTTGTCACCACTATCGAGTCACTGTTGCTGTCGTCGGCAGGGGAGAACACCTGATACAGCAGTATTATTCCCACTATCAGCAGCACGCCCAGCAGCAGGAAGCCTATAATGGTAAGTGCATTTGTAGTCTTTTTCTTGAACTCCTCAGCCGCCGCCAGCTTTTTCTCCAGAGCCTTGCGCTCCGCGTCCTCCTGGGGATCCTTGGGCTTTACTACCGGTATGGTCTGGGTAGCGCCCTTTATGTGGGAGCTAGGCTGGGGAACGTTCTCGAACAGCTCGCTCACCAGATCGGTGACGCTCTGTATACGATCCGGACCGCGCACTGACATAGCCCTCATCAGCACGTTTGAAACGTGTCTCGGGATATGCGGATTTATGCGGGAAGCGGGTATCATGGTGTCGTTGTGCAGCCTGTTGTTGGCGTCGGGCGGGACGTAGCCGGTGAGTATGCGGTAGATGACCGCCGCTATCGAATACACGTCCGTCCAGGTACCCTGCCATTCCAGCGAGGAGTACTGCTCGGGGGCGGTATATCCGGAATAGAACTCGGGGGAGAGCGCCGTACCCGCCGTGCGGATAGAGCTTATCGAGAAGCCGGTGAGCTTCAGCTTGCCCTCGGTAGTAACTATTATATTCTCGGGAGATATGCCCCTGTGTATAATGCCCGCGTTGTGGATAATGCTAAGCGTGGTAAACAGCGGCACGAACAGCTTCTTCACCTGTGACCACTGCAAATAGCCCCTGTTCGCCTGCAAAAACTTCTTCAGCGACACGCCCTCGATGTATTCCAGCACAACGTAGCAGGTGTTGTTCTCAGAGAACATATCCTTTGCGGTGCAGATAGAGCCTAAGTTCCTCATTCTGGTGAGGGTGCGGTTCATATCCTGGAACTCCGACATATAGGTCTTGTACTTTGCAAGGCAGTCGGTGTTTATTATTATATTCTTGCTTTTCATCTCGCGCTCGCAGAGGGTATCCGGCATATACTCGCGCATTACCGCCTTGGTCTTTGTGACCTGGTCATAGCAGATATAGGAAGCGCCCTCGCCGTTATATGAGAGCATTTTTCCCACGATGTATCTGTCGTTGAGTATAGTATGCGGCGCAAGGTAGGACTGAAGATGCGGTATATCGTCGGTATAGGTGCAGTAGTGGCACACGCCGTCTGCGTCAAGCTCGTTCATGCAGCCCATACAGAGCTTTATATCGTTCTTCATTTATTCATCACCACCATTGGTCTCGGTTTATTTCATATACTTTCCTGATATTGCTCCCCCAATTAAACTTTGCCGGAAAGGCGCAGGCAAGGTTTAGTTTGGGGGAGCAATAATATGCCATAATAAAGGCACACTAAAGCCGACGTACAAAAATGCACGTCCTGACTTATAATATCAATTTTTGTCGGCTATGTCAAGTTTTTTGACGAAACTGTATATAATGAGCAATAATTTGTTGTTGTTTTGTAATAGATAGCCGCTCACATATTCCGCGGTATCAGCACCTCGTTGGTGGAATACTTGTACTTGCCCTTTTCGCTGAACGTCACGCGCATGAGCATAGCCTGCTCGTCGCCGTTGTCGCGCTTGTACCAGTATTTGTAGACGTAGGTGATGCCGCCGTCCTCGCTGTAGGTTATGCTGTAGGGGGACATATTGATATTTTTCAGCACCGACGACTGCTTGGTGCCGGCAGGGAAGCGGTCAAGGTCTACGCTGTCCTTCTGCTTTTTGCCGCGGATATCGTGCTTTAGTACGGTAAAATCGGTGTAGGTGATCTTTGAGATATGCCCGCCGATATCGCTGACAGACACCAGCACCGCCCAGCGGGGGTACTCTATACCCTGCACCTTAACGGACTTGTCGCTCTCACAGATGTAATCGAAGGCTATGGCGCTGTTGACGCCGTAGTATTTCGACTCGTCCAGGTACTGTATGCCCGTTGTCGCGCTGAGCACAGCCGGCTGCTGTCCGATATACTGAGAGGCGTCCTCAGCGTAGCGTTCACCCTTTGAGGCTGTGACGGCAAGCACTATGACCGCCGCGACGATAACGATAACAGCGGCGATACCGGCGATCAGCAGCAGCTTCAAGCCGCGCCTGCCCAGACCGTGCCTTACCTCCGTTCCGTCGGGCACAGCCTTCACCTTTATAGTCTTGTCCTTTTTGCGCTTTTTATCCTCAAGCTTTTTTATCTGCTTGGCGGCGAAACGTTTTTTCTTCTTCTCGCTCATACGGATAGAAGTATGGCAGTAAGGGCACTCGATTATCCTGTCGTCTATCTCTTTTCTGCATTTGGGACATAACATTTTTTATCACCTCGTTTTGGTGGGGAAGACCGCTCCGATGGTTTCGCCGCCAACTCCCCCTTCAGGGAATGTTTCACCAGTCTTGAACTCTTGTTAGTTGTAATCCAATGGCGGGGGCAAGCCCCCGCCCTACACTGGTTTGTGCGGGCGAATTGCTTTCTGTGTAGGGCAGGGGCTTGCCCCTGCCATTGGTACACAACCACCAAAGATTCAGGGCTGTTAAAGCCTCCCCTAACAGGGGAGGGGGACCGCCGAAGGCGGTGGAGGGGTCTTACATCGTCAGCTGATCCGGGTCCGGCAGGTCTTTGGCGGGGCTGCCTGTTGACGGCACCGCCTTGCACCTGTAGCGCTTCAGACCCTCGGCTGTCTCCTGGTCTATCGTCTTGGCGCTTACTATCTGTGCCTTGCCCTTCAGGGTCATCACCTGCACGCCTATGGTGCTCTTGGTGGTCTTGGGCAGCAGCAGCGCCGTGTCGAATATCAGCGCCCGGTTGTTGGAAGAGCGCAGCATTATCTCGCAGTTGTCGGTTATCTGTATCGCCGCGATCACCTTGTCTTTAAGGCTCAGCGCTCCCGTGAGGCGCTTGCGGTTGGTCTTGGTCTCGTAAGCCGAAAGCGGCACCTTTGCCACCTTGCCGCCGGCGTATACGAATATCATGTAGCCGGAGTAGTCGGTGGTGTTCGCCATAGCCACCACCTCCTCGCCCTCGTCAAAGGAGAGCTTGGCGGGGATATAGTCGCCCATGGCGGAAGCCTTGGTCTCGGTGAAGGCGGATACCTTAGTCTTGTAGCAGTTGGCGCCTGTGGTGAAGAACAGCAGATCGGAGCGGTTGACAGTCTCGCGCTGCTGGGAGATGAAGTCGCCCTCCTTCACCTTCTGGTCGCTCGCCATACGCAGGCTGTTGGGGAGTATCTTCTTGAAGTATCCGCTGTCGGTGAGGAATATGGAGCAGGGGAAATCGGGGGTGTCGTCCACGTTTTCCTCCTCCACGATGTCGGAAGCGAAGAAGAACCCGGTGCGTCTCGGCTGACCGTATTTCTTTATTATCTCGCGCAGCTCCTTTATGATGACCGACTTGATCTTCTTGTCGCTGCCGGCTATCTCTTCAAGCTCTGCTATGGCGTTCTTTAAGTCCTCGATGTCCTTGGTGCGCTTTAAGATGTACTCGCGGTTGAGGTGTCTGAGTTTTATCTCGGCGACGTATTCCGCCTGCACCTCGTCTATGCCGAAGCCTATCATCAGGTTGGGTACTACCTCAGCCTCTTCCTCCGTCTCGCGGACTATCTTCACCGCCTTGTCGATGTCAAGCAGTATCTTTTCGAGACCTTCCAGCAGGTGGAGCTTTTCCTTCTTTTTGTTAAGGTCAAAAAGCGTTCTGCGGCGCACGCAGTCAACTCTGAACTTTATCCATTCGTCCAAAATTTCGTACACTCCCATTACCTTCGGGTAGCCGTGTACGAGTATATTGAAGTTGCAGGCGTAGCTGTCCTGCAAGGGTGTGAGCCTGAACAGCTTCTGCATTACCTTTTCGGGGTCGCTGCCTTTTTTGAGGTCTATGGTTATGGTAAGACCGTTCAGATCGGTGTCATCGCGGATATAGGATATCTCGCGGAGCTTGCCGTCCTTTACGCACTGTATCACCTTTTCGACTATAGCCTCCACGGTGGTGGTGGCGGGTATCTCGGTGATGACAAGGCTGTTGGACTTCTTGTCGTATTCATACTTGGCGCGGAGCTTTATCGAGCCGCGTCCGGTGCGGTACACCTGCTCCAGCACCTCCTCGTCGTAGAGCATCAGCGCTCCGCCGGCGAAGTCGGGACCCTTGAGGGTCTCTATGGCGTTGTGGTCAGGGTTCTTCATCAGCGCGATAGCGGTGTTGCATATCTCCTCAAGATTGAAGGAGCAGACGCTTGACGCCATGGAAACGCCGATACCCACGTTGGAGTTCACCAGTATGGAGGGAAAAGCGGCGGGGAGCAGGGTAGGCTCCAGCATCTCGTTGTCGTAGTTGGGGACGAAATCAACCGTATCCTTGTCGATGTCACCGAACAGCTCGGCGCATATGGGCGCAAGCTTAGCTTCGGTGTAACGCGAGGCGGCGAAGGACATATCCCTCGAATACGCCTTGCCGAAGTTTCCCTTTGAGTCAACGTAAGGGTGGAGCAGGGTCTCGTTGCCCCGGGCGAGTCTCACCATAGTCTCGTATATAGCTTGATCGCCGTGGGGGTTGAGCTTCATGGTCTGTCCCACGATATTTGCCGACTTGGTACGTGCCCCCGTCAGCAGTCCCATTTTATACATGGTATAGAGTATCTTTCTGTGCGAGGGCTTGAAGCCGTCTATCTCCGGGAAGGCTCTCGACACGATAACGCTCATGGCGTAGGGCATATAGTTCTTTTCAAGGGTGTCGGTGATAGACTCCTCCACCACCGTGCCAGCCCCGGCGATATATGCATCCGGGAACTTGGTCTTATCTAGCTTGGGTTCTTTCTTTGTAGGTTTCTTTGGCATCTTTTTCTTTCCTTATCTTTTATCGTTTGTGCATTTATATGCTTCGCTTAGACCCCTCCGACGGCTTCGCCGCCACCTCCCCTTTCAGGGGAGGCTTTAACAGCCCTGAACCGTCGGTAGTTCTGTACCAATGGCGGGGGCAAGTCCCCGCCCTACACACGTTAGTCCAACGCTCCCAGAGCCTCCCCTGAAATGGGGAACGCACTAAAGCGCTCAGGACCGCCGCAGGCGGTGGAGGGGTCTGCCCGAAGGGCAGCGGGTGAGGTTCGGTAGTGCGGGGAGGAGTTGCGCCTTGCGGAAATGCTTGTTGTGGTCTGTGGCGGGGGCAAGCCCCCGCCCTACACTGTTTGTGCTAGTCTGGTAGGTATGAGGGTAACGGACTATTTGTGTAGGGCAGGGGCTTGCCCCTGCCATTTTCATACCACCTATCGTGTGGTGTACCCCCTGACAGGGCAGCAAGGGGCAGAGAGGTATCACATCAACAGTTTCACCAACGCCGCCGCCGTCACCAGCAGTGCCGCTCCTGCATCGCAGGCTATCATCTTTACTCTTGCCGCTTTTATCTCGGCAGTGCGCTCCCCGGCGCTCTTTTCCCCGCTGAACGCGGAGAACATCTTCACCGTGAACACTATCGACAGCACGATGAGCGCCGCCGCACCGGCTATCAGTATTATCAGTATAACAGTAGTCATGCGCCTGTCCTTTAGCTTATGTCTGCCATATCTAGGTAGTCGTGACCGAACTCGCTGATATGGTCTTTTCTGCCCTGGAGATCGTCGCCTAAGAGCATATCGAACACCTGTGCCGTCTGCTCGGCGTCGGTGGGGTTGACTTTGATAAGGCGTCTTGTTTGGGGGTTCATGGTGGTGAGGGACATCATCTCAGCCTCGTTCTCACCAAGTCCTTTCGAGCGCTGGAGAGTGTACTTCTTGTCGCCTATCATTTTCAGTATCTCGTTCTTCTCGTTCTCGTCGTAGGCGAAGTATGCCTTTTCCTTGCCGCCCTTTTCCTTGACGGTTATCTCAAACAGCGGAGACTCCGCGATGTAGACGTAGCCCTCGTTGATAAGGGTGGGGGTCAGCCGGTAGAGCATGGTGAGCACCAGCGTGCGTATCTGGAAGCCGTCATAGTCGGCATCGGTGCAGATTATTATCTTGTTCCACCGCAGACCGTTTATGTTGAAGTTCGAGATGTCCTTGTTGGACTTCGACTGCACCTCCACGCCGCAGCCAAGCACCTTTATAAGATCGGTGATGATCTCGCTCTTGAATATGCGGGTGTAGTCGGCTTTAAGGCAGTTGAGTATCTTACCGCGTATCGGGATAACAGCCTGGAATTCCGAGTCACGCGCCATTTTTACAGAGCCAAGCGCCGAGTCGCCCTCCACGATGTAAAGCTCGCGTATCGACACGTCCTTGCTCCGGCAGTCGTTGAACTTCGCCACCTGGTTGGAGAGATCGATCTTTGCCGTAAGATTGTTCTTTATCTGTAAACGCGAGCTTTCAGCCCTCTCGCGGGAGCGCTTGTTTATCAGCACCTGCTCGCATATCTTCTGAGCCTCGTCCGGCTTTTCGATGAAGTATATCTCAAGCTGCTGCCGCAGGAACTCGTTCATGCACTCCTTGATGAACTTGTTGGTGATAGCCTTCTTGGTCTGGTTGGCGTAGCTGGTCACGGTGGAGAAGCTCGATGACACCAGCACCAGACACTCGCTGATGTCGACGTAGGTGATAGGCTTTTCGTTCTTCGTGTACTTGTTGTTGTCCTTCAGCCACTTGTTTATCATGTAGGGGAAGGCGAGCTTCACCGCGTCATCGGGGGAGCCGCCGTGCTTTAAGAAGCTGGAGTTGTGGTAGTATTCCGTGTTCTGCACGTAGTTTGAGAATGTGAACGCCACCGACAGCTTTACCTTGTAGTCCTCCTTGTCGGCGCGGTCTCTGCCCACGCGCTCGCCGGTGTAATACTGCACCGAGGTAAGAGCCTTATCGCCCACCAGCTCGGTCACGTAGTCGGAAATGCCGTTCTCGTATACGAACACCTGTTCTTTAAACTTGCCGTCCGGCTGTTCGGCGCGGAAGATGAACTGCACGCCGGGGTTTACCACCGCCTGCTTTTTCAGCATATCGCAGAAGTATTCGTCCTCGATGTCTATCTCGGTGAACACCTCCAGATCGGGCTTCCAGCGCTGTACGGTGCCGGTGCGTCTGCCCTTGTATTCCTTTTTGGAAAGACCGCCGACGTTCTTGCCCTTCTCGAAGTGAAGGGAATATTCAAAGCCGTCGCGGTAAACGGTGACGTCCATGTATTCTGAAGCGTACTGGGTAGCGCAGGCGCCCAGACCGTTGAGACCCAGCGAGTACTGATAGTCAGCGGACTCGTTGTTGTGGTACTTGCCGCCGGCGTAAAGCTCGCAGTAGACCAGCTCCCAGTTATAGCGTCCCTGAGCCTGGTTGAAGTCCACCGGGCAGCCGCGCCCGAAGTCCTCCACCTGAAAGCTGCCGTCGCGGTATTTGGAAATGATTATCTTATCGCCGTGACCCGCTCTCGCTTCGTCTATAGAGTTTGAGAGTATCTCGAACACCGAGTGCTTACAGCCCCCCAGCCCGTCGGAGCCGAAGATGACCGCAGGGCGCTTACGGACTCTGTCCGCACCCTCCAGCACCTCGATAGATTCGTTGCCGTATTCCTGTTTTGCTTTCTTTGCCATGTATGATATCCTTCCTTTTCGTATTTTGCACATTCAACCTTCATTATACCATAAAAGCAAAACCTTGTCAAATCCTTTTTTCAGTCCGCGCAGCCGGTTGACCCCTCCGGGCACCTCCCCTTTGGAAATAAGCTCCGCAGGAGCGTTTTCCCAGCGACTACGCGTCTAATACTAATCCCTAAAAGAACAGCAGACAAATCTCGGCACTGACGGCTCATCACTCGTCGTCAAGCTATTGCTCCCCCAACTAAACCT
>CACXDI010000161.1 GCA_902766335.1 uncultured Ruminococcus sp. | reverse complement strand
TCCTCCTTAGCTCAGTCGGTAGAGCATGCGGCTGTTAACCGCAGGGTCGTTGGTTCGAGTCCAACAGGGGGAGCTAATTGTACTCGAACGGAAGTGACGCTATTACGTCGTTTCCGTTCTTTTTTTATGTCCTGAAATGCTCCCGTGTCCGTTGTTTGTCCGTTATTTCTATCTTGACGTAAGTTGCTGTCTTAGCTTGCGTCTTTTTCTTTCTTCACGTTCAGTGTGTCTGCGACAGCGTCCATAGCGAGCGCCTGCTGTGTCTGAAAGCTGTGGAGATAACACTGCATCGTGGTCGTCGGACTGCTATGCCCCAGACAGGTCTGAACCGTCTTGACATCGACACCGTTGGATATGAGCACGGAAGCGTTGAAGTGCCGGAAGCTGTGCCGAGACACATATCTCATGCCCGTTCGCTTGCAGAATTGCTTAAAATAGTAGTATGGCGAGGTAGCGTCCATCGGAGCACCGTTCCACTGAGTGAACAGCCTGTCGTGATCCTCCCACTTATCGCCTGCATCGGTCCTGCACTTGTCCTGCCAAACTTTGTAGCGCATAAGTAAGTCCACAATATTATCGGGAATCTTCAGTACGCGCTGACTGGTTTTCGTTTTCGGCGTGTCGGTATACATTCCCTTGCCCTTCGCCCACATTGAGGTACGGACTACGGTCATGAGGTTGTGGTCGAAATCGAAGTCCTTCCATTCAAGCCCGAGCAGCTCGCCCTTACGGAGTCCTGTGTATATCGCGAGCGAAAAGAACACGACGTATTTGAAGTAGCATTCGTCCTCCTGCTCGAATAGCTCCAGCAGCCGTTGCGCTTCCTCGACGGTGTAGATCTCACGCTCTTTGGTGTCGGGCTTCGGCAGGGTGACATTCTTGCAGGGATTTTCCTTTACCATTTGCATTTTGACAGCGTAGTTGAAAATGGTACTGACGAGAGAAACGTGCAGCTTGATCGACTTAGCTGACAGCTTGCCCTCTTTGTTGCCGCAGTCGGATTCGGTAAGGTCTTTCACGAATTTATGTATATGCCGCGGGGTGATCTTGTCGAGCCTCATGTGTCCAATAGCTTTGTAAATGCGCGGCTCCAGAAAGTGATAGCCTCTTATCGTTTGCGTTTTCAGTTTGATCTCCGCATAATCCTTGAACCACTGCCGAGCGAAATCTTCAAACTTGACCGCCGTTACGATCTGCCCGTTCATGCAGGCTTCCTCGAACATTACCGCCTGTCTGTTCAGTTCCTTTTCAATCTGCCGAGCCGTCATTCCAGCTGTGGGCTTCCAAGTCATCGACTGCTCGACCTGCTTACCGTGAACGTCATACCCGCACGACACCCTGATCTGATATGAATTTCCTCTTTTTCTAATGGTAGCCATAATATCTCCTCCTTTGAGATATGTGGATTTGGCATACCCTTGTACAATTTCAGCTTAACATATTTGTCGCTCTCAGTAAACTGATAATTGCGTTAAATTTGTATTTTATCTATGTACAAGGGTAGCAAATCACATATTGTTTTTTTTCTACTTCTTTGGGATTTGTATTTTCCTCGGTGTAGTTGCAAGAATGCGAGGTTGTTTCCTCAGTATTCAGGTTGTGCTTTGCCTTTTCAGAATTGATGTATTCGCTAACCTCATCATTTATCAGGATAGTATCAAGCATTTCCCTGAACTGCTCAGCCGTAACATTCTCGCCGAACCGTTCAATTGCGATCTTAGCAAGAGAATTAAACCGAGCCTGCTCCTGTTCAGCTTTTATCTCATCGACCTTCGCCCAGCAATCCGCCTGTTTTTTCTTTGTCGCAGCCAGATTATTCTCAGCTTCCTTCACTCTCTTGTCAGCTTCCTGCGCCTGCTTAATTGCAGATTCTAATGTCATTTTCCTTGCCATAATTATCGACTTCCTTTCTTCTTTTTAGTTTTCTGTGTTTTCTTAATCTTCTCCTGCTCCCTGCGCATTTTTTCTTCCTCAACGAGGTTTGAAATATAGTCTCCCCGGGTTATTTCATTGTAAGTATCACGAATATCGGAGTATATCCCAATTGTATTCTTTTTCTCTGTGATTAAATATTTGAGCGTACTGATCTCTGATAGCAACTTACTATTCCGCTCACGCAAAGAAATAATATCATCCGGCGAGGATATATTATTTATCTCGGCACAAGATTTATATGTTTCAAGCAACAATTTATCATCGTCACTCAAATCATTTCTACCCGACAGTATGAAATACTTCTCGCAGTAATCTATGACCTGTTGCATCTGCTCCTGCTCCAACAGCTTTCGGGATAACTGCTCCTGCAAAGTTATGCACTCTGCCCATTGCTTATCAATTCGGTATTTCAGATCTTCAATTGACATGATCTTATCTCGATTGATAACCGTCAGTTGCGCAGAAAGTCTGTAAATATCCAGATCATTATGCACTGCATATGGAGCACTTGGATTTGTCCTGCGCTGAATTTTATTGCCCTGCTCGGAAAGTATTCTGACCTCGCCGATGACTGAAATATATGCTAGCTCTATGGTGGTATTGCTGAAATGTTCGATGGCATTTCCACCGCCTACCATGCGCCAAAGTATTCGAGAGTTCAGCGATTCCTCGGTGTAGTCCTCGCCGAGTCTCCACAAGCTCACCGACCGCTGCTGTCCGGGGGCTTTGATGTAGACGTATTTATCACGCTTGACAGTAAAGCCTTGCCTTTCAAGCTCGGACAGTAGTTCATCGAAACGGTTTACACTGGGTATCAAACTGTCAATAGCCTGTCTGATATGCTCTTTCCACGACACCCCATTCTTTTTGCACGTCCATTCGTAATAACCGATCGAGCGACCCTTGTTTTCGAATCCCAGCGCAGGCGTGACACCTAAAGCACGGCATACCCCATTTATATTTTCACGAACTATTCTTAGACTTCTTTGGTTGTCATAATATCTTGCCCCGGAAATCGAATAAGAATTGACTAGGATATGACAATGCACATGATCAGTATTGGTGTGCGTGGCTATGACCGCCTGCGCATCGTCACCAAAATTCTTTCGTACCAAAGTCTTGGCTATCTTATGTGCCAGCTCGGGCGTGACGTTCTCAGAATTGGCAAAACTGATTATGTAGTGGATAGCTTTGACTGCGGATTTGCCGCTTTTTGACTGAGGGGCATCGTAACTGCGTCGGCTGTACTGCTCATAAACCGCTTTCATCTGCGTATATGCAAGCTCGGCTTCGGTCATGCAATTTATCGAGGTCGTG
>CACXDI010000160.1 GCA_902766335.1 uncultured Ruminococcus sp. | reverse complement strand
CAGTGCCGAGATTTGTCTGCTGTTCTTTTAGGGATTAGTATTATTTGTGTCAAGCATTTTTGGCAAGGTTTAGTTGGGGGAGCAATAGTATTAGTCCGCGCTGTCGCTGGGAAAACGCTCCTGCGGAGCTTATTTCGATAGTCGCTCGCAGGCGTAGTTCGCTCGCGTTCTCTCCGCGGCATCAGCACGCGATCTTCCCTAATTTCGCACCCTCCGGCGTGTACATTCATTCCTGCAACAATTCAAAAAGCGGTCAGCACCAGCTGACCGCTTTGTTTATGCCTTTTACCCGGGCTTATTCGGGGCGAACGACTGTGATCTGGAGACCCTCCATAACGTCGAATGCCTTAGCCTGAAGCTCCTTGTCGGAGGAATCGGTGTACTCGGTGTTGACAATGACCTCGGTCTCGGGGAGCGCCGCCTTGATGAGCACCGCGTTTGCGAGAACGCACATATTCGACACCAGACCTACCAGCTCAACGGTGTCATAGTTCCTGAACTTGAGGTAGTTCGCCATTTCGATAGAGCCGAAGGTATCCTTGTAGAACACCTTATCCTTGTCGGTGCGCTCCTTGGCGGTGAAGCCGTACAGACGGTGACCCTGGGTATCCTCTATGCAGTGCTCTACGGGGAGCTTCTTGCCCTCCTGAGTGCTGAGGTAATCCTCCTGGTGGGTATCCATTGTATATATGATCTCGCCGCCCTCCTTGCGGTAGTCGCGGATCTTATGTGCGATCTTTCTGTCCAGCAGCTCTGCGCCCTCAAAGCCCAGCGAGCCGTTTACAAAGTCATTCTGATAATCAACGATTACAAGCAGTTTCATAATAATAAACTCCTCCGAAAAAAGTAATTAACGGGAGCAACCCCGATATTATCTTATTTATTATAGCATTTTTTTTGACGTTTGAAAAGTCCCTAAACGCTTTCAGACCTCGATTTTACAATAAATTAATAAAATCTTAATCAGAATCCCGGGTCTGTCTCCTCAACGCACATCACGTAATTGAGTATGCGTCCGTAAAGCTCATCGGGGTTTGCGGCGAGCTTGCGGCGCATATGCTCCGCCTGTTCCCTGTCGGGAGCGTAGAGTCTCAGCGACATAAGCTCAGCCCCGCTGTCGAGCACGGTGCAGCTGACAGCGCAGCCGTTGCCCATAGGCTGTATCGACGTCGAAACGGTCTGTTCGTTCTTCAGTCTCGCGAACAGCCGCATACCGGAAGCGAGTATCCTGTCTCTCACGCTTTTGTTAACAAGGCTCTTGAAGTCATCGGCGCCCGCCTTGCCCTTTTCCGACAGGCTGTACTTTTCGACGCCCTCCACCTCGCTGCGTATGAGCAGTCCCGAGTCCAGCATTTCCTTCAGCGCTTCGGTGAACAGAAAGTAATCCACCACGCCCTCGCCGGTGAATATCTCCAGCAGCTGCCCGTAGGTGCAGGGTATATCCGTCTGTTTCAGGAAATACGCCATAAGCAGCTTGACCTCAAAGACCTCTTTGGGGTTAAGCACATCGGGATCTATCTCCGGGTATCGGAACATTTGTCACACCTCTTTATCATAACTGTCAAGCTTATTTTCTGTGCTCAAAGATAATATATACCGCGCCGTTTATATCCTGGATAAACGCCGGATCGTATTCCTCGTTCGGGCAAAACTCATCGACGAAGTCAGATATCTCGGAAAGCCGTTCCTCATCCTCTTCAACAGCTTCCTCCGGATAATAGCTGTCACTTTTCCCTTCCCTTTCAAGGGTCTCTTCAAGCTCATCATATCTGACGATATCAGCAAAGGCTTCCTTGTCGTCTGCGGTTTTCAAAAGCTTCTGATATTCAGCATACTGCCGGTCAGACAATACGTAATTCTCCACATAAACTATAAAATAGTCTATCTCACCGTCAAATGATCTTATCTCGTCGATATGCTCCGGCAATTCATCGCGTGAAACGCAGTAATCCTTTGAGGTCTTTCCCAGCAGCGCGGTGAAATTCTCAAGAAAGCTCTTGTAGTCGGAAATTATCAGAACACAGTTTTTTCCTGCAAGCGCTTCTCTCACGTCATTCTTGTCATTAGGCGTACTGTTGTAGAAGGGACAGGGGAGCAGGATCATCCCTCTCACCGTCATGACCGCGCAGATGACCGCCGTGACCGGCAAGCCCAGCTTTTTCCCCTTGATCTCGGGCAGAAGCGCAAACAGTCTGTCAAGGATATAAAAGGCTACAATGCAGATAAACGGAAGCACATGAAGATAGTATCTTATCATGAACTTCTGGTAATAAAACGCATTCACCTGCCTGTTTATAAACACCAGAGTCCCGGCAACGCAAAGGAACAGTATCAGACAGATAGGATCTATCTTCACGATCTTCCCCGGCAGCTTCTTCAGCAGCTCCTTCAATGAGGAAACGAAATTCCGGAACCACTTTTCATTACGGAAAAGAAAGCAAAGAGGAACTGATATTACCGCCGCGGCGACGATAACTGCAAGCACCGTATATACGGCATATCCGCGGAAAAGACCGACACTTATACCGAGCGTCGGCATAAGAGCGTATTTCAGGATCACTCTGAAGGTCTCGGAATAGGTCATCACGCGGACAGAGAAAACGTCATATGTCAAAGCCTGTTTTATCGAAGCGGGATAGAGCAAAAAGAACAGCCCGAGGGAGGCAGTCACGCAGCCGCCGAAAATAAACATGAGCTTTATCCGCTTGTGGATCAGCAGCCACAGACATATGCCCGCCGTCAATATCCCGATGAAGATTATTCCGTAATAATGGGTATTGAAGGCCAGAAAAGAGGTTATCATCACAGGGATGATATCCTTCACCGGCTTTTCCTTGCCGTCCCTGACATTATAAAAAAACTGGGCAGAATAAAATACCGCCATCAGCACCAGCATGGTCAGCAGGTTATACTGACGGAGATACAAAAAGGCAATATGCGCCGCCTGTCCTAATCCGTAAAAGGCGGTCAGCACTATACCCTTTATCTCACTTCCGGTGATAAGCTTGCCGAGCCGGTATAAATATATCAGACTGACCACAAGGAAAATACAGCTCAGAGCAAAGGCATATCCGTAGGAAAATTTGTTCGGGAAAAAGGAGCATACCGTGTGCAGCAGCATATAGTACAAAGGCGGGTGGTGGTCCAGCGACTGATTGCTCACCACCGAGCCATATGCAAATCTTTCTCCCTCCTGTACGGTTATGTATCTTTCAAAAACATCGCCGTCTACCCACTCGTTGAAGTTATCGTACTTGTAATTTTCGACATCGTCTATGGATATTCCCTTTTCAAGATAAATGAAGGGCTTATAGTAGCTGTTTGCAAGACCATAGCTCCAGATCTCGTCACCGAATATACCTGTTTTCCTTACTTCATAGCAATAGATCGTCATGAACAGCCTTACAATGATTATAAGCGCAAGAAATATCCACGCAGCGCGGAAGCCTGCTTTTTTATTTTGTTTCTTTTCGTCCATGACGTAAATTCTCCTATCGGAAATTAGGGTAATCAAGCATATGGTTGAGCAGCGCTATCGCCATGGCAGCCTCTACCACCGGCACTGCTCTGGGAACTACGCAGGGATCGTGTCTGCCCTGCACCTCTATCTTTTCGTTCTTGAGGTCACGCATATCAATGGTGCTCTGCTCGCGTCCGATAGAGGGCGTAGGCTTGAACGCCGCCCGGATCGTGATAGGCATACCGTTGGAGATACCGCCCAGGATACCGCCGGCGAAATTGCTGTGGGTCAGCACATGACCGCGCTCGTCAACGTAGAACTCGTCGTTGTTCTCGCTGCCCAGCAGCTTTGCGCTGTTGAAGCCCGCTCCGAATTCCAGACCCTTCACGGCGGGGATACCGAACACCAGCTGTGCTATAGTGTTCTCAAGCCCGTCGAACATAGGCGAGCCGATACCTGCGGGAACGTTTATAGCCACGCACTCAACTACGCCGCCCACGCTGTCCATGAAGCCCCGTGCCTTTTCTATCTCACGCTTCATGCGCTTGCCCTTTTCGTCATTGATGACGGGGAACTGCTTTTCCCTCACCGCAAGGATATCCTCGCGGGTGCAGGCAACGCTGTCGAAGCTGTCGTCCTTCACTTTATGTATCTCGGCTATGTGAGCGCCGATGTATATGCCGCGCTTTTCAAGTATCTGTGAAGCCACCGCGCCCGCAAAGCATATGGGAGCGGTAAGCCTGCCGGAGAAATGTCCTCCGCCGCGGACGTCGTTGAAGCCGCGGTATCTCAGAGCTCCGGTGTAGTCGGCGTGACCGGGGCGCACCAGAGTATCCAGCTTGGACTTCATATAGTCCGCCGAGTGCTGATCGGTGTTCTGTATCAGCACGCATAGGGGCGTGCCGGTGGTCTTGCCGTTTAAGAAGCCGGAGAGTATCTGAGGCAGATCCTTCTCACGGCGCTGGGTAGAGGTCGCGTCCTTCTTGGGGGCGCGTCTTGCCATGAACTGCATGACCTTATCCATATCTATAGACTCCCCCGGCGGCATGTTATCCATAACGATACCGATAGCGGGTCCGTGACTCTCGCCGAAAACCGAAAAGCTTATGTTATCACTCCATGTAGAAGCCATTTTACATTCCTCCCGTCAAGCCGCCGCCGCGGCAGCTCCCGAATTATTTTTCTTTTTCATTTATTTCAAAACTGCGCACGCAGCTCATCTATATTCTGCTGAAGCTTTGCGATATAGGAGTCAACGTCCTCCTCGGCAAAGCCGCCCGCACGTACTTTCTCAAGCGAGACCGGCTCGCCCTGCCGCGGAAGCTTGTAGGGCTTGCCCTCCTGCTTTTCCGCCAGCGCCAGCGTAAGCTCATATGCCTCCTCATTGAGAGCGTCTATAGCCGCCAGCACGCTGCGCTTATCATAGCCGCCCTCCCTTGTGGTGCGGAGCATCCCGCTCTGAGCGGCGCTGCCGCCCTCGGGTATGCTGTCAATGCTGCCGAACAGCTTGGAGAATAATCCCATATCAAACACTTCCTATCTGTAAAAGCCCCGCCCGCCGGAAAAATAATCGGCAAGCATGACCTTATGCTGTTCGCTGTATATCTCGGGCAGATCGTCCTTACCGAACCAGCCCAGCTCGTCCGTCTCGATATGATCGCAGTAGAGCTCCCCGCCTACGCTGTGGGCGATAAACGCCGCCACCACAGGCTGAGTCCTGCTGCTGCGTGAGAAAAAACCCGAGTATATCCCCAGGAGCGCGTCCGCCTCGATATCGAGACCCGTCTCCTCCTTTGCCTCTCTCACGGCAGTCTGCTCCATAGTCTCGCCGTACTCCATGAGCCCGCCGGGTATCCCCCATTTGCCGCAGTCGCAGCGCTTTACCAGAAGCACTCTGCCGCTGCCGTCCTCGATAAGGCTGCCCGCGGCTCCGAGTATCAGCTCGCCGTCGCCTACAAGCTCATGCATTCTCTTTCCGTAATCCATGATATCACACCTCTTCGGCTCTGCCGCCAAGTGACCGGAACACCTCGAAGAAATCGGGGTAGGACTTCGAGACGCACTGTGCGCCCCGTATTATCAGCGGCTCGGCACAGCGGGTAGAGGCTACCGCCATAGCCATAGGTATGCGGTGATCGTTGAAATCGGGCACCTCGCCGCCTTTAAGCGACTCCACGCCCTCTATCACCAGCCCGTCGGGCAGCTCGGTGACTCTGCCGCCCACGGCGTTCAGGCACTGACTTATCGCAGCCAGCCTGTCACATTCCTTGATGCGAAGCCTTGCCGCACCGGTTATGCGGGTAGTTCCCTTGCAAAGAGCCCCCAGCACCGCCAGTACCGGCACCAGATCGGGTATGTCCGAGCAGTCGGCTTCAAAGGCGGTGTCAAGACCGCTCTTTTTATTATACACCATTTTTTCACAGATTTCAATGATTTTTTTATCACCCTGAAAAGAATTTACATTTAGCCCCCGAATATTAACATTTGAGCCGAGGGCATTGGCAACGCAAAAGAACGCCGCCTGCGAGAAATCCGCCTCCACCGCGCATTTGCAGGGGATAAGCGCCGTCCCGGAGACTTTATAGCCGCCGTCGTCCTCCTCCACAGTGCAGCCAAACTGCCTCAGGCAGTCGCGGGTAATGTCCACATAGGGGCGGGATTCCAGCCGCGAGGTCAGGGTGATACGGCTGTCGCCGTCTACGAGCGGCAGCGCCAGCAGCAGCCCGGTGATGAACTGCGAGGATATGTCCCCCGCGATCTTAAACTCCCCGCCGGTGAGCTTTCCCCGGACGGTAAAGGGCATGGTGCCGCTGTAGTCAAACTTTATGCCGTGGGCGGGCAGTTCCTCAAGGTAGGGCGTAATGGGGCGCTCCGGCAGTCTGCCGTGACCTATGAAGGTAGTCTCAACGCCCAGCGCACAGGCTACCGGTATCAGAAACCGGAGCGTAGAGCCCGACTCGTTGCAGTCTATGACCGCCTTCTCCGGCGGGGCGGTGATACCCTCAACCGTGACGGTGCTGCCCTCGCAGGATATCTCCGCGCCCAGCGCCCGCATGGCGTCTATCGTGGCGATTATATCTTTAGAATAGTACACGCTCTCTATCACCGAGCGCCCCTTTGCAAGCGCCGCCGCTATGATAAGGCGGTGCGCCACGCTCTTTGAAGGGGGCGGGGTGACGTCGCCGCTGAGCAGCGAGGGGGTGATCCTTATGTCCATGTCACATCTCCTCCAGCACTTCGGCTATCTGCTCTTCCGGAATGGGGGTGCTGAACCTGCCGTCCGGGAACTCCACCACATCGCCTATCCCGCGCTGGAACACGAATCTCAGCTTGCCGTCCCGCACCTTTTTGTCGGTGTAGAGCTTCTTTACCAGCTCGGCGCGGTCTATGTACTCCGGGATATCCGTAGGCAGCTCCGCCGCGTTGTAGAGGGCGATGACCCTGTTCATCTCATCCTCGGTGATATAGCCCAGCTTGTTGCCCAGCCGCACCTGCGCCGCCATGCCTATGCCCACAGCCTCGCCGTGGAGCAGGCGGTAGCCGCTCAAAGTCTCAATGGCTCTGCCGACAGTGTGACCCAGATTCAGCACCTCGCGAAGCCCGCTTTCCCGCTCGTCCTTCATGACTACGTCGTACTTCACCGCGCAGTTGCGCCCCGCGATGTACTCGCAGGCTTGGCGGTCACAGGCGAATATCTTCTGCACATTCTGCTCTAAGTACTCAAACAGCTCCCTGTCGCCCAGACAGCCGTGCTTTATCGTCTCGGAAAGCCCGCTTGCAAGCTGCCGGCGGGGAAGGGTCTTCCAGGCGTCGATGTCTATGTACACCCGCTTCGGCTGGTTGAACAGCCCTATCAGATTGGTGGCAAGGGGGGTGTCCACCGCAGTCTTGCCGCCCACCGATGCGTCCGCTGCCGCAAGAAGCGTGGTGGCGTAGTTGGCAAAGGGAACTCCCCGCCCGAAGGTACCCGCGACAAAGCCCGCAAGATCGGTGACCACTCCGCCGCCGACGGCAAGCACCGCGCAGTCGCGCCGCAGACCCGCTTCAAGCATGGAGTCCTCCACGAACTCCTTCATAGGGCGGGTCTTGCTCTCCTCGCCGGCGGGTATGGTAAAGATATGCACCTCAAGACCCCGCGCCTTCAGCGCTTCGGCTAACGGCTCAGCATAGAGGGGCAGCACGTTGCTGTCGGTCACGAGGGCTATCCACTTTGCCCCCAGCAGACCCGCCGCAACATCGTCAGCGCAGCGCTCCGTGAGGGAATGTCCTATCACTATATCATAGCTGTCGTCAACTACTTTTTTAAGTTCAACTCTAAGTTCCATATCAGCTTTCCTTTCTGCCTGTTTTGCACAGAAAACAGGGTACGCCGCGGTTTTAGCACGATTTAAAGCACAAAACCGAGTGGCAATATATATTTATTATACCATATAATAATATACATTGTCAAGATATTTTTCAGCGGGTGAGGCAGTATGTCCAAAAAGTATTGACTTTGCTCCGAGTAATATGCTATAATGAGGTAATAATAAAGGCTTTTCAGCCGAGCATCGGAGTGATAGAAATGAGCGAGCGCCCCTATATCCTTTTTTGTGACAACACCTGTGACCTGCCGGAAGAGAGACTGGCAAAAATGGACTGCCGGATAATGCCGCTGTCCTTTGAGATAGACGGCAGCACCTACTCCACCGAGGAGATATCCATGCAGGATTTCTATAAGCGTATGCGTGAGGACGCGGTCACCAAGACCTCTCAGATAAACGTTGGTGACTACGAAAGGGTGTTCGGCGAGGAGCTGGAAAAGGGCAACGATATACTCTATCTCGCCTTTTCCTCCGGGCTCAGCGGCAGCTACAACAGCGCTCTTATCGCCCGCACCGAGCTTATGGAAAAATATCCTGACGCCAAGATCGAGGTGGTGGATTCCCTTGCGGCATCCGCCGGAGAGGGTCTTATGCTGATATACGCCGAGCGCAAAAAGCGCGAGGGCTACACCTTGGACGAGCTTGCCAAGTGGATAGAGGACAACCGCCTTACCTTCTGCCATGTGTTCACGGTGGACGATCTCAAGTACCTGTTCCGGGGCGGCAGAGTTTCCCGGGCGGCGGCTATAGCCGGCACTATGCTTGGAATAAAGCCGGTGCTGAACGTGGATGACGAGGGTCACCTTATCCCCCAGGGCAAGGTCCGCGGCAGAAAGCAGTCTATCAAGAAGCTGGGCGACATGATCCGCGAGAGGTGCGGAGACTTTGAGAACAGCATAGTCTCCATAAGCCACGGCGACTGCCTTGAGGACGCAAAGGCGGCAGAAAAAATGATGAAGGAGATCTTCGGCAGAAACACCGAGGTGGTCATATCCTATGTGGGGCCCGTCATCGGCTCACATTCGGGGCCCGGCACGCTGGCGCTGTTCTTCCGCGGCGCTAAGCGGTAATAAGTAATAATGGCTCCGGGCTTTTGTCCGGAGCCTGTCTGTTTTGACCTTCCCCCCTCCCGCTGCATATAATGGTGCAGAAGGGACGGCGGTCTTTATGCTCAAAGAATACTCACTGGACATTCCCGAAATGCTGAGATACGCGGAGCGCTGGGCGTACTCACGGAACCCGGATTATTACGACTTCGACGCGCTGGGCGGCGACTGCACCAACTTTATCTCGCAGTGCATCTACGCCGGCGGGGCGGTGATGAATAACACCCGGGACGTGGGCTGGTACTACATCTCCCCCGCTGACCGGGCGGCGGCATGGACGGGAGTGGAATACTTCGCCCGGTTCATGCTGACCAACAAAGGCGCCGGACCCTTCGGGAGCATAGTCCCGGTAAGATACGCCATGCCGGGAGACGTGATACAGCTGGGCGGCAGGACGAGGTTCTATCACAGCCTGCTGGTGACAGACGTAATAAACGGCATACCATACGTCGCCGCCCACAGCCGCGATACCTTTTATACTCCCCTTACGGCATACTCCCCCTACAGAGTCCGCTGCCTCAGGATAAGGTCTGCGCGGAGAGAATAATTTACAGATCATGTAAAATTTTCGTGCAAAGGTGATAAAACTGTGATATAACGCGCTTTACGCTTGACAAGCAAAGCCGACTGTGATATAATTTGTACATTACGACATTTTATGCACGGCGGCTTTTTTGTTTTGCGCCGAATAACTCCACTTGATACGGGGAATTGATAAAGATATGAAAAACAAAAACCGTGAGCAGTTCAAGCGGCTGCTCAAGATACTGGCGGCATTTATTATAATCGCCATTTTCGGGCGGCTGTATGCGCAGGTATGGTACGGACAGTACAACAGCGAGATGAAAGACCCCTTCTGGTTCAACGGAAATATACTTATGGTCATCATCTATATAATGGTATACGCCCTCTGCACCAACAGCTTCAGCGGCTTCCGGCTGGGATATTACAAGATAACCGGACTTGTAGGCTCGCAGGTGCTGGGCATACTTATGACCAACGCCATAACATTCCTGGAGATATCCCTTATCGGACGCGGCAGGCTCTCTCCCGCCCCGATGATCGCACTCACAGCTACCGAGATAGTCATAGCGGCAATATGGTGCATACTGTTCACCAAGCTGTTCTTAGGCATTTACCCGCCGAGGAAAATGCTGATAGTCTACGGCAACTCCAGCGCGGCGGCTCTGGTGCAGAAGATGAGTATGCGTGACGATAAGTACGTCATCGAACAGGCGATAAGCTGCGACGAGGATATCGAGCGCATAAAGGAGCTGGTGCTAAAGCATGAGGCTGTGATAATCAACGATATCCCCAGCACCATGAAGAACCAGCTCATGAAGTTCTGCTTTGACCATGATATCCGCACCTATATAAACCCCAAGCTGTCGGATATACTCACCCGGGGCGCGGACGAGTGCAATCTCTTTGACACTCCCCTGCTGCTGCTGAGAAATGACGGTCTGTCCATAGACCAGCAGGTTATAAAACGGGCTTTCGACATCTTCTTCTCGGTGATAGGTCTGCTGATAGCCTCGCCCTTTATGCTGATAACGGCGCTGATCATAAAGCTGTATGACGGCGGCCCGGTGCTGTACTCGCAGGAGCGTCTTACAAAGGACGGCAAGGTGTTTAAGGTACACAAGTTCCGCAGCATGATAGTGAACGCCGAAAAGCACGGCGCTCAGCTTGCGGACAAGAATGACTCGCGGATAACTCCTGTGGGAAAGTTCATACGCAAGACGCGCATGGACGAGCTGCCGCAGCTGCTCAATATACTCAGCGGCGAGATGTCCTTCGTGGGTCCCCGCCCGGAGCGTCCCGAGCTTGCGAAGAAATACGAAAAAACTATGCCCGAGTTCCGCTACCGGCTGAAGGTCAAGGCGGGGCTTACCGGCTACGCGCAGGTCATGGGCAAATACAACACCACGCCCTACGACAAGCTGAAGCTTGACCTTATGTATATCGAGAGGCAGTCATTCCGGCTGGATATGAAGCTGCTGCTCATGACCGTCAAGATAGTTTTCATCCCCGACGCCACCGAGGGCGTGGACGGCGAGCTTGTCACCACCAAAAGAGAAGCCCACAAGATCCGCACCGCCGAAGAGGTGGAAAGGATCTCGGAATAAGGCAAATCGACAAAATTTCAAAAAAATTCTCAATAGGTGTTGAAATTTCAGATAATATGTGTTATAATAAATCTATATGGCGTTTGAGCCTCTTAATAATTCCAAAAACCGGAAGGAATGGTATATAAAAATGGCAAAGTCAAAGACAAAGCAGAAAAAATCTTCTGCTGGCAAGAATCTTGCCGTATTCTTTATCGTATTCGTAATTCTTGAAGCACTGATAATCCTTGGTATCAGATATGTGTTCAACAGCAAGGACGCAGCGCCCAAGCTCGGCGGATACAGCTTCTTTGTAATGGATTCCGCAAACATGGAGAAGGATATCCCCAGAGACGCTCTGGTGATCGCCGAGAACGGCACTCCCTCTACCGACAAGCGCGGCTACGCCGTAGTTGCAAAGAAAGTGGGCAACGAGGGCACTACCGTTGCATGGCTGTATGACATCGGCTCCAAGGGCGATACCGTTGACGGCGTTGTATACACCGTTTACCAGGAATCCGCTCCCGATAAGATGTATGACCTCGAAGGCAGCGACATCATCGGCGTTACTTCCAGCTACTATATCACGGCAGGTAAGATAATCTCCTTCGTGACCACTCCCTTCGGCATGATCATAAGCCTTGCGGCTCCCATTGTTCTGCTGATATTCCTCGAGCTGATCATTTCGATAGCTTCCCGCTCCAAGTACGACGAGTACGACATGGACGAGGACGAGGATCTTCAGGCAGAGGTAAGACGCCGCAGAGCCGAGAAGGAAAGCGTTACTCTTGACGACTTCCTCTACGGCGGACAGGACGACGATGTATATTCCTCCGACAAGCCCAAGGAAGATTACAGAGAAGAATTTGAGGACAAGTACTCCTCTATGCTTGACCGCAAGGCTCCGGAGAATCCCGAGGCAGAGGCTATGCAGAACTTCGCTCCCAAGGAGGCTCCCGACGTAAGCTTTGCTCCCAAGGCAGAGCCGGTACAGCAGCAGGCTCCCGTTCAGCCCGCACCTGTTCAGCAGGAAGCTCCCGTTCAGCCCGCACCGGTACAGCAGGAGGCTCCCGCACCCGCGCCTGCACCTCAGGCTCCCGTTCAGCAGCCGGTACAGCAGAAGGCTCCCGCTCAGGCAGCTGACAACAATGAATACTACGAGCGTGCGTCCAGAATGATCGACGACGCAGTTCAGCAGAAGATGAATACTCACGACTTCGAGGCTGTACAGCCCCAGCAGGCTGCTCCCGCAGCGGCTCCCGAGGCTGCTCCCGCCGCTCAGGAGGCGCCCAGACAGCGTCCCGCAGAGCGTCCCGACGTCCGTATGCAGCGTCCTCAGCAGAGAAGACGCCGCCCCGCAGGTCAGAGACCCGCAGGCGCAAGACCGCCTCAGCGCAGACGTCCCGCAGGCTCAAGACCCGCTATCCCGCCTCATCAGGACGCTAATGCTACTATCGAGCAGCTGATGAAGCTCATGGAAGCTGAGCAGCAGAAGCTCAAGGATCAGTCCGGCGATCAGAACTAAGATATATACCGGCCCGCACGGTTTTGTGCGGGTCGTGTTATTTGTATTGCAAAATTTACCGAAAGTTCACAAAATAAAGTTGTGGACTCTTGACAATGGCTTTTGTATATGGTATAATATCTTTACCTCTTTAATGAGGTATATTTTTTTGCGCCCTTTTTTTGTGTGCGAAAACATTGAAAGAGCGCGGGAAAACCATAAGTTACCTCGGCGGAAACGGTGATGATCGTTCCGCATTGAGGGAGGCAGACCGCATCCTGCTTTTGTTCTCGGCAGGGTGTAATTATCGTCAGGAGGTGCCGAAATGAGAGTTAAGATCACCCTCGCCTGCACAGAGTGCAAGCAGAGAAACTACAACACCAAGAAGAACAAGAAGAATGACCCGGACAGGCTTGAGATGAACAAGTATTGCAAGTTCTGTAAGAAGCACACTCTTCACAAAGAGACCAAGTGATCGGGAG
Organism: uncultured Ruminococcus sp.; assembly: GCA_902766335.1. Classification (GTDB taxonomy): domain Bacteria; phylum Bacillota; class Clostridia; order Oscillospirales; family Ruminococcaceae; genus YE71. The sequence goes on along the minus strand of CACXDI010000160.1, from coordinate 14,934 downwards.
GTGGCTTTTTTAAATGGCTAAGAAGGCTGACTCCAGCGAGGTAAAGACCTCGAAGAAAGCGGATAAGTCAGGATCCAAAAAGGGCGCTGACAAAAAAGCCGCTGCAAAGAAGGACGCCCGCAAAAAGGGCGGCGTAAAGAAGTATTTCAGAGATCTCAAGAGCGAGATCAAGAAGGTAGTGTGGCCCTCGAGAGAGAAGGTAGTCAACAACACAGGCGTTGTTCTCAGCGTTATGCTGGTAATGGCTCTTGCCCTCTTCGGGATAGACTCACTGCTTATGGTCGCTATCAAGGCGATACTCAGCATCGGCGCGTAATGCGCGGTGCATACGGGCTCACCGGCTTTTCAATGCTTTGTAAGGAGGATAATACAAATGGCACAGAACGCAAAATGGTATGTGATCCACACCTATTCCGGATATGAGAACAAGGTCAAACAGAATATTGAAAAGGTAGTTGAGAACCGCAGGCTTCAGGACTATATCCAGGAGATCCGCATACCTATGGAAAGCTATACCGAGGTAAAGGACGCCAAGAAGGTCGAAGCCGAAAGAAAGCTGTTCCCCAGCTACGTTATGATAAAAATGGTCATGACAGACGATTCATGGTATATCGTGAGAAATACCAGAGGAGTTACCGGCTTTGTCGGTACGCCTACCGAGCCTGTTCCCCTTTCCGATAAAGAGGTAGAGGCACTGGGCGTTGAGACTTCTGCTCAGACCGTTGAGGTGGATTACAAGGTGGGCGACAATGTCACCGTTACCACAGGTTCCTTTGAGGGCTTCTCCGGTAAGGTATCGTCCATTGATCTTGAAAATCAGACGGCTGAGGTCATCGTATCTATGTTCGGCAGGGAGACTCCGGTAAGCCTGCCTATCTCACAGATCAAGGCTGAGGACTAAGACAGCAGGGACGCTTTGGCGTCTTTAAGATCATTCGTTAAAAATGCAGGCGCTGAGCGCGTCTGTCACAAGTGGGAGAGTTGATCGCACAGCTCGCCTTACCACAATTTTTTGGAGGTGCGAATAAAATGGCACAGAAAGTAGTAGGCTTAATCAAGCTTCAGATCCCCGCAGGAAAGGCAACTCCTGCACCCCCTGTTGGTCCTGCACTGGGTCAGCACGGCGTAAATATCATGGCATTCACCAAGGACTTCAATGAGAGGACCAAGAACGATATGGGTCTTATCATTCCTGTTGTTATCACGGTTTATGCCGATCGTTCTTTCACATTCATCACCAAGACTCCCCCTGCAGCAGTTCTTATCAAAAAGGCTTGCAACATCGAGCACGCTTCGGGCGAGCCCAACAAGACCAAGGTAGCTACTATCACCAAGGAGCAGATCCAGAAGATAGCAGAGACCAAGATGCCCGATCTCAACGCTGCTAACATTGAGAGCGCTATGAGCATGATCGCCGGCACCTGCCGTTCCATGGGCGTAGTTGTAAAGGACTAATTACAGGGCGGGGACAGAATTTCCCCGGATAAGTGGGAGGATAGGACAGAAGGTCCTTGCTCCGTCATTACCACAAGGAGGATTTAGACATGAAACACGGAAAGAAGTATGTTGACAGCGCTAAGGTTGTTGACAGAGCTAAGCTTTACGACGCTCCCGAGGCTCTCGAGCTTGCAGCGGGCAACGCTAAGGCTAAGTTCGATGAAACTATAGAGGCACACATTCGTCTGGGCGTTGACTCCCGTCACGCTGACCAGCAGGTAAGAGGCGCAGTTGTACTGCCCAACGGTACCGGTAAGAAGGTAAGAGTACTTGTATTCTGCAAGGAGGACAAGTATGATGCTGCTAAGGAAGCCGGCGCTGAGTATTACGGCGGTATGGACTATGTTGAGAAGATCCAGAAGGAAGGCTGGATGGATTTCGACGTAGTTATCGCTTCCCCTGACATGATGGGCGTTGTAGGCCGTCTCGGTAAGGTACTCGGACCCCGCGGTCTGATGCCGAACCCCAAGGCTGGCACCGTTACCCCCGACGTAGCCAAGGCTGTTACCGACGCTAAGGCTGGTAAGATCGAGTATCGTCTCGACAAGACCAACATCATCCACTGCCCCATTGGCAAGGCTTCCTTCGGCAAGGATAAGCTCGAGGAGAACTTCAACACTCTGCTCGAGGCTATCGTTAAGGCTAAGCCCGCTGCTGCAAAGGGTCAGTACCTCAAGAGCGTAGTAGTTGCTTCTACTATGGGCGTTGGCATCAAGGTAAACACCGCTAAGTACGGCGGCTAAGACCTGACAAATCAAAAAATAACGCGGTCGCTTGACCGCGTTTTTTATTTGTTGTGCTCTTCAAGGTATCTGTCGGCAGCGCCCGCTGTCTGCGCAAGGCACATGGCGACTACTCCAAGCGTGCCGCCGGTCATGGCGCCCAGGATAAAGCCCAGCATCATCATCACTTCCCTTCCGAAAACCGGTGCTGATGATAGTATTGCCGAGGGACGAAAAAAAATTCAGAAAAACTTGTAACGAAATCAAAACTCATACGTCAAATATACAGAACAAAGGAAAGAGGTGAACGGCATGGCGCACAGGCGTGAGGATATCGACAGGGAAATGCTGGCTGCGGAGTACGAGGCGGTCTTTCGCTACACACTGGCGCTTTGCCGCGACGAAACGCTGGCGCAGGACATCACTCAGGACACCTTCATGCGGGCGCTGAGCACCGGCAGCCGGTTTGCGGGGGACAGCAGTCTATACACATGGCTCTGCTCGATAGCCAAGAACCTCTGGCTGGATATCTGCCGCAAGTCGGGGCGCGAGGTCAGCCTTGACGAGCAGGGAATGCTTGTCCCCGACGGCGACAGCATAGAGCAGCGTGCCGCCGACCGAAGCACCTCACGGGAGATACACCGTATCCTCCACACGCTCGACGAGCCTTACAAGGAGGTCTTCTCGCTGCGGGTGTTCGGGCAGCTTTCCTTTGCCGATATCGCCGAGCTTTTCGGCAAGACCGAGAGCTGGGCGCGTGTGACCTACCACCGCGCAAGAAAGAAAATAGCGGAACAGATGAGAAAGGACGGAACGTTATGAGTGAGAGCAAAAAAAATGAGACAACAAAAACTCAGGGGCTCAGATGCGAGATCGTGCGCGACCTGCTGCCCCTCTATCACGACGATGTGGTGAGCGAGGTGACAAAGCGGGAGGTGACCCGCCACCTTGCAGGCTGCGCCGAATGCAGCGCGGAGTACGAGCTGCTGCAAAGCGAGCTGCCGCAGGAAAAGCAAAGCGGCGGCTCCCCTGCCGGAAGCTTCAAGCAGCTGTTCGGCAGGCTGCGGAAAAAGCGCCTGATCGTGACGGCGCTGGTGTCGCTGGCGTCTGCGGCGGCGGCGCTGGGGGCGCTGTACTTCTTGACATCGGTGCCGATAAGGCAGATACCGACCGACGCTATCCACGTACACAAGGTATACCGCTACGACTTCGAGCCGGCAGCAAATGACAGCGAGGGGCAGGGCAAGGGGTATTTCCTCTATATGTCGATAGACTCAAAATACATGAGCGGCGGCGCAGCAGCCAAGGCTGACAAGACCGCTGACGGCGGCGTAGAGGTGCAGTACAAGTGCCCGCTGATCGTATGGGATCGGACGAACGATCCGAAGGGCAGCGTTCTCACCGAGGTGCAGTCGTGGCGCGGCTATGACGGCGACAGCTATTTTGCGATCAACGGAAAAAAGTTCTGGACTGCCGAGCAGGGCAACGACGGCGAGCTGCCCGGGTACGTCCATGATCACTACCTCTTTGAGTTCGACGACGGCAGCTACGGTCCCGGCGCTGCGAACAGCAGCACCGTTTACGATACGGACGAAACGGGCAAGCTGGGCGAAACATTTGTCTACAACATCGGCGACAGGATAAGGGCGTGGAGCCTGGACGGCGAGCTGCTCTTTGACGGCACCAAAGACGAGTGGAAGGCTGCAACAAAAAAGTGATAAAAAAAAGACCTGCCCCGGCAGGTCTCTTTTACGTTTATCAGTACTGTACTACGTCCAGCCAGCGCATGAGGAAGTCATGCTCCTCGGGTATACCGCGGTCAAGCTGGGCTGCCGCAACTATCGGCATCCACTGCTGAACGTACTGCTTGCTGGTGCCTGTTGCCTGACAGTACTTGTCCAGGTAAGGATCCGCCAGCTCGGGACGGCGCAGCGACAGCAGCAGGTAGGTCTTTGCCGCGTCCGCCGAAGCGTTGCCCTGACGTGAGCTGCCCCAGTTGAGGACATAGGTGCCCTCGTCGTTGAGGATAACGCAGTCGGGAGTGAAGTTCAGGTGGCAGAGCTTGATGTGCTTGGGCATGGAATCCAGACGGGTGAGAAGCTCGTACTTCTTGATCTCGTCTATCTGACCCAGCGACTTGATCTGACGCGCAAGTTTGTCCTTCAGCTTGGAAAGCAGCGGCATATACTGGGCGTGGATCTCCGTCTGTATCTCCACGAACTTGTCAAGGTAGAAGTCCACCTTTTCGGGGTTCTCGTCGATAAGCTGACCCATAGTCTTGCCGTTGATCCAGTCCATAGAGATCGCCCACTTGCCGTCGATGACGGATACCTCGTGGATAATGGGCATCTTCAGGTAGGAATTTTTGAGAGTGGTCTCAACTCTCGCGTGAGTGAGGGCGGCGTAAAGGCACTTTTCCTTGTGCTCGGGGCTGCGGTAAACTCTTACCGCCTGTCCGTCCGATTCGTAAATATCGTAAATATCGCCGCTGCCGATAAAATTTTTAAGCTCCATGATAATATCTCCTTTTTCCTATAAATTTCAGAGGTTTTTCCCGTTGCAGGAAAAAAACAAGCTCCGGCAAAAAACGGAGCGCCGAAGAAATGCCTGATTTTTTGTGTAAACTGCATAAACAAACGCGTTCCGCTTTTGATGTTTATATTATACTACATAATTTTCGTAATGTCTAGTGTTTTTTGTGCAAAATGATAATGTTTACATATTTTTAAGTATTTGGTCACTATACGTACATATAACATTTTAACCACAATGCGACAATATTCTCCATAAACGTTTTCGTAGATTTTGAAGTTTGTGCAGTTTGACGTACATATTATGTTTATCTTATATAAAAAATATTTAAAGATTTGTGTAAAAGTTATATAAATGGGGCATAAAAAGGCTCAAAAGCTGTAGAAACGGCAGATTGACAAAAAAATAACAATCTGATATAATAAGAGCATGGACAGGAATATACCTGCCCGGGTATTTGGAAGTAAGCACAAAAGTGCAAACAGAACCGTTTTTATGAAAGGAATGGTTTTTATGGCAAACAAAGTTAAGCTGGTAGACAGCGTTGAAACGCTGGAAGCCAAGATCGCTGAGGTAAGAGAGGCGCAGAGGATATTCTCCACCTACACTCAGGAGCAGGTGGACGCTATCTTCAAGGCGGCTGCTATCGCTGCAAACAAGGCGCGTCTCCCGCTGGCAAAAATGGCTGTCGAGGAGACAGGCATGGGTATCGTCGAGGACAAGGTCATCAAGAACAACTACGCTTCGGAGCACATCTACAACAAGTACAAGGATGTCAGGACCTGCGGCGTGTTTGAGGAGGACAAGGCGTTCGGCACCACCCGCATCTACGAGCCTATCGGACTTGTGGCGGCGGTAATACCCACCACCAACCCCACCTCTACCTCTATCTTCAAATGTCTTATCTCGCTGAAAACGAGAAACGGCATAATCATCAGCCCCCACCCCAGAGCAAAGAACTGCACTATCGAAGCCGCAAGGATAGTTCTCGAAGCGGCAGTAGCGGCTGGCGCTCCCGAGGGTATCATCGGCTGGATCGACGCGCCCTCCCTTGACCTTACCAACACCATTATGAAGGAAGCTGACATCATCCTCGCTACCGGCGGCCCCGGAATGGTCAAGTCGGCTTATTCCTCCGGCACTCCCGCTATCGGCGTGGGCGCGGGCAACGCTTCCGCTATCATCGACAAGTCGGCGGACATCGTTAACGCGGTCAACTCGATAATCCATTCCAAGACCTTCGACAACGGCATGATCTGCGCTACAGAGCAGACGCTGATCGTTGACAAGGCGATATACAGCGACGTCAAGAAGGAGCTGAAGGCACGCGGCTGCTACTTCCTCAAGGACGACGAGGCGGACAAGGTACGCAGCACCCTGCTGATAAACGGCGCACTCAACGCCAAGGTGGTAGGTCAGAGACCTGTCACGATCGCAAAAATGGCGGGCTTTGAAGTACCTGCCAACACCAAGGTGCTCATCGGCGAGGCTACCTCTACCGACAACAGCGAAGCCTTCGGTCACGAAAAGCTCACCACTATCCTGGGTATGTACAAGGCTAAGGACTTTGACGACGCTCTGGACAAGGCAGAGGCGCTGCTCCAGAACAACGGCGGTCTTGGTCACACCTCGGTGCTGTGGATAGACAATATAAACGAAAGAGAAAAGCTGATGAAGTTCGCAGAGAGAATGAAGACCTGCCGGCTCATCATCAACACCCCCTCTTCCCTCGGTGGTATCGGCGACCTTTACAACTTCGATTTCGCACCGTCGCTCACCCTGGGCTGCGGCTCATGGGGCGGCAACTCGGTTTCGGAAAACGTTGGAGTAAAGCACCTGCTGAACATCAAGACCGTAGCGGAGAGGAGAGAGAATATGCTGTGGTTCAGAGCGCCCGAGAAGGTATACTTCAAGAAAGGCTGTCTGCCCGTCGCTCTCGACGAGCTGGGCACCGTTATGGGCAAAAAGAGAGCATTCATCGTTACAGACCAGTTCCTGGGCAGAAACGGCTACACCAAGCCTATCACCGACAAGCTGGATAAAATGGGCATCGTTCACGAGACCTTCTTGGACGTTGCTCCCGATCCCACCCTTTCCTGCGCTTTGGAGGGCGTAAAGGCTATGCGTGCCTTTGAGCCTGACGTTATCATCGCGCTGGGCGGCGGCTCGGCTATGGACGCTGCAAAGATCATGTGGGTACTCTACGAGCACCCCGAGGCAGACTTCATGGACATGGCTATGCGCTTTATCGACATCAGAAAGAGAGTATACACCTTCCCCAAAATGGGCGAGAAGGCTTACTTTGTATGCGTGCCCACTTCTTCCGGCACCGGCTCTGAGGTGACACCCTTTGCGGTCATCACCGACGACGAGACAGGTCACAAGTATCCCCTCGCCGACTACGAGCTCATGCCTAACATGGCTATCGTTGACACCGACATGATGATGAGCGCCCCCAAGGGTCTCACCGCCGCTTCGGGTCTCGACTGCCTGGTACACTCGCTTGAGGCTTACGCATCTGTAATGGCTACCGACTTCACCGACGGCATAGCACTGAGATCTATAAAGATGACCTTCGACAACCTGCCCGAGTGCGTAGACAACGGACAGACTGCCGTAAGAGAGAGAGAGAACATGGCTCACGCCGCTACCATGGCTGGTATGGCATTCGCCAACGCATTCCTGGGTATCGGTCACTCGCTGGCTCACAAGCTGGGCGCTTACCACCACCTGCCCCACGGCATCTGCTGCGCTCTGGTCATCACCAACGTCATGAGATTCAACGCCAACCCTGTACCCACCAAAATGGGCACATTCTCGCAGTACACTCACCCTCACACCCTCGAAAGATACGCCGAGATCGGACGCTATCTGGGTATTCAGGGCAAGGACGACAAGGCTGTGTTCAACGGTCTTATCGACATGATCGAGGAGCTCAAGGAGAGAGTCGGCTGCAAGAAGACTATCGCAGACTACGGCATCTCCGAGGAGGACTTCCTCGCCACCCTGGATCAGATGTCCGAGGACGCATTCGACGATCAGTGCACCGGTGCAAATCCCCGCTTCCCGCTCATCGAGGAGCTGAAGGAGATCTACAAGGCTTGCTACTACGGCACCGAGTACAAGGGCTAAAACAACCCCAAACGGCGGCGCATTACCCCGCGCTGTCAGCTTCCAAATACCGGCGGCTCCGTCCATTTCTGGGCGGAGCCGCCATTTTTTAGTACGTTTTTAACAACACTTCACAGGCATGAAACACTATTTTTTAAAGATTAACACTTGATTTTAAGCCTGAAATGTGGTATGATATAACTATGTATGATATTATTGCTTCAAACGCCGAAAGGATATGATAATATGCAGAATGACAAGCAGAAAAGACTGAAAATACAGCAGGGTGTGATATCGGTAGCGAGCGTTATCATGATAGTGTTCGTGCTGACCTGGCTGATAAATACGGCAGTCACCGGCAGAAAGAACGGGCTTAACATCAATTTCAGGAAATCCGCCAAGAAGGCTGACACATCTGTAAGCTCCAAGGTGGACAAGGTGCCCTCGGCAGACAGCTCGCTCGCTGACGCCGCCGACTCTCAGACTATCGCCATACAGTACGATGACAGCTCCGAAGCGGAAAAGACCGACAAGCCCTACGAGGGCGCGGCTATGAAGGACGATTTCTCCGACGCCTGCTTCATCGGCGACTCCCGCACTGTGGGTCTTGAGATGAACAGCGACAAGGCTAAGGCTGATTTCTACGCTTCCCAGGGACTCAACATCAGCACCGCTTCCTCCGACGCTTTCGTGACCCTCGACAACGGCAACATGGGCACCGTGATAGACGGCGCTTCGCAGAAGCCCTACAAGAGAATATTCATCATGTTCGGCATAAACGAGCTGGGCTGGCCCTACCCCGAAAATTTCGTCACCCAGTATGTAGATCTGGTAAACTCCGTCAAGGCGGCTCAGCCTGACGCGGATATCTACATCGAGTCGGTGCTGCCCGTTTCCCACAAGGCAACTGAGACCAACGAGGTGTTCACCAACGATAATATAGATTCCTTCAACAATTACGTAAAGCAGGTAGCGGAACAGACCGGCACTAATTATCTCGACGTCAACAGCTACTTCAAGGACGCTTCCGGCAGTCTCCCCGAGGACGCGGCTGCGGACGGCATACACTTTGTCCGCGAGTACTGCCTTGAATGGATAGACCTGCTCGCATACCTCGCTCCCCAGGACGCCGACGCTGCGGCTAAGATAGCAGAGCAGCAGCAGGCTGCGGAGGAAAACGCTGCCGCACAGGCTGAGGAGGACGATGAAGCCGAGGGCGAATACGGATTCGTAGACCCCGACGGATATCAGGCTGAACAGGACGACGACGGCGTGGTTGACGGCAACGGCAACGTAGATTACGACGACGGCACACAGCAGGACACCTACACGGAGGAAGACTACGACTACACTTACGAAAATAACGACGGAATGGTATATGATGAATAAACGCATATCAGGCTCAAGAATAATGTGCGCTGCTGCGGCGGCAGTACTTGCGTTGTCTATGGCAGGTTGCGGAAAGCACGAGATACAGCTCAATACCAGACCCGTGACCTCCCCTTACCCGGAGGCTGTGGACGCTGACACGGAGCTGGAGAGCCTTGCCGACAGCGAGTCGGAGGAAAGCGCGGCAGAGACCACCGCCGAGACAGAGCAGACAAAGAAAAAGAAGAAAAAGACCACGACTACTGAGGCAGAGACCACCGAGGAAACTACCACCACTACCGAGCCGGAGCCGGAGATACCGGACGTAAGGCGGGAGCAGCCCTATCTGGGAGCGGCGGACGGCGACGATTTCTCCGACGCCTGCTTTATAGGAGCCTCCCAGACGGTGGGACTTTCGCTGTTCGGCGGAAAGGTGGCTCCCGACTTCTACGCCTATGCCGGACTTAACGTCAAGATGGTGTTCACCAAGAGATTCCTGACCGAGGACGGCAGGACGGCGGCAGTGAGCGATTCCGACGGCGTTGACGAGGACGGGCTCTACACCGTCATGGATATGATGGACAAGAAGTCCTACGGGCGGATATACATACTTTTCGGCATAAACGAAATGGGCGGCTGGATAGATTACAGTCAGTTCTATGACGGCTATACCGATCTTATCCGGCAGATAAAGGCTGCTCAGCCCGGGGCGGTCATATACGTGGAGTCGGTGCTGCCGGTGAGCAAGTACGCGCTCAACACCAACCACAAGTTTACCAACGAGAATATAGACGACTTCAACCGGAGCTATGTGAGACCTATCGCAAACGACACCGGGAGCGTTTATGTAAATATCAATCCGATGTTCAAGTGCGAGAACGGTATGCTCGCAAAGGACGCTTCCTCAGACGGGATACATATGTCCGCGGCATACTGCAAGGAATGGATGGATATGTTAGCGTTCTACGCGCCCCCCGGCGGGCCTGTGCGCCCCATGCCGGAGGACTACAGCCCCCAGCCACAGACCCCGTCAACTCCGTCGGAGCCTGCACAGCCGGGAGAGCTGCCGCCTGAGGTGATACCTCCCGATCTTCCGGACGTGGTGATCCCCGATATCCCGGAGGAGACCACCGCACCGCCCGAGGAGACACCCGAATACTGATAACAATGTAACTTTTTTAGGAAAGGAAAGAATTAAAATGAAAAAGATCAAGCTTGTAAGCGCAGCTCTCGCGCTGACTATCGCGGCTTCCGTATGCCTTTGCGGCTGCGGCGGCGATTCCAATGACAGCTCCGAGCCGGCAGCCACCGACGCTCCCGCTCAGACTACCGCGGCAGACGCAAACGGCGGCGACACCGGCGAGGCGAGAATGGAAGCCTCAAGGTATTCCGACGAGCTGTTCAACGGCATCACCTACGTTGACCAGCTGAACGAGATCGCGCCCGAAATGGTGGAGAAGCTCTACGGCATAGCTCAGGACAAGTACACCTCCGGAAAGGTGTATGTGGGCGGCGTTGCCACCGTTGAGGAGATCGCCTGCTTTGACGCCGTTGACGAGGCGGCAGCGGGAGAGATAAAGTCTGCTCTCGAAGCCCGCATCGAGGCTCAGAAGAAGGCAGTCGAGGACTACAACCCCGACGAGCTGCCCAAGCTCAACGATCCCGTGCTCATAACACATGGCAATTCGGTATATATGTGCCTCAGCAACGACAATGCCAAGGCTAAGGAGATCATTGGCTGATGGTTTTCTCAAGCATGGTCTTTCTGTTCGCCTTTATCCCGGCGGTGTTTCTGCTGTACTTTTTAGTGCCGCAGAGATTCAAGAACCTGGTGCTGTTTATTGTCAGCCTGTTCTTTTACGCCTGGGGCGAGCCGAGATATATCCTGCTCATGCTGGCGTCTATCACGGCGGCATACTTCACGGGACTGTTCGCGGACAGAAAGAAATACGGCACCGGCAGGGCAAAGCTTGCCACCCTTATAGCCGTTGTCTGGAACATCGGGCTGCTGCTTTTCTTTAAGTACACCGATTTCTTTGTGACAAACATAAACGCCGTCGCCGGCTCGCAGATAAAGCTGCCGGGGCTGGCTCTGCCTATAGGCATTTCATTCTACAGCTTCCAGTCGCTTTCCTACGTCATCGACGTATACCGCGGCGAGGTGAAGCCGCAGCGCAATTTCATCACTCTGGGCACTTACGTGGCGCTGTTCCCGCAGCTGGTGGCGGGGCCTATCGTAAGATACAAGGACATCGAGCGGCAGCTTGTCAGCAGAAAGCTGAATATGCAGCAGTTCGCCTCCGGCGCCAAGAGGTTCGCGGTGGGGCTTGCAAAAAAAGCTCTGCTGGCAAACAATATATATGTGCTTTTCAACGAGATAAACGCCGCGCCCGAGAAGGATCTCAGCGTGGCGGCGGTGTGGCTTGCAGCTATCGCATACACCTTCCAGATATACTTCGACTTCAGCGGATACTCGGACATGGCGATCGGCATGGGCAGAATGCTGGGCTTTGAGTTCCTTGAGAACTTCGACTACCCCTACATTTCCAAGTCTGTGACAGAGTTCTGGCGGCGCTGGCATATGTCGCTGTCCTCATGGTTCAGGGATTATGTATACATCCCCCTGGGCGGCAACCGCAAGGGCAAGGCAAGACAGTGCCTTAACATACTGATAGTATGGTGCCTGACCGGCTTCTGGCACGGCGCGAACTGGAACTTCCTTATGTGGGGTCTCTACTTCGGCATAGGGCTGCTGGTGGAAAAGCTGCTGCTCAAAAAGCTGCTGGACAAGCTGCCCTCGGCGGTGCAGCACATCTACGCGCTGTTCCTTATCGTCATGGGCTGGGAGATATTCGCCTACGAGGAGACCCCGCAGCTTATACTCAACTTAAAGCGTATGTTCGGCGCCGGCGGACTTCCCGCCTGGAGCGCTCAGACAGGCAGCTGGCTCATGCAGTATCTGCCGCTCATCGCGATACTCACCCTCGGCTCCACGCCGGTGATGTTCAAGCTGGGCAGGACGCTCAACAGAAAGTGCGAGGGCGTGTACCAGCTGGTGATAGAGCCGCTCTGCACGGCGGCTATGCTGTTTTTCTCGGCAGCGTATCTGGCTTCCAGCGCCTTCAACCCGTTTTTGTATTTCAGATTTTAAGGAGGCGACGGAGATATGATAAAAAAGGATATCAAGCGCTCTGCTGCTGCCTGTATAATATTGACGGTGCTGTTCGTCGGCTTCATCGGGCTGTTCTGCCTGGGGACGCTGTTCTCTAAGGACAGGGAGTTTTCCGAAATGGAAAACAGGATGCTGGCACAGAAGCCTGAGCTTTCACTGTCGGAAATATTCGTCAAGAAGGGCGAAAAGACCTTTATGGACAAGCTGGAGGAATATATGTCCGATCAGATATTCATGAAGGACACCATGATGTCGGTCAAGACCGAATGCGATTACTTCTCCGGCAAGACCTATCAGAACGGAGTGTATTTCTCGAAGGGCGGTTTCCTGCTGCAAAAATACAGCGAGAACGCTCCCCTTATTGACAAGAACGTGGGCTGTATCAATGACTTTGCGGAGGCTGTCAATGTGCCGGTAGACTTTATGCTGGTTCCCAACAGCGTATGCGTCAATGCCGACAGGCTCCCCGCGGGCGCTCTTACAGACGACCAGCGGCAGACTGCCGAGCGGGTGAAGTCCGAGCTCAGCCCCAAGGTCACAATGTATGACCCCTATGACCTGCTCTGCGACTTGCAGACCAACAAGAATGTCAACACCTACTACAAGACCGACCACCACTGGACGGCGGGTGCTGCCCGTGCCGCCTGCGACGGCTGGCTTGCAAGCATAGGCATGGAGCCTACCGACGAGCTGTACACCCTCAACAAGGTGAGCGACTTCTACGGGACGCTGTATTCCAAGGCTCCCGCGCAGTTCATCCAGCCGGACGAGTTCAGCTACTACGTCAACAACGCCGGACAGTACGAGGTCTACTACATAGCGGAGAACAAGTACGTCTACTCCATGGTGGACGAGAGCTTCCTCAAAAAGAAGGACAAGTACGCTTCCTTCTTCGGCGGAAACTTCGCGCAGATCAAGATACGCCGGACAAATGATCCCGAAGGCGACAAAAAACCGAAGATACTGGTCATCAAGGACTCCTACGCCAACTCGCTTATACCCTTCCTTGCGGACAGGTTCTCAGAGGTGTATGTAGTTGACCTGAGATACTACCACACCGGTCTGGTGAGCGACATCGTCAAGGAAAACGGCATAAACAGAGTGCTGCTCTGCTACAACGTGGATTTCCTCAACGAGGATCAGAATTTCATATGGCTGGGCTAGTCGCTTTGACGGACAGATTTTAATTGAATATCACCCATTATTATCCCGGAACACGGAAGATCACCCGCGTTCCGGGATATTTTTATGCAAAAACCGTCCCCGCGTGCAACACCCGTCTGCCGGCGCCGAAAAAAAATCATGCTCTCTGCGAATTTACAGACGGCGTTTTTTCGGATATGATAATAGGTGAAGGAACGGTTTTTTTACAGAAAGGTGTGAAGTTAAACATTATGAACGGAATAACCGAATTGACCGCCGAGCTGTCCTGCGGGAATGCTCCCGCGCTGCTGTTTGCCAAGCAGGGAGACGAGGATTCGCGGTTCGTGAGGGTGAGGTTCCTGTTTGCAGGCAAGCCCTTTTCCGCCGCGGCGGCAGCACACACCGAGATACGTGTGCAGAAGCCGGACGGCACGGTCACGGTAAACGACGGCACCGTTGAGCAGGGCGGTACGGCGCTCTATCCGCTGTCGGCGCAGAGCCTTACGGCGGCGGGCGAGGGCAAGGCAGACTTTCTGCTTTTCGGCGCAGACGAGGAGTTGATATCCACAGTTCCCGCAAGGCTCATCATCACGCCCATGCCGGTGGGGGACGAGGCGCTGGAATCGGTCAGCGAGTACAACGCCTTTGTCACAGAGATAGCGGCGCACGGCTCGGCGATAACAGCGCTCCAGGCAGCGGACGAAGAACTTCAGAGAAACATTATATCTGCAAGCTCTAGTCTCGGCTACGGCATAGCCTCGCTGTCGAACAGGCTGGGAGACATGAGCTTTTCCCTCCTCACCGCCGCCCAGTACGAAGCGCTCGCCACAAAATCGCCTATCACCCTCTACACCGTGGTGGACGGCAGCAAGGTGACGCAGTACCTCGGCGAGACCGAGCTGAAAAGCGGCTCCGTCACCGCCGGCGTAGCTTCTATCGCGGCGGTAGGTACGTCAGAATCAGCCCAGGGCGAAATAACACAGTAAAGGAGAGATGAAAAATGGCATTTGAAGTAATTTCCGGTGCGGCGACATCCGCAAATGATCTCATTGACGCTATGGCGGCTAACTGGGAGTTTGACACCGAGGACACGACTAGCACAAACCACTCGGTAACATGGGGGACGGTGACGATCTCGCAGTATTCCTCTACACAGTTGAACATAGTAAAAGGTAGTACCGATCTGCTTGAGCGTACAACAATGGCGTCGGCGACAACCACATACACCATATACAAAGCGACAAACGCTATGCTTGTGTGTCTGCATTATAACGGCTACGATAACAACAGCGGGTGCTTTGGTATTCTGATAACCCGAAACACCAGTCTTGTTAACTCCGCAAACACCGAGAAGATTGTATTTGTGGAAACGTATGCAAGCAGCGGCGT
>CACXDI010000159.1 GCA_902766335.1 uncultured Ruminococcus sp. | reverse complement strand
TCCCTTGCAGGGCGTCAGCCCAACTGCGCTTTTACGCCTTGATATTTTTTATTTTTGCCTGCGCCTTTCCGGCAAGGTTTAATTGGGGAGCAATAAAACAGACAGGAGACAATGATAATGATACGAATAAAAAAAGCCTCGGCGGTGATAGCCGCGGTATTGCTGCTCGCCGGCTGCGCTGACAGCACCGGCAGCGAAAGCTCTCCGGCTAAAGACAACGGCTCCGCACCCTCTGCGGCGGAGTCTGCGGATAAGACTAAGAGCAAGGACTCCGCCGGCAAGCCGGACATCTCTGAATATGACGATCTGCCGCTTATCGAGATCGTCACCAAGGATCAGAGCAAAAAGGTCATGGACTTCGTGACCAAGCCGGTGGCAAAGCACGTTTCGGAGATCTCTGCACAATGGGATCCCTCATACAAAAACGTGCCGGAGCCCTACTATGAAGCCTGCACTGTGTCGCTCACACAGCCGGACGGCACAAACGTGATCGACGCCGCCGACGCCGACGTGAAGGTGCGGGGCAACTGGACTACCACCTACAACAAAAAGCCGCTGAGGATAAAATTCAGTGAAAAGCAGAGCCTGCCTGATCTGAACGGCGGGGAAAAGCTGAAAAACTGGGTGCTGCTCGCCTGCTACAAGGACGGCTCGATGCTCCGGGACAAAACGGCGTTTGACATCTCGAAAACGCTTCTCGGCGATGACGGCTTGTACAGCTCCGACTGCGAGCTTGTGGAGGTCACGATAAACGGCAATTACTGGGGCGTCTATCTTCTCGCGGAGCAGCAGCAGGTCAACAAGCACCGCATAGACATCACCGAGCCGGAGAAGGATTACACCGGCACCGACATCGGGTATTTCCTCGAATTTGACGGCTACTACTACACCGAGGAGGAGCTGAACAGCTTCTACGTAAACTATGACTCCAACGCGCCGCTCACGCCCTACGACGGCAAGGACGGAAGCGGCAAGACGATAACCCCTCTGCGGGGCGGGCAGGACGATGTGGGTATGTCGATAAAGAGCGACATCTACTCCCGGGAGCAGCATGATTTCATCGCCTCCTACGTCAATAACGTCTACACAATAATGTACGAGGCTGCCTACAACGACACCGCATACGTATTCAGCGCCGACTACAGCGAGATAACCAAGGCCGACGATATCACACCTCAGCAGGCGGTGGAGAAGGTGGTGGACGTCCGTTCACTTGCCGACGCCTATATCCTCAGCGAGCTTGCCTGCGACGCTGACCTTTACTGGTCAAGCTTCTTTATGGACGCCGACTTCGGCGAGAATGGCGACGGAAGGCTCACCTTCGAGGCTCCCTGGGATTTCGACTCAGCCTTCGGAAATAAAAACCGCTGCGCAAGCGGCGAGGGCTTCTACGCGGCGAATATCCTCTCGGATGTCAACGATCAGTACAAGACCTGCAATCCGTGGCTTACGGTGCTGATGTACGAGGACTGGTATCAGGACTTGATCCGCGAGCGCTGGACGGCGGTCTATGACGCCGGAGTATTCACCGCCGCTATAGAAAACATCACCTCCGACTCGGAGCGCGGGGCAGAAGCCTTTGACCGCAACTACGGCAAGTGGAACAACATCATAAACAACATGGCGGGAAACGAGCTCTGCCCGCGCTCGGCACAGTGCAAGACCCAGCGCGAATGTGCCGACTACCTCGCCGAATGGCTCACCACAAGAGTTGAGTTTATGAATACAAACTGGCACAAATAATTCCAGCCCGTGAGCAGAAATGTTCACGGGCTTTTTTTATACTAATCCCTAAAAGATTTATCTGCTGTTCTTTTAGGGATCAGTATTATACAAAAAGAACCGACGTGCATTCACACGCCGGATCTTTTGTCAGGATTTATTAAAGCATAGCTTCTGTAAATCGCATAAGTTAAATTGTACCTTAGCCCTTAACAGCACCGAGGGATACACCGCCGACGATGTTCTTGGAGAGCAGCAGGTAAACTACTACAACAGGCAGGATAGCGAGAACCATGAACATATTCATAAGTCCCGTATCGGCAGTCATCGGGTTGGACGCGATGTTTGCCTTTATCATTTGCAGCAGTACGGGGATAGTCTTCATCTCCTGCTTGTCAAGCAGCATCTGGGGAAGGAACAGGTTGTTCCAGCTTGCAACGAAGCCGAATATCGCCTGAACCGCCAGCGCGGGCTTGAGGATAGGAAGAACTATCGTGTTAAAGGTGCGGTATTCGCCGCAGCCGTCCATTCTAGCCGCCTCAACTATCTCAAGAGGAAGCGCGGAAGCCATGTACTGGATCATGAAGAAGTATACAGCGGGAGCTGCAATACCGGGTATGATCAGCGGGATAAAGCTGTCGGTAAGACCGAAGCCCTTTAACATTCTGTACAGACCGATAGCGGAAGCCTGGGTAGGAACCATCATTATGATAAGAATGAAGGTGTGGATTGGCTTCTTCAGTCTGAAATCGTAAACGTGGATCGCATAAGCAGTAAGAGCCGAGAAGTATACCGAAAGAACGGTAGTAAAGAAGGAAACGAATATGCTGTTTCCAAAGGCTCTTATAAAGCTGCCGTAATTTGTCTTGAAGTTTTCACTGAATACGTTCCTAAAGTTTCTCAGCAGCAGACCTTCAGGAATGACCTTCAGACCTGACTGAGTCTTACCTCTCGTTGCATTTATAAGCAGCAGATAGAAAGGCAGAAGAGAAATGAACACCAGGAAGCAAAGAACAACGTAAGCAACGATCCTGCGCACCAATAATCTGGTCTGGCTGTCGGTTTCGCCCGCCATGCCTTCAATTCGTGCCATTTGTCAAACCTCCTTTGATCACTTCTTAGAAGTAGCCATGTTGATCTTCTTAGGCTGCTTCTTCTTGTCGTACATACTCTTCACGCTCTTGTCATCCATAAGCTTCAGAGTGATGAAGCCCAGGATCGCAGAAACAATGAATATCAGAATAGAAAGTGCAGATACAGCACCAACAGAGGAGTTCTTACCGAGCTGGATCTGAGATACCATAGTCTTCAGAACGCCTACAGGGTTACCGGCAGTACCACCGATGAGGTAAGGTACGTCGTACATCTGCAGACCGCCTATCATAGAAGTTACGATAACGAAAGCCAGGATAGGCTTGATAAGCGGGATAGTGATCTGCCAGAAGACCTGTGTCGGGTTGGCACCGTCTATCTGTGCAGCCTCGTAAAGCGAAGTATCTATACCCATCATAGCCGCCATCAGCAGGATAGTTGTATTACCGTACCACATCAGGAAGTTGATGAGTCCGACAACTATTCTAGCACCGGTGACGTTATTAAGCATATCGGGGTGTCCCAGCATGGTGTCTATAGCACCGTTCTTGATGAACAGCGAGAAGAACAGCAGGGAGATAGCCGACGCCATGATAACGTTGGGCATATACATTACAGTCTTAAAGAAGCCCTGAGCCTTGAGCTTGAGACGGATATCGGTGAACCAGGACGCTAAAAGCAGCGAAACTATGATCTGAGGGATAAATCCGATCAGCCAGAGTATAGTGGTATTCTTAAAGGAAAGAGTAAAAATACCGTCGCTCTTCAGTACGTCGGCGTAATTCTTGAATCCGCAGAAACCGTTGTTGATGATATTATCAGCACCACCGGAAGGATTACGGATACTTGCAGCCTGACCCTGACTTACTACGTAATCAAGGAAGCTGTAACCGAAGGTCTCCAAGATAGGCACCAGAGAGAAAATGAAATAAACTACGAAGAACGGGATCAGGAATATGTAACCCCATTTTGCGTAGCTGATACCCTTTTTCATGAAAAGTCACCTACAATTTAATATTTTCGCACATAATAATAGTAAAAGAGGGGGGCTGAGGATCTCCCCAGTCCCCCGCTCTATTACTGATTATACTCAGATCTCAAGGGATCTTATTAGTCCATAGTGAGGTCGCCGTACTTGGTGGTGATGTTGGTCTTGAAGGTAGCGAGAGCCTCGTCATAAGTAGCGTTGCCCTGGAAGTAGTCCTTCATAGCCTTCTGGAACTCCTCGTTGCAGCCCTGGTCATAAGCAGAGATCTTGTTGGACAGATCGATCTTATCAGCAGCGTCGCTCAGCAGAGAGAGGTGATCCTGACCGCCAAGGAAGGGGTTGGTGTAACCGCCGTCGATAAGCTCCTTGATAGCAGCCTTGTTGTTGGTGTAGTCCTGCTCGTTCTCGGTGATAGACTTCATGGTAGCAGTGTCGCAGGTCATCTTCAGCATGATATCACGGGTGATAGCGATGTTGTCGGAACCATAAGCGCCGCAGATCCATGTGCCGCCCCAGAAGTAAGACTGAGGACCAGCGCAAGCCTTCCACTTACCATAACCGCCGTTGCCTTCCTTCTGCTCACCCTCAGGATCGTCCAGAGTGTTAGGCAGCAGGCAGAAAGGAATGCCCCAAGTAGAATAGAAGTAACCGAATACCTTACCGTCGATCTTCTGACCAGCAACCCAGTTCTCATCCCAGAGGGAGGTACCGTTGTTGAAGCCCTTGTCGGTGTATTCCTTGGTCTGCTCAGCCCACTTCTGGATCTGAGGATCAATAGTGATCTTGCCATCGGTTACCCAAGGAGCAGATACGTTGTTGGAGAAGCATCTGTATGTATCATCGTAACCGGATACCATGAAGATGCCAGCGTCCTTCATCTTCTGAGCAGTCTCAGCGAACTTATCCCAGTCAGCAACAGCCTTCTGAACCTCTTCGGGATCATCGGTGCCGAGAACCTGCTTAGCATACTCTGTATTGTACATGAACAGACCGGGAGTAGCCTGCCAGGAAACACCCTTCAGTGTGCCGGAAGAATCGGTCATAACGTCCTGAGTATACTTGTACTGATTTGCGAGATCATCCTTGGTCAGACCTACCTCACCGATAACATCCAGAGGAGCATCGGAGTTAACATACTTCATAGCGTAGTCAGCCTCAACGAGGAACATATCGATCTTATCGTCATCAGCAGCGTCGTTCTGGCCCTTGATAGCCTCATCGAGCTTGGTCTGATAGTTGTTGTCATCGTTAGGATTGGTAACCCAGTTAACCTCTACGCCGTCCCAGAGAGCTTCGTCTCTCTGATCCCAGTAGTACTTCTCAAATCTCTCCTTGAACTCGGTGTTCCATACATAGATGTTGTACTTCTTACCGGTGTTAACGAGATCCTCTGCCTTTGCGGGCTCTACGTCCTTCAGGGTGGTCTTGCCGTTGCTGCCGCCCTTGTCGTCGTCAGAAGTCTTGTCGCCGCAAGCGGTGAATACTGCGCCTGCCATGCAGAGTGCCATAGCGCCTGCAAGGATTCTCTTAAGCTGTGCCATAATAAATTTCCTCCTTAAATTTGCATTAAAGATATTTTATTCGCAAAGCCGAATGCTCTGCGTTAATGCCATTATAAAATGTTAGCCACAGACGCCCCGGTCTGTATGCTGCCGTCAACGGTTATCACCTCAGTGAGCGTCGTTGCCGGGCTTTCGATGTGGGATATCAGCTTCTTAGCCGCCAGCGAACCGATCTGTGCGGTATTCTGCTTGTAGCTTGTAAGCATCGGAGAGAGAAACTCGGAATAAGCGATGCCGTCGTAGCCCACCACCGATATATCCTCCGGGATCCTGAGACCCTTATCCTTTATCGCGTTGTACCCGCCTATCGCCGAATAATCATCCGGCATAAAAATGCAGGTAGGTCTGCTGCCGCTTTCCAGCAGCTTTTTTGTAAGCTCATAAGTTATCTGCGGACTGTGATACTCACCGGTAAGCATCCTGTTCGGCCCGATCTCTATCCCGCGGTTCCTGCAAGCCCTCACGAAACCGTTTAGCCTGCGTTCCATGACCGCCGATCTCTTGCCCTGAATGAACGCTATCGAGCGATGCCCCATACCGTAAACGTATTCGATAAGCTCCTCGATACCCGTCTCATTATTCGAGACCACCGCCGAGCGGCATTCAAATACGTGGTCGATAGTCACCAGCGGAAGATCTCCGTTAACGACTTCGTAAACATCGGGATCAGAAAAGTCGGTGCATATCATCGCGATGCCGTCAACATTTCTGTATCTGCAATGCTCATATGTAGACATATGCTTTCCGCCGATATTCTTATTGATAAATGTTATATCGTACCCCAGCCCCTCAGCCTCAGTCTTAAAGCTGTTGAGCACCTTAGCGAAGAACTCATGAGTAAGTCCCCTGCCCGCCTCATCGGTGAACATCACGCCAAGATTGAATGTGCGGTTCGTCTTGAGCGCCCTTGCCTGGGAGTTCGGGAAGTACCCCATCTCCTTAGCGGTCTTAATGATGCGCTCCTTGGTAGCCGCGCTAACGTCCTTATGATCGTTGAGCGCCTTGCTGACCGTCGCCACCGACACATTACAGCGAGCCGATATATCTTTTAATGAAACCATCGTACTCACCCCTTCCAAGCAGCCGTCTTATTTAAAACGTTTTCGCTGCTCTTTTGGAATGGGAGTCGCCCATCGCCGGAGCGGCGTGAGCGATTCATACGCTCTGTTATGCATTGACTAAATTGTACAATATATTTTCGAGAATTTCAAGTGTTTTTGCAAATTTTCTTCCGTAATGTAATAAAATATGGAGCATTGCACTAATTTTCAACTTTAGGTTTGTGCATAATCACAACAAAAAATCCTCTTTTGAAATCGTTTTGTAATAATCGTCACCTCTGTCACAGCCACAACGCACTTTTATCACCTTTGATATCGCAAATAGTTTCGTAGTGTAGGTAATTTTCACACTTATGTACAAATAGAAAACGTATTCAATGTTCAAATACTACAATATTAACCTCTGTTTTTTGTAGGATTACACATTTTAATCGTTTTCGCCACTAAAGCGCTGTCTTGTGTCTGAACAGTCATTTTTATGCAACAAAAGTGTCACATCGGGGTAAATGAACGCAAAATATTGTACATCTTGTGATAGAATATCGCATATTTAGCCCCCCGGCCGCTTGTCGGAAAAGCTCGCAAGGGATAAACTGTCCGTTTTTTTCGTCAAAATCACCCAAAGAACAATACATCTTATCCCTCACCGCCATTCTTGCCAAAAACAATACGAAAAATTTAACCTGACAGGCTTTGTCGGGAATAGATTTTTAACACTATGCAATAAAAAATTATTGAAAATTTCGCAAAAGTATGTTAAAATAAATATCGAAGCAGCTTTTTCTGCAATTTTTTACAGACAGGTGATATGAAATGACAAGAAAACCTTTAAGTTCGGCAGCCGCGGCTCTGATAGCGGGAGTGATCCTGCTTTCGGGCTGCTCTGCCGGCAGCAAGTCCGAGAGCTCCGGCACAGCCGCCGAGACCACTACAACCGCCGCCGAGACCACCGCCGAACCCCTCCAGCGCAGGATACGCGAATACGATCCCGAAAAACCGGTCATCGCGCTGACCTTCGATGACGGCCCGAATCTGGTGACAACGCCGCAGGTGCTGGATGTGCTTGAAAAATACGACGCGGCAGGCTCCTTTTTCCTTATCGGCAGCAACATCAGCGACGAGACAGGCGAGGTGGTAAAGCGAGCCTACAGCATGGGCTGCGACATCGAGAACCACTCGCTCACCCACGCAAACTTCACCACCATGACCGTCGGGGACTTCACCGCCGAGGTGGAGGAGACCGACAGGAAGATCGAAGACCTCACCGGCGAGGTGCCGAAGTTCTTCCGGGCGCCCTACCTCGCCGCCAACACCGATATGTTCGAGAACATAGACAAGTGCTTTATCTCAGGCTTCGGCTGCAACGACTGGGACGACAGCGTTTCCGTCGAGCAGCGTATCGACGGCGTGCTTTCCCAGGCAGCCGATGGCGCGGTGATACTCCTCCACGACGCTCAGGGCAACCAGAAGACCGTCGAAGCGCTGGACACCATAATCCCCGAGCTGCAAAAGCAGGGCTACCAGCTGGTGACCATTTCGCAGCTTTTCGAGGCAAAGGGCAGAGACCCTATGGAGGAAATCTACAAATACCGGCAGATAAGCAGCGTTATCGTCTGAAACACACAAAAAGCCCCCGGTCTTATGACGAATACCCATATAGAAGTTTTGCCCCGAAGCACTTCAAAGTGCTTCGGGGCAATATATTTTATACAGTTGATAAGATAAATCAGAATTTTAATTACTTTTTATACGGTTTATAATGTGGATTTTCGGAATTATTTTTCCAAAATGCCTCTATACCGTATTCTCTAATTTGTTGATTTCCTTCCAGCCACTGCCTGTATACTATTTCTTCAAACAATCCTTGCGTTTTTTTACATGGGAACTCATTGCACTCCCCACAAAAATCAACTCCATGGTTCTTTGTACACTCAAGCAAAAAACACCCTTTGATGCTGCAACCATTATGCTCTGTGCTGCGGCAGCCCGAACAAGGAGCGCCCCCATATATGCTAAGTACTCCCTCAAAGTTGTTATAGCCTTCTACGGCATCGGGCATATGTACCTCATAAAATTCTTTTATACCCTCTAAATAATTTAATAATGTTTTAGCCGACATACAAATTACACCATCATTATATGCCGAACAAGTGTGGCACATTAAAGAACATGGTGCAACCCTTTTAATAATTTCACTTTTTTCCATTTTTTGTACTCCTCCACTAAATCTCGATTTATATTAGTTACTATTATAGCACGTCATCTATGCATTGTCAATAAAAACGCCATAGTACTTCTGACTGTAAATCAGAAATACTATGGCTTAAAACTTCTATATGAGTATCTTTCTTATCCGACCGGGGGTCATTGTTTAGCCCTGCAAGGGAGCTTGACGACGAGTGATGAGCCGTCAGTGCCGAGATTTGTCTGCTGTTCTTTTAGGGATTAGTATTACGTTTATCAGTACGGCAGTCCTCTCAGAACATCTACCAGCGTGCCGCTGCGCAGCGTGGCGTCCTTTACCTCTATCTGCCGGGCGGAGTAGTATGCCTTTCCGCCGCTCTTGAAATGCACGAAGCACTCAACGTTCGAGAACATCTTCTCTATCCGTGTGAGGTACAGCTTTGACTCGAACATAAAGAAGGGATACTGCTGACTGCGGACTATCTCGGAAGCATAATTCGCCACTATCTCCTGCGCCGCCGCGTCGGTGTCCGGGGAGGCGTAGAGTATACCGGCGATAGCGCCCGTTTCGGAGAACTGATCGGTTATGCTGTTTGAAAGGATAGCGTTTATCGAAGCCGGCGAGTACTCGTAGTGGACTACGGTGATACAGCCCTGCGCGCGCATGGCGGTCACCGCCTCAAGACAGGCGTCTGTCTCGCCGTCGCAGCGGACGGAGGTCACGATGTTCTCAAGCTCGCTGACGCGGCTGATAGTCTCGCGGGTAAGCCGGCGGGGGTTGACGAAATACATAAAGGCGCACTCTGAGAACTGCCCCGCTATCTCCAGCAGCTCGGGATACTTGTCGGTGGCGCATATCAGAGCGTAGATGTAGATACCCAGCTCCATGCCCTGCCGGACGGCGCTCTTTATATCCTCGGGAGTGAGCGAATCCTCGCTGTCGTCTATAGTGAATATCAGCAGGAAGGGTATATGTATGCCCAGCTCGCTGCACTTTTCCCTCAGCACTCTAGCGCCGCTGGTGCAGCCGTTGTAGCCGAAATTCATACCGAAGGTTATCAGCTTGCGGTGGTCTATCTCGCTGACGATGTTCTCCGCCAGACGGTAGTATGCGCTGTCCTCGTTGGAGAGATATCTCTGAGTGATATCGAATATCTCCCGCTGGTTGCAGCCCTCGGCAAAATTAAGTCCTAAGTCTACAAGATTGCGGACGCTCCTCTGGGGGTCACGCTTGATATCATCGAGCGCCTTGGCGATAGTAGTCCTCAGCAGCGCTTTTGTTATCTTATCATTTTTAATGCCAAATTCCATAGACATAATTATCAATGCTCCTTAAAACCGACGCAGTCCGGCGGCTATATAGCATATTATAGCACTATTCCCGCCCCAATGCAAATACCACTTTCGCCGGTTTGTCCAAAAAAGTGCAGCCCGCCTTGGCGAACTGCACTTGAAAGTATCAAATCAATAGGTGGAATCCGTCCACTCGTCTGTGTCTACAGGCTCTGGATCAACAGGTTCAGTATCCACAGGATCCGTGTCTACAGGGTCAGTATCTGTCCAGGAATCGGTGTCAACAGGATCGGTATCAGTCCAGGGCTCTGTATCTGTCCAGGGCTCTGTATCGGTCTCAGTATCCGTAGCGCTGTCGCTGGGATCGGTATATACAGGCTTTGTAAAGGTAACAGGCGGCTCATCGGTATAAACATAATAGCTGTCCGAAGTAGAGCTGGAATTGGAGGTAAAAGTGGTAGTGGTAGTGGTGGTAGTCTCCTCTTCCTCTTCCTCGCCGAATCTGATGACGCCCCATGCGCTGCCGTTGCTGACCCACGCCTTGCCGTGGTGAACGGGTCTCGCCTGCGAGAACTCGCTGGACTTTACAACGCACTGACCTTCCATATTATAGTATCCGAAGGAGTAATTGATGCTCACCGGAACGAAATCCTCGGAATAGAGATAAGGGTGACCCATGTTCTGATCGTCGGTAAGCTCACCGTTGTAGGAGCTGAACACCTCGTCGCAGTTGAAGCCGATTATCTCCTTGCCCTTGGAATCAACGTAGCCCCACTTACCGTCCTTCTTGAGTGCCACAGCCGTGATGCCGGCGCCCTTGAAGGTAGGAGCATAGAAGCTCTCATACTCGAAGTCCAGCACGACGCCGTCCTGGTTCACCATTCCGTAGCGCTCGGTGCCGGGATCGGGATCCACTACCTCGATGCTCATGCCGTTGTCAAGCACATCAGCCTTGAGGGCGATAACGGTCTTTTTATTCTCATATCTGTGGACGCTCCAGTCCTCGGACTCTCTGGCGTAATAAATGGACTTGTTTTCCTCGTCGTAGTAGTACTTCACACGCGCACTGGGCTCGCCGTAATACTGATCGGTGACCTTGCCGTCCTCGTCGAGGGTGCAGTACTCGCGCTCCTCACCCTTTTCGTCAAGAATGTTGTAAAGCACGATCTGTCCGTTGGGAGCTAGGAAATAATACTTATAATTAGGCTCAACGAGAATATTCCCGCCGTAGTCTATCAGCCCGTACACGCCGCTTCTCGAAAGCACCGCAACGCGCTCATACATATCGCTCTTGTCGGTGGCGTCGGGGTCTATCTGACTGCCGTCGAACACGATGATGTTTTCCGCCGCTATCGAAGGCTCCAGCTCCCAGACGTAGTTGATTATCTGATTATCCTGGGCAGGCTCGGTATCATAGGAACCGGGCAGATAATCGTCGTCCTGGACGCGCTCGCCGGGAAGCGAGCAGCCAACGAACAGCGCAGCCGCAGCAAGCAGTGCCAGCGGCTTCAAAAATCCTTTTTTCATTTTTTCCTCCTATATGTCTGTCTCACATGATCCATAGCAGCCGATCTTTTTTTCTTACAGCTGCCGCGGCTGTCGCGAGGGCATAGTCCCCCCCTTCGAGCCTTTTCTACACAAAACTATTATACTACACTTTTTTTCTTTAGTCAATGTCTTTTGTACCAAAATTAGATTTCAGTTTGATTACAAAATAGTAAGCATATCACAGTATTTTACCGTCCATGCACTCCAGCAGGACAGTAAAGGGTCCGTCGTTGAGCAGCGACACCTTCATATCCGCGCCGAAGCTGCCGCACTCTACCCTTCCGTTGATAAGCTTTGACGAGCAGCTCTTGAAATATTCATACAGCCTCTCCGCTTCCTCCGGCTGACCCGCGTTTATAAAGCTGGGTCTGTTGCCGTGGGAGCAGTCGGCGTAGAGGGTGAACTGGGATATCACCAGCATATCCCCGCCCACGTCATTTACCGAAAGATTGGTCTTGCCCTCGCTGTCGGAGAAAATGCGGAGCTTAGAGATCTTGTCCGCCAGCTTTTCGCAGTCGGCGTCGTTGTCACCGTGACCGGCTCCCAGGAATACCAGCAGTCCGCCGCCGATGCTGCCGATCACCTCGCCGTCTACCTCCACCTGTGCGCGGGTGACCCGCTGAACCACCGCCCGCATTATGCCTTACCTATCTCTATGCGGTATGCGTAGGAATATTCCCCGCCCGCCGCAAGAGCCTTTGCATGCGCCTTGTTCTCTATGTCGGGAGTCGCGTCGTCGGCGTAGACGGGAACGCTCGTCCAGGGCTCGAGGCAGATGAACTGCGCCTCGGGGGAAGTGCCCGTCCACACGGCTATGCACTCAGAATCCGGGAAGCTGAGCTTTACAAAGCCGCCGTCCGGCTTGCGGAGCGTAACGGCGCCGCTTGCAGGGGCGTCCTTCATGATAACATCGTACTTAAACTGCTCTCTGTTCAGCGGCAGGCGGCTCTCGTTATCCAGCACCGTGCGCTGACCGCCGGGTATCGGCTGGACTATCGTCTCCGGCTTTTCGTACTCCACGAAGCTGTCACCCGCCTCGATATCGCAGATAAACGCGGGGTGACCGCCGAGATAGAAGTACATGGTCTTGTCGCCGGTGTTCTTCACGGTATGTCTCACCTCTATGCCGCCGTCCGCAAGGGCATAGGTGATCTCCAGCCGGAAGTCATAGGGGTACCACTCCCGGGTCTTGTCGTCCGAGCAGAGGGCGTAGGTGACGGATGTATCAGTCTCGCCGGTC
The DNA here is from genome assembly GCA_902766335.1 of uncultured Ruminococcus sp. Taxonomy (GTDB): domain Bacteria; phylum Bacillota; class Clostridia; order Oscillospirales; family Ruminococcaceae; genus YE71. The sequence continues at coordinate 15,394 of CACXDI010000159.1, read as the reverse complement.
TTTGCAAAGACGCTGTCCCGGGCGAAGCCGTGGTTGCCGGGCATAGCGTATTCCCTGCCGCCGGCGCGGTACTTCCCGCTTTCCGGCGAGCATATGAACGGGAACAGCACCGGCGCGTATCTCTTCCACGCGCTGCCGCACTGCCACAGGTATTCCTCACCGTCATATTTCAGCGAATGGAGCTCTGCGCCATTTTCATCAGCCGCAAAGCTTATCTTTCCAAGAGTTTTTTCGGTAAGCATTTGGTTTCTTCCTTTCAGTATCAGTTTAGGGCGGCTCAAAAAGCCGCCCTATTTGTGTGATCTTATACTTCGTCGGGTTTCTTCAGATCGGTGGTCTCATAGCCGTAGCCGTAACCGCCGTAGCGGTAATAGCCATAGCCGCCGTAGCGGTAATAACCGTATCTGCCGTAGCGCTTGTAGCCGCCCTTGCCGTTGGATACAGGCACCTTGGTTATAACGGTACCGAGCACGGAGCATTTTGCGAACTCGATAGCCTCAAGCGCGTGCTGATATGCGTCATATGTGGATACCCCGGACATAGCCGCCAGCACAACGCCCGCTATGGAATCGGACATTGTCAGCGCGTCGGTAACGACATTTACCGGCGGGGTGTCTATTATGATATAGTCGTAGTAATTGCTGAGCTCGGAGAGCAGCTGCTTCATGTTCTCGGAAGCGAGCATCTCGGAGGGGTTAGGCGGGATAGGACCCGAGGTCACAACGTCCAGCCCGGGGATGATGTCCTCGTTGACTACTGCCTTGAAGGAGCTCATGCCAGCCAGCAGAGTCGAGAGACCTTCCTTGTTCTTCAGCTTGAACAGCTTGTGCTGAACAGGCTTTCTGAGGTCTGCGTCTATTACCAGAACTCTCGCCTGCATCTGAGCAAATGTCAGCGCAAGATTTGCGCAAAGGGTAGATTTGCCCTCGTGCTGCATGGCGCTGGTCACAGCCATCACCTTCTTGCCCTTAGTGGCAAGTGAGAACACCAGATTTGTACGGAGCGTCTTGTAAGCCTCTGTAGCCTGGAAGGACAGTTCTTTGTCGAGCAGCGTCGAATACTTGTGCTTTGAAGTTCTTTTGGTCTTTGTCTTAGTCTTTTTTTCGTTACTCATATCCGGCACCTCCTATCAAGCCTGAAGATCGGGTATCTCCGCCAATACAGGAACATCGGCGAATCTCTTCTTGAAGTCCTCGGCAGTCTTGATACGTGTATCGAGCAGGAAGGATATGATAACAACTGCTACAGAGATAACGCCGCCCATTAAGAATCCGATAGCGGTGACCTTCTTTACATTAGGAGCAGAGGGTCCCAGCGGGATCTTTGCGGTACCGATAGTCTCAACGGAACCCGCCTTGGTAACACGGGTCAGCAGATCGGGAGCTATGTCCGCGATATCGGAACAGATAGCCGCCGAAAGGCTCGCATTCTCGGTAGTCGCGGTGATCTGGATAACTTCGGTGTCATTTACCGACGAAATACTTACTAAAGAGCGTATCTGTTCGGGAGTGATATAAGGCTCGCTTTCGTCATAGGATACGGTGAACACCTTTTCAAGATCTCTGATGTCGTACTCCTCAAAAAGCATATCCGACACCTTGTCATAAACGATATCGTCGTTAAGGATAACGATATAGGTAGAAGCAAGAGCCTTTGACGCCTGAATATCCGCCGCCTGAGCCCTGTCCTGATCCTGCACCGCGTTCTCATTGGCGTTGTTTACATATATGCATACCGACGAGGTGTACTTTACCGGCATAACAAGCTTGGCATAAGCAAAGCCCGCTATGGTGCCGATCACCGTCAGAAGCAGTATAAACGGCAGTCTTGAAAGCAGAAGAAAGAATATTTCCCGAAGGTCTATCTCCATTTCCTTTTCGTTTTCCATCTATTTACCTCCATACAGACAGATACCGCGTCTGTCTTAAAAAATAACGCTATTTTGCCATAATCCGACATTTAACATTATATCACGCCAGACAAACTATGTCAAGTGCAGTTCTGATTTTTTCAATAATTACTAAAATAGTATTTTTTTCGGACAGATAATTAGGTATTCATATCCAATAAAACAAGGGCATTTTTACCGAATATCAAGTCTCTTTCGTCGTCTGTGAGATCTATCCGGAGCAGCTTTTCGGCTATCCGGGCGGCGCTGTCCCAGGGGCAGTCGCTGCCGAAAAGGATACGCTCTGCGCCGTGCTTGCGGATGATCGCCATCATGAGCTCGTCGGGGCAGGCGGTGGTGAATGCCGTGTCGAAATACAGCTCTCCCTCGACTCCCGCCAGGACATCATACACCTGCTGCCACTGCTCGTTTCCGCCCAGGTGTGCCAGCACCATTTTGAGCTTCGGGTGGCGGCGCATGAGCTTCAGCGCCCTCTCCGGCGGGCAGTGTATCAGGTCTGGGGAAACAACGTCCAGTCCGGCGTGGAATATCACCGGCAGACCAAGCTCGGCTATGCAGTCATAAAGCTCGTCCACTCTGGGATCGTCCACCATGAATCTCTGGTAATCGGGGTGCAGCTTTATGCCGTGCAGCCCCAGCTCCTTTATGCGCTCCGCTTCCTCGCAGCAATCCTCGGCGTCGGGGTGAACGCTTCCGAAGGCGATGAGCCGCGGCTCTTCCTTGTCCAGCTTTGCAGCCCAGTTGTTCACCACCGTCTGCTGAGCAGGCTTTGTGGCTATCGAGAGCACCACGCTCTTATCCACGCCCCACTCGTCCATACGATCCAGAAGCTGTTCCGTCCTGCCTCTGGTAAGCGGCGGGAATCCCGCGTTCTTTTCCAGCTGTGCTATCGCCCTGTCGGCTATCTTGGGATTGAACGCATGGGTATGAAAATCTATCATCATTTCTTATCCTTCTCCATATCCTGCTGTTTTCTCAGCTGCTTTAAGCGCTCCTTAGCCTTGCGCTTTTTGGCGCGGCGCTTTTCGCGGATCCGCTTTCTTATCTCCTCCACGTCGGCGTTGTACATATCCAGCGCCTCGACTACCGAGCCGTCGAAATGCACCTTGCCGTCCTTCAAGTAGATAGCTCTGTTGCAGGTAGAGGTGAGCGCGTCGGTGGAGTGGGAAACGAACAGCACTGTAACTCCGCTGTGTATCAGCTGGAGTATGGCGTTGCGGCATTTCTTCCTGAAACGTGCGTCGCCCACCGAAAGCGCCTCGTCGATGACCAGTATCTCCGGCTTGATGTTGATATTAATGGAGAAGCCCAGTCTCATGCGCATACCGCTTGAGTAGGTGCGCACCGGCTGGTCTATGTACTCCTCAAGCTCGGCAAATTCGATTATATCGTCCTCTATCTCACGTATCTCCGCTTCGGTAAGACCCAGCAGCAGGCACTTGGTGTAGATGTTCTCGCGTCCCGTCATATCCTGGGTGAATCCGGCGGTAAGCTCCAGCAGAGCCGCCACCTTGCCGCGGACGGTTATCTCGCCGCTGGTGGGAAAGCTTACTCCTGTTATCAGCTTGAGTATGGTGGACTTGCCGGCGCCGTTTCTTCCGATGAAGCCCACCGACTCGCCGGGATAGATCGTGAAATCCAGACCGTTGAGCGCCTGATGCTGAGGCACTCCCCTGTTGCCGGTGAACATCGCCTTGAAGCGGCTCTTTTCGCTCTTATAAAGGTAGTATCTCTTTACCACATCGTGAAATTCCACCGCAGGCGGAGCGTTGTAGTCCGGCTCGGGGAACTGCATATTGTCAAAAATGTCCTCATCGCTGTCCAGGTCAAGCTGTGCGACCTTGGCAGCGGTCTCGGAAGCATCTATCTTTTCGGCGGGGGCAGGAGCCGGTGCTTCCTGCTCTGCCGGGGTATTGTTGTTTATCTCTTCACTCATTTATGTATCTCCTATGTCATCACAGTACATCGGGTATCAGCTTTCTCAGGCGCTTGAAGTAGAAGCTGCCAAGAAGTATGAGCACCAGCAGCTCCAGGAATATTATCAGCGTCTCGGTGCGGTTATCGGCTGTAAATGCGGGCTTGCCGTAAAGGAATGTCCGCCTGTAGCCGTTGATGAAATAATTGACCGGGTTGAAATAGAACACATGGCGGATAACATCGTTCTTGACAGAAGTGGTGTCATAAACGATACCCGACAGCCAGAAGAGTCCCGTCATTATGGAGCTGACAAGGTTCTCGAAGTCCTTGCTGAACGCCGCCATAGGAGCGGTAGTCCATGTGAGCACCCAGAAGAAAATGAACATCATCGGGAGATAATATAATATCTGAAGGTTGTATATGCTGGGGCAGTAGCCGCCGAAGCAGAGCACCACATACATTATCACTATAAGTATCATGTGTATGTACATGGAGCTTAGATTGGTGAAGGTCATTATGTTGGACATGGGGAAGCTCAGCTTTGTGACATACTGCCTGTTGTTTCGCACCGATCTTGCACCGCCGAGTATCGCCTCGCTGATGTAGAACCAGGGCACGTAGCCTGTCAGCATGAAATAAAAGCGGGGAAAGCCGTTTACCGTGCCGTTGCCGCGGAGTCCTACGGAGAACGCGAACCACAGTATGAACAGCGTAAAGCTGGGCTTGATTATCGCCCATGCAGGTCCCAGCAGAGCGCCCTTATATGTAGCCTTCAGATTATTGAGCGACAGGTTCATGATCTTCTTCGCCTGTCCCCTGTGCTCCTCAAATATCATGCCGAGACCGGTCTTTGCGTTGCTTTTCGTGCTGTAAAAATAACCCTTTTCAGCCATTATGTTGAATGTCCTTTCTTTTAAAAAGATCCGCCGTGCGCTTTGTCGCCTGTCCGTCGCACGCGGACATATATTTGTCGTTGAACGCCCTGTATTTCGACATATCCGGCGCTTCAAGCTCCCGGACAAGCTCGCGGAGCAGGCTGTCCGCCTCTGTCACCACCGGGCAGGGCATATCCTTGTGTATATCCAGGTAGAAGTCCCTCTCGGAAAGATAATCCCCGAGATCCGGGCACCAGAGCAGCATCGGTCTCATGAGCAGCGCGTATTCAAACACCGCCGACGAGTAGTCGGTGATGAGCATATCCGCGCAGACCAGCAGCTCGTTTGTCGAAAGCTCTTTAAGCTCCGTCCTGCCGTTCTTCACACGCGGGTGCTCGCGGACGGCTAGTACGCAGTCCTCCCCCAGCTTGTCCCTCAGCGACTCTATCTCACCCACGCCCACGCTGTATGCGTGCGAGGCGTCGCCCCGGAAGGTGGGAAGATACAGTATCAGCTTCCTGCCCCTCAGCCCGGGATAATATCCGTAAAGCTTCTCGCGGCAGCGCTGCTCGTATCCCTCCTCGAAGAACACGTCCGTTCTGGGGACTCCCAGCGCCCGGGCGACGCCCTTTTTCAGCCGGAAGGCTTCCTCGAATGGGGGTATGCAGGCAGGCGAGCTGACCGTAACTATGTCAAAGTTCTTCGAGACGCTGCCCTTGAAATGCGGGGAAACGTCATTCGGCGTGGAGTATCCGAATTTCTTATACGCGCCGCAGGAATGCCATATCTGCACCGTTCTTGTGCCCCGGCGCTTTTTGCAGGCGTGGAGCGGAACAAAGAAATTGCAGACCACAACTCCTCCCGCCACGGCATAGCGCTTCATGAACCGGCACATGAACCTGAGACCGCCGGCAATGCCCGCCTTTGACAGGTCACAGCACCAGTCCTCGCATTTATAGCCGCGTCTTGAAAGCTCGGCTTTAAGGCTCTCCATAGGCTCCGGAATGGTATCGCCGTTGGAGTCGGCAAAGAGTATCAGCTTTTTGTCCAGCGGATGCCGCCTTGCGGAATCATAGCAAAGCGGCAGCAGCGTGCTTTGCAGCAGCGTTTTGATATACTGCTTGACCGCGCTCTTTCTGACCTCCATACGTCACTTCCTCAGAAATCTGCCGTACAGCCTGCCGGTAAGCGAACCGGGCAGTATGAACAGCACCAGCTGTGCCGCGCAGGGGATAAGAAAGTCTAACAGAGAGGAGTAGCCCATTCTGAATATCCTCCAGCGGACGGCGATGAACGACTTGGTGTTGCGCAGGTTGCGGCGGCGGGCAAGGTTGTCCTCCGTCACGCGGTAGCGCACCAGCACCCGGGGGATATTGACCCCGATAGCGCCGGCAGCCAACAGCCTGACCACGAACTCATAGTCCTCGCAGCGCTTGACGCTGCTGTAGCCGCCCAGTCTTTTTGCCGTGCTTTTACGGTATACCAGCGTCTGGTTGTTGAAGGGATTGCGCCGGCGTGCATATACGTGTATGTCATGATTCTTCACGGGAGTGGTCTTTACCGCTATCTTTTCTCCGGTAGCGGAATCGAACTCCTCTATATAGGCGCCGCACATATCCAGCTCGGGGTGGCGCGCCATATATCTCAGCTGCACCTCGCAGCGGCGGGGATCGGCGATGTCGTCGGAATCCATTTTGACGATGTACTCGGTCTCCGCGGCGTCTATAGCCGCATTGGCGCAGGCTCCCACGCCCACCGGTCTGCCCATGCGGATAGTTTTGAGCCTGCCGTCAAACTTTACGATATACTCCGCTATAACGGCGTCCAGCTCATCGGTGAGCCTGCCGTCACAGACCAGCAGCAGCTCGCGGCAGGGGTGAGTCTGACAGAGCATACTGTCAAGGCTCTGGTGCAAAAACTCCGGCTTCTCCCCGGCATATACCGACATGGACACCGAATAGGCAGGCAGCCTGACATCATTTTTCATACCCGTCTCCTCCTTGCATGGTCATACACATTAATTATACAGTAAAACCCTGTGAAAATCAATATTAATATTACACAAATACACCTGCACTATACCCCGAATTTTTGCGGTAAAGAGACATTTGACGGCAAAAAAGCCGCACAGTCTGATACCGTGCGGCTCCTGCCTATTCTTCCTCGTAGAGGACAGTTCTTTCTGTCTCAACGTCATTGATAAGAAAACGTGCTCTGCTGTTGTATATCCTGATATTCTCCGGCTTTGCAAAGCAGTCGGTATTGAGCTTTGACTTCACCGTGACTCTGACGTCGCAGTTGTGTATATCTACCTGTGTGTCCTCGCTGTAGCCGCCGGCGGAAAGAGCCTTCTCTCCCGAGCTGTCTATCTTTATACCTGCCGACATAGCTTTCAGGCGGGTGCTTCCCTCCAGCGCACCGATACCGGTAGCCTTTGCGGCACTTGTACCTATGGTCACGACGGAGTTTTCTATAGTCATCTCCGACACCGCGCCCTCAAGGGTGCCGATCCCTGCCACCGCTGTGCCGTCGCCCATTATCCTTAACGACGAGGTCCAGACGGCAATCTTGACGCTTCCGCTTGCCGAGCCTACGCCCACGCCCTGCATTTCTACGAACTCTGCCGTAAGATTGCAGTTCTTTATCTTGATATCCGTATCACCCGTGAGCGCTCCGACGCATACGCCGCTCTGACCGTTGGACTCCAGCACGCAGCGTCCGCGGTTTATCCTTATGATACCGCCCAGCCCCGAGCCTATGCAGGTGCCTGAGACTCCGCTGCCGGTTATCTCGATATAGCCGTCCTGTTCAAGCACTATCTTGCCGTGTCTCTTGTCCGGCTTGTTGCCTATGCCGTAGTATTCGGTGGAATTGCTGTCTATCTTGAGATTGCCGTCGCCCTCTATCGCAAGTCGCGAGCTTTCGGGGACAAGTATGCCGGAATTCTTGAGGAAATTGTCGCCCACCACGGTTATCGCCATTCTTACGTTCTCGCCCACCTCTATGCAGGGACGGCTCCGCACGTTGGACAGATACACGTTTTCCAGCGTCAGCTTTCCTATATACCCCGACTCCACCTTGATATGTATGTCCGTCTTGGTGCCGGGAGTGCCTATCACGGTTATGTCCTTATAGACCATAGTTCCCTGCCCGATGATTATTTCGTTGCAGTTCTGCCTCATTATGGAAGCGAGTGCCACACGGTTGGTCTTGCCGGCGATATATGTCCTGTCTGTAACGCCCTCCATGCGCTCATTGTGGTATGTCCTTATCTCGTTCCTTACCTTCTCATCTATCGAGCCGGCAAATTTCGCAGAGGGCTTTCCGGTATAGAAGCCCTGTATCAGATCAGCGCCGAGGTGGATCACCATTCTCATCTCCGCCGCCGTCTCGACTCCCTCTGCAAGCGCCTTTATCTTGTTGTCGTGGCAGAAGTTGATTATCTCCTTGACAAAGTGCTGCTTCTGCGGCTTGTCCTGTATATCGCTCAGCAGCGAGCGGTCTATCTTGACGTAGTGAGGCATATACCTCAGCAGGTTGGAGACGTTGGAATAGCCGGTGCCGTAGTCATCTACCGCTATCTCCACGTCCAGCTTTCTGAACAGCGCCTTGAGACGCTCCAGATCGGTGTCGCCCAGCTCAGCTTCTTCGGTAAGCTCCACCACCACCACATCGGACATCTTTTTGAGGTAGTCCTCCACCATATCAAAATCATGTCCGCTGATACGTATACCGGGGATACTGTTTATGAATATCTTAGCGTCCCCCAGCTCCTCGCGGTGGGTGTCAACTATATGCAGAACGTTGAGGAATGTGGCTCTCTCCACGTCCGACAGCCGGTTCTGCATCTCCGCGTACTTGATTATCGAAAGGGGCGGTATCTTTTTCTCCGTTGCCGAGCGCATGAGCGCTTCGTAGGAATAGATCCCGCCGTCAACGGTATTCACGATAGGCTGGAAATGGTACTCGAACCTGTCGTCGTCCAGTATCCTTCTTACCTCCTCGTAGTCGGCGCGTTCCTCATCGCTGAGGCTCTCGTAAAGCGCACCTACCGCCACGAACTTGTTGTTCCTCATTCTCGAAAGCTGCTCCATGGCGCTTTCGGCGCAAAGCTCGCGTCTGAGGGCTTCAAGACCCTTGCAGACCGTCCTCATCCAGTTGCGGTAGACGTCATCGTAGCTTCGGGGAGTCTCGCCGTAATCGACAGCCGCGTATCCGAAGCAGACGCTCTCTAAGAACACCGGCGTAAAGAACACAGCCCTCGGGCAGTCTCTTTCGTCCCATAGTCCCGGCAGCAGCTGGGTGATCTCGAAGGTCTTTTCCAGATCGGCAAGACCGTCCTTGCGGTCACTGTTGTAGCGCACCGCGTATATCATCTTTTCGGGGTAGCCGTCATTTGCAAAGCGGCTCTTGGCGGTCTGCCCCATGTATTTGCAGTAGTTTGACAGACACAGGTGGAAGCTTTTAGCCCCTTTAAGCTGGAAGGCATAGGAATATACCGCTCCCACGTACTCCTCCAGGCTCGCCTGCGCCATAAGGTTTATATCCATTGAATTGTATTCCGAGTAGAAGCCCTCCAGGGATATCTCGTTATCCCAGCTTTCGCGTCGGACGCTGTGCATTATCTCCGCGTGGGTACAGCCGCAGGTCTCGCCCGGCACCAGCTGTGGCGAGTAGCAAAACGGTTCCGGCTCCCTGCCCTCGAACATATCCTTTATCACGTCGGCGGCGTAGCTTCCGAACTCGGTGGCGGGTATCATCGTCGAGGTCATTATCTTGGGGCTGGTGCGTCCCTCATAGGTGGAATCGTAGCTTGCCACCGCGATATCCTCCGGCACGCGGTATCCGCGCCCGGTGAGCGCCTTGCAGAGACCTATCGCCATAGCGTCGTTAGCGCACACCACCGCCTCGGGCATAGGGCGATCCTGCGCAGTGAGATAATCGGCAAAAAGATCGCCGCTGTGATACCAGAAATCGCCGTAGAACACCCTGTCCTCCGGCACTTCAAGACCGTGCTTTGCCATAGCCTCCTTATAGGCTTCGACGCGCTCCTGGGCGTGCTTATGCCATTTCTTTCCTGAAAGGAACGCTATATCCTTATATCCGTGGACTTCTATCAGATGTGACACCAGTTCCACCATAGCGTCGTGACAGCTTGTGAATATGCTGGGGAAATACCTGCTTTCCTTTTCGATCACCAGCACCGGCTTGCCGCCGAAGCTTTCATGAAGCATATCCTCCAGTCTGTCGGCAGCGCCTGAGGTCTGTATCGTATCCGCCATTAGCACCGCTCCGTCAAAAAGCTCAGGCTGCATAAGCGAATAGATATTCGAGTCGCCGCTTTCACGCTCGGCGGTGTCCTGATACTTATGGTACATCGAGAAAATGCAGACGTCCATATCATGTTTAAAGGCGTGCTTTAAAAAGCCGGTTATGAATCGGCTCTGGTAATCCTCGTCTGCCTGTCCTATGAACAGCGCTATCCTTTTTCTTCTGTCGCTCATATTATTATCCACCCTGTATATGATCGCCATATTTATTGACGCTGTTTCTTTCTTTTCATTTTGTGCTTATACATCTTCTCGTCCGCCTCGTTGAGCAGATCCTCAAGGCTCGCATCGCTGCTGCCGAGCGCACAGCCTATGCTCGCGCTAACAGGATACTCCTTCTCCGACTTTTCCGAAAGCGCCGAGAGCATCTCGTTGAACCGGACTATCCTGTCCTCCAGCTCCGTTTCGGGATACCTGTCCACGCCGATGATGTAGAACTCGTCGCCGCCCGCACGGACGCATATCTCATTGGCGCCGGCTGTACGCTGCACCGCCTCCGCAAGCAGCATCAGCCCGAAGTCGCCCTCGATGTGACCGTACAGGTCATTGATATATTTCAGCCCGTCCATGTCGATGACGCTTACGAAAATGCTGCTGCCGCCCGGCGTCTGTTCCTTCAGCCTGTCGAACTCCAGATACATACCCCGGCGGTTGTATAGCCCGGTCATCTTATCGTGGGTGGAGAGCAGCAGGTATCTGTTCCTGACCCTAACCATTTCCAGACCGTTGTTCACCATTCTGAACCATGTGCGGTAAACGATATTGACCAAATGCTCGTCATTTATATCCCGCTGAATCACCGCGCAGCCGAACATCTTGTCCTTGAAATGCACGGCGGTGAAGTAATAGACCGAGGGTCTGTCCGCGTGCTCCGTAAGGAACGGGAGTATCTTCCCGGTATCCAGCATAACAGACTGCTTCGCTTTATGGAAGGACAGCCCGTTCACGGTGGAGTTTGTTACCGCAAGGCGAATTTTTTCGGGATAGCCTGCAACAACGTCGGCATCGGGATCAATCCAGTCCTCCCGCAGGAACATATAGAAATTCAGATAGGGGAAGAGCAGGTAGGAATAGTTGTATATATTTTCAAAGCACTCATCAAAGGAATCGCATTCGGCAAAGGCTTCGGGGATATACTTCTCCATAAGCAGACCTATGTCGATCTCGTTCATTACCTTCTCGTCGTTGTAGTTTCTTTCGGTATAGTAGATGTGGTCTCTGATCTGGGGTATGACGCTCTTTGCGGGGCTTATGCACCCGCAGCTCATGCCGGCGCGGAACATTTTGTCCGGCTCCGGCTGATAGGGACTCAGCTCCGACTCCGGCTCTATCACGCTCCTGAGCTGGTCTACAGCGTCAGCTGCCGTTTTCTTGAAATTAGAATCAAACGCCGACAGCGATATCTCCTCCAGCAGACCCGCCAGAGCAGCGTCAAAGCTTACGACTATGATATCCTCCGGCACACGCACACCGTTTCCTGTAAGCTCCTCTATCAGACCCAGCGCCATGTGTTCGCTTGCGGAAAGCACAGCCTCCGGCTTATGTCTCTTTCCCGATACGATCTCCTTAGCCAGCGCCATACCGCTGCCGTACCAGAAATCACCGTAGTAGATATGCTCGCTGTCGGTCTCTATCCCCAGCCGCTCCAGCTCATCGACAAAGACCTCCAGACGCTTTTCAGCTTCCGGGTGTCCCTTGGGCCCGGTGATGATACAGATATCCTTCCTGCCGTGGAACTCAGCCACATGGCGGCACATCTCACGCAGGGGATATTCGTCGCTGCCGCTGATAGTGGGATAGCCCCCGAAGGGAGTGCCCACACAAACCACCGGCACCTCCGGGTGCTCCAGGAGCATTTCGTTTATATGCACCAGCATCCCGCCGGACAGATCGGCGCTTAAGGTTATCGTATCAAGAATGATACCGTCATAGCTGCCGTAATCGGGGAGATCGTATATATTGCGCTCGCCCAGACGGTATTTGTCGTAATCATTAGAATCAAGGGTCACGAGAGAGGAATACACCGACAGGTCATAGCCGTAACGTCTGCACTGCTCTACAGCGCCGCTGAGGATATTTCTGCCGTGTCCGCTCTCTATTGTAGCTGTAAGCAGACAAATCTGTTTTCTGCGCATACTAACTCACCGCCTGTCTATAAATATATACCAATTATATCACAATATTAAAGATATGTCAAGAAATAAACTGTTGATTATTTGGTGAAAAAATGCTATAATAGGCGTATAAATAAAAAAACAGCGCCCGGCGTTGCCTTAATACTAATCCCTAAAAGGTTAGTATAAGATCCGGAACGCTGGACTGCTGCGAAAAGAGGTATACATATGTGCCAGAAACACTGCACCGAATGCGGCTCCCCGCTGGTGATGAAGGAGCTTAAGGCAACACCGCACAAAGACCCTCCTACGTGCTGGTGGCGGGCTACGTCAACCGCGGCGAGCAGCTTGAGCAGGCGGCTGTCCGGGAGATAAAGGAAGAGACCGGCATGACCGCTTCGGAGATACGCTTCAACCGCACCGAATTTTTTGAGCGCTCGAACACGCTGATGTGCAACTTCACGGCATTCGTCGAGGACGACAGCGAGCTTTGCACCAACGAGGAGATAGACTCCTTCGCGTGGTTTTCTCCGGAGGAAGCCCGGGTGAACATTCGTCCCGAAAGCCTTGCAAAAAAATTTCTCGAAGCCTATCTCGACGAGGCGTGAGCCTTACTTAGCGGCTTTTTTCTTTCCCTTTGCAGGCTTTGCCGTGCCTACACGATACCACACGAGACCCAGCACCGCCATTATGCTCGCCATAAGCGCACGGTAGGTGAAGAAGTTGTGCAGGTAGGAGTGGTTCATCAGCACGCAGAACCTCAACACCGGGACTGCCGCTGTTATTATCATGGCAAGCCTGGGGAGGTTATGCCTTCTTGTGCCCGAAAGAGCTATGACAACGCATACCACCGCGAATGCCGCCAGCCACAGGAATATCCAGGCGGCGCTTATCTTGCGGTCTGTCGGCGCCAGCATCGAAAGATTGGAGCCCAGCGAGGAGAACAGCATCTCCGGAGGCGAGGAGAACTCCTCCTCCACGCCGCTCACGCGCTGCTCTGCGGCTGCCACCGCCGCGCCGGAGACATCCCTGCCCAGCGCCGCCGAAGCAAGCGCCCACTTTGCCCCGAAGGTCATAAGGTAGGCTGCCGCCCAGCTGCCCATGCAGGAAAGAGCCGTAACAAGGCTTTTTTTGCTGTCCGGCTTTTCGCCTTTGCCGGCGTTCACAAAGAAAGCTATGATAAGCGGCACAAGTATCGTGAGCGTCTCGGCGGTGAGGAAGTCGGCGAACGCGGTGACGGTACCCACCCCCGCCGAGATCACCGCCAGAGCGCGGCTGTTTTCGGCAAACCTCACGTACAGCGGTATCGCCGCCAGCATTATGACGTACACCGGCATATACTCCAGCGTCGTGAACACATACCAGAACTGTGTAAGCACCGCCGAGACTGCGAATATCACGCAGGCGGCGGTGTGCTTTTTGTACAGCAGGTATACAACGTCCGCCGCGAAAAGCAGAGCTATCACCACATCACCTATAATGCGTATGCCGGTTATGTCGGTGACCGCCAGCAGCGGTCTTACGCACACCAGCGAGCCGTGCCAGTAGCGGGTGTAATCCACATTCGCCGGCTTGCCGCTGACTGTCGCACGTATGCCCACCGCCGGCCCGAAGCCGTCGTCATAGTACCTGGTGTCCAGCGCCGAGCGGGGCAGGTCTCCGGACATATTCGCCGCCACTCCCAGCAGCACGGCGTCGGCGTAGTTGTCGCAGACGCTGTTGTAAAAGCTCTTGCTGAGGTGCTCGTGGGGGTCATGCACCGCCAGCTTGTCGCAGCTTTTCACCAGGTTGTCTTCAAGAGCGCTGCCGGGAACGGCTGCCGCCCCGCATAGCAGTCCGAAGCAGACCGCCAGCACCGCCGCCCAGCATATCAGGCACCTTAGCAGGCAGCCGACAGTATTCTTCATATACATCTTCTCCATTCTAAACACACGGGAAGAACAGGTTTTAAGCCCTGCTCTTCCCGTTTTTGCGTCAAGCTATTGTTTTTTCAGGCACTACCCCGACGGGACGGCTCCCGATATCAATACCGGCGTCTCCGACGTTTTCAGCAGCGTATACAGCTCGCTGTAGGTAAGCGTCTTGCCGTTTGCCATGTATTTCCATTTGGTCAGAGGCACCCCGGCTATCTTGGGTATTTTGTTTTCCTCCACGTCCTCATAGGAATAGTCAGTAGTAAGTTCTATCTCATCCCCGTCGTAGGTCAGCAGATAGTATTCGTTTTTGTTGTAGCAGAAGAGCATTACCTGCTCTGAGGTGCCATCATTTCCGGCGAAGGTCAGATCGGTGTATCTTGTGTAAACGTAGATATTTTCCAGATCGTCGCTTGCAACATAAGCTGATGTTACCTGATCGGTGGAATCAGCCCTTATTCCCGATTTGGCATGGAACCAGCCGGCATTATAGCCGTCAGAAGGAGTCTCGCCGTCCGGGAGATCGTAATTTGTACCAACCGCCTGATTTTCTTCGGGAGAAATGTCTGTATCGACGCTTCCCATCCTATTGTAAAGGTGCAGGAGAGAGCCTCCGTCGTAGATCGCTTTTACAGTCAGATCGGCGGTGACATTGGTAAATTCCTGATCCCAGCCGCTAAAGTATAGCTTTCCGTCGCTTGTGGTTATGATCTTTTCAAAGCCTTCCTCGGGCGCAACAGCGTCCTTGCCCGGCAGAACGATCTGAGGATCCTCGATAAGCACATCGTTGGCATAGAAGGATACCTGATAGCCCTCGTCATAATCGGCATGGACCTCAAGGGCGCCGGTCACACTGGTAAATTCCTTGTCCCAGCCCTTGAATACATAATGCTTGCCGCCGCTGGAGTATGTCTTGGTGTAGTTGTCCGGAGCTTCGGCGTCATCGCCCTCCTCGATCGTCTGTACGTCCAGTTCCGAATTGTCGTAATCGTAGAAGGTCACGGTGTAGGTGGTCTTGGGAACATAATTAGGCTTGACCGTCAGATCGGACTTGACATTGGTAAAATCGGTGTCCCAGCCGTCAAACAGCATAGTCCAGCCGTCATCGTCGGTGTAGGTGTCAGCTATGCTAGGTGCTGTCGCGTTCTTGCCATTCTCGACAGTCTGGGTGTCAAGTACGGTATCATCATAGTTGTAGAAGGTGACCGTATACTGCGCCCGCTGAACGTATACCGGCTTAACTGTAAGATCAGACTTAACGTTTGTAAATGCGGTATCCCACTTGTCGAAATCATGTGTCCAGCCGTCATCGTCGGTGTAGGTGTCAGCTATGCTG
>CACXDI010000158.1 GCA_902766335.1 uncultured Ruminococcus sp. | reverse complement strand
CCGTGACATCATGACCGAGAAGGCATTCCAGAACGCCCTCACCGCCGACATGGCGCTGGGCTGCTCCACCAACTCAATGCTCCACCTTCCCGCTATCGCGCACGAGTGCGGCATAGAGCTGAACCTCGACATAGCGAACGCTATCTCGGCTAAGACTCCTAACCTCTGCCACCTGGCGCCTGCGGGTCACACCTATATGGAGGATCTCAACGAAGCCGGCGGCGTTTACGCGGTGCTCAAGGAGCTCACCAAGAAGGATCTCATCAACACCGACTGCCTTACCTGCACAGGCAAGACTGTCGGCGAGAACATAGCTCCCGTCACCAACCGCGATCCCGAGATCATCAGACCTATCGAGAACCCCTACTCGGAGACCGGCGGTATCGCGGTGCTCAGAGGCAACGTTGCTCCCGACAGCTGCGTTGTAAAGCGCTCGGCAGTTGCTCCCGAGATGCTTACCCACGAGGGCCCCGCCAAGTGCTATGACAGCGAGGAGGAAGCTATCGCGGCTATCAGGGGCGGCAAGATCGTCGAGGGCGACGTGGTAGTTATCCGCTACGAGGGTCCCAAGGGCGGCCCCGGAATGAGAGAGATGCTCAACCCCACATCGGCTATAATGGGTATGGGTCTCGGCTCGTCGGTAGCGCTTATCACCGACGGACGTTTCTCCGGCGCTACCAGAGGCGCTTCTATCGGACACGTTTCTCCCGAAGCGGCTGTAGGCGGAAACATAGCCCTTATCCGTGACGGCGACATCATCTCGATAGACATTCCCGCAAACACCATAAACGTCAAAGTGAGCGACGAGGAACTGGCAGCAAGACGCGCTGAATGGAAGCCCAGACAGCCCAGGATAACCACCGGCTACCTCGCACGCTATGCAAGCCTTGTTACATCCGGCAACACCGGTGCTATACTCAAGACAAACATCTGACCGACAGGCAGATAAAACAATAACAGAAAGGATAGTGCATTCCAATGAAAGTTGTAAAGGGATTTTTCAAGTTTTTACTCACCATAATAGTTATCTGCGTGCTGGCAGCTATCGCGCTCGTACTCAGCTATACTCTGAGTTCTCCTAATACATCGCCCGGACATTCCAGCCGTGACGTTGTTTCCGGCCCCTGGGAGCAGCTCAAGGCTACCGAGAAGGACAGCGAGCTGTTTGTTTTCACCTTCGCTCAGAGCGGTGAGTTCACGATCAAAAAGGGCAAGGACATCATAGCTGACGGATACTTTAAGATCAACGAAGACTCCAGCAAGATCAAGCTTTTCATGATGCCCGGTCACTACACCAGCGATTTTGAGAAGTATGTAAAGTTCAAGGTATTCGGCGAGGTCTCCTACTCGAATCTTCAGCTCAAGACCGAGCACGGATTCAACGAGGAGGCTCACCTTATCGAGAATGAGCTTCCTACCTGCTCCTTCCTGCTCCGCACTCAGGACGGTACGGATAAGACCGATGTATTCGACTGCGAGATGCACGAGTACACCCTCGATGTATATTCTGCTGAACACAACCTTGCCAAGTAAAACAAATATGTAACGGTTTTTCCCCGCCCGGCAAACAGGCGGGGAAATCCATACCACAGAAGGGACTGACCCCATGGAGCTTATTCTGAAAAACATCCACGCGGTGGATCCGGTCACGGGACTGGATAAATTCACCGACATCGGTATCGACGGCGGGCGCATAGCTGTCATCGGCGGGTGCAGCAGCGCTGACAGAGTGATAGACTGCACCGGGCTGTACGCCATTCCCGGGCTGTTCGATATGCACGTACACTTCCGTGACCCGGGACTCACCTACAAGGAGGATATCCTTACCGGAGCGGCGGCGGCTAAGGCGGGAGGCGTCACCGGAGTGCTGATGATGCCGAACACAGATCCGCCTATAGACAATGCAGAGACGATAAACTACGTGCTCGGAAAGGGCAGGGAGACGGGCATCAATGTCTACACCTCTGCCTGCATCACAAAGGGCATGAAGAGCCGCGAGCTCTGCGACTACGACGAGTACAAGAGCCTCGGCATATTCGCCATAACCGACGACGGCAAGCCGGTGGTCTCGGCAGAGCTTATGCGGCAGGCGCTTGAAAAAGCCGCCGAAAAGGGGCTCACCGTATGCTCCCACTGCGAGGATCTGGAGATCATAAACGGCGGTATCATGAACAAGGGCGAGGTCTCGAAGGAGCTGGGAGTCCCCGGCATGGACAGAGCTTCTGAGGACTACATCACCGCCCGTGAGATCGCGCTTGCGGCGACGGTGGGTGCGCATATCCACATCTGCCATGTCTCCACACGGGGCAGCGTCAACATCATCCGTGCTGCAAAGGGCTACGGCGTGAACGTCACCTGCGAGACGGCGCCCCACTACTTCACCTACACCGACGAAAAGCTGCGCTCACGGGACGCATGGTACAGAATGAGTCCCCCGCTGCGCACCGAGGACGACAGGCAGGCGATAGAGGAGGCGCTGCTGGACGGCACCATAGACTGCATAATCACCGATCACGCTCCCCACTCGGCGGAGGAAAAGTCGGACTTCCTGAAGGCTCCCAACGGAGTTGTGGGGCTGGAGACTTCCCTTGCGGCGACGCTGACGCAGCTGTTCCACGGCGGCAAGTGCGGGATAATGGACATCGCGCGGTTCATGAGCCAAAATCCCCGGAAGGTGCTTGGTCTACCCGAGGTGAAGATCGCCGAGGGCGCTCCCGCCGAGCTTTGCATATTCGATCCCGAGCGCGAGTGGGTGGTAGACCCGGAGAAGCTGCACTCCAAGTCGAAGAACACCGTCTTTAAGGGCGAGCGCTTCAAGGGCAGAGTGCTGTACACTATCTGCGGCGGCAAGATAGTTTTTGAGCAGGACAGCTGATATATTACACATTGAAAGGACTAGTATCATGGCATTTGACAGACTTATAGAAAACATCGTAAAGACACAGAATCCTTCGGTGGTGGGACTTGACCCCAAGCTGGAGTATGTTCCCCAGTTCATCATCGACAAGAAGGTGGACAAGTACGGCAAGACGCTCAAGGCGGCGGCTAAGGCGCTGCTCACCTTCAACAAGGCGATAATCGACGAGGTACATGACATCTGCCCCGCTATAAAGCCTCAGGCGGCGTACTACGAGATGTACGGCTGGGAGGGTGTCAAGACGCTCTACAAGACGATCCGCTACGCTCAGGAGCAGGGTATGTTCGTAATCACCGACGGCAAGCGCAACGACATCGGCGCCACCATGGAGGCATATGCCACCGCGCACCTGGGACTGACCGACATCTGCGGCGAGCAGGTGGAAGCCTTCGGCGCGGACGCTCTGACGGTGAACGGCTATCTCGGCACCGACGGCATAGCCCCCCTGCTGGACAAGTGCAGGCAGTATGACAAGGGCATATTCGTGCTGGTCAAGACCTCCAACAAGTCCTCCGGCGAGCTTCAGGACTTAAAGCTTGAAAGCGGCAAGAGCATATACTCCCAAATGGGCGATATGTGCGAGGGCTGGGGCGCCGAAGCTATGGGCAAGTACGGCTACAGCAGCGTAGGCGCGGTGGTAGGCGCCACCTATCCCGAGCAGCTCGCCGAGATGAGAGCGCAGCTGCCCCACACCTTCTTCCTCGTCCCCGGCTACGGAGCCCAGGGCGGCGGCGCTGAGGGCGTGTCCAAGGCGTTCGACAAAAACGGTCTGGGAGCGATCGTCAACAGCTCCCGCGGCGTGATGTGCGCCTACAAGAAGGAAGGCTGCGACGAGCGCGATTTCGCCAAGGCAGCAAGGCGCGAGGTCATTCGCATGAAGGAGGACATCATCTCCTATCTGCCTAAGGTTGCTCTGCCGGAGTAAGGGGATACCCGCGGAGCACTTGCGCGATGATCGCTTCGCTCTGTCTCGCAATAAACCGGCGATACCTTATCGGGTATCGCCTTTTTTGTGCTGGTTAACTTTGTGGGGCGCGGTTGGATAGAGAGTGCAGAGATTCGCCTTGCGGCGAATTCAGGACATTTCCCTCGCCGCGCTTGCGCTTGGCGTTGGGAAATTTAAAATCGGCACTGGTGGGGTT
>CACXDI010000157.1 GCA_902766335.1 uncultured Ruminococcus sp. | reverse complement strand
TAGACAAAGATCGGTGCTGAGCCGTCAGTGCCGAGATTTGTCTGCTGTTCTTTTAGGGATTAGTATAAGGATACCTGAACCCCTGATACACAAATATCCCCCGGCTTTTTTATCAGCCGGGGGATGATCATTTGCCTTGACCTGTCCGCTTTACTTTACGGTAACGGTCTTCTTTGCGCCGTATGCGCCGTAATATTTTGTGGCGCCTACAGTCTTATATGCTCTTGCGCGGACATAGTACTTCTTGCCCTTTTTGAGCCCTGTGACAGTTTTGGCGGTAGTGGTGTTCTTGCTGAGGTTCACTACCTTTTTGTTCTGGGTGAAGGAAGTGTTTGTCGCTAAAACTATCTGATAGCCGGTAGCCTGGGTGTCCTTTTTGAAGGTGACCTTTACCTTCCTGCTGCCCAGCGCCTTGACAGAGGATATGGCGAGCGCCTTGGGTTTGATGTAATAGTAGGCGGTCTTTGCCGACTTGTAGTTTCCGATGCCGGTAACACGGGCGGATGCACGTCCGGTTTTGACGTTGTTGGAGTAGGTTATGTTGTAGTCTACGCCGCTTTTCAGGGTGACTCCGGCTACAGTAACTACCGCCGCAGGCTTTATCGCCTTGCCGGTGTAGGTGTAGGTCTTGCCGCTTATGTTTACTTTTGCCGATACTACCGACCTGGGTGCTATAGTGAATTTCCCGACAGCGGTGCCGGTGTAGTTGCCGTTTCCGCTGATGAAGGCAGAAGCCGTTCCGGCTTTTACGTTGTTGCGATAGTTGAGCGAGTAGTCGCGCAGAGCTTTGAGCGTCTTGCCGTCTAAGGTAACGGTGACCGCAGGAACATTTGCCTTGCCGGAATAGGTGTAGTTGGAGTTGCTGAAGGCGATGTTTGCGGCGCTTATCTGCTTGGGCGATATGGTAAAGCTGCCGATAGCGGTGCCGGTGTAGTTGCCGCTTCCGCCGATTATAACGGAAGCCGTGCCGGCGTTTACGTTGTTAAGATAGCTGAGGGAGTAATCCCGGGACGGTGTGAGGACCTCGCCGTCTAATGTAACGGTGACCGAAGGTGTGATCGCACTGCCGTTGTATGTCACGTCAGAAGCGCTGAAGTTGAGCTGAGCGGTCTCCACCGACTTGGGCGCTATAGTAAAGCTGCCGATAGCGGTGCCCTCGTAATTTCCTATGCCGTTTACAATGATGAGCGCGGTGCCGGCGTTCATGTTGTTTGAATAGTTGAGGGTGTAATCGCGTCCCGGAGTGAGGCTGGCGCCGTTGAGTGACACGGTGGTCAAGGGCGCGATGACCTTGCCGGTGTAGGTGTAGGTGTTGCCGCTGATCTCAATTACCGCACTGGATATGTTTATCTTGGCAACAGGCGGCTGATCCGGCTTGGAGCTGTCGTCCGGCTTGGAAGAATCGGACGCGCTGCTGCTGTCCGGCTTGGAGGAATCGGACGTGCTGCTGCTGTCCGGCTTGGAGGAGTCAGACGTGCTGCTGTCATCCTGCTCGGAGGAATCGGACGTGCTGCTGCTGTCCTGCTCAGAGGAATCAGACGTGCTGCTGTCATCCTGCTCAGAGGAATCGGACGTGCTGCTGTCCGGCTTGGAAGAGTCAGACGTGCTGCTGCTGTCCTTCTCGGAAGAATCAGACGCGCTGCTGCTGTCCTTCTCGGAGGAATCAGACGCGCTGCTGCTGTCCTTCTCGGAGGAATCAGACGCGCTGCTGCTGTCCTGCTCGGAGGAATCGGACGCGCTGCTGTCATCCTGCTCAGAGGAATCAGACGTGCTGTCTGCGGTGCTGTCCTCGTCAGAGCTGTCCTCATCGTCAGAGCTGTCATCGTCAGAGCTGTCCTCGTCCGAGGAATCTTCCTCCGATACGGTGCTGTCCGACTGGCTGCTGGAGGGGAACAGCTCCTCCAGCTCGGTGGTGTTGTCACCCGCCGCGCCTATTATGTTCTGGGCGCCTATCATGCTGCTGAGCATTGCTAATGCACATACGGCAGAGGCAACTCGTTTGAATGTCATATCAATGCACTCCTTTATGTATGCCGCGCAAAACACGCGGAACTTAAACAAAGCTACTTATAGTTATTATATCGTATTTTGTAATTAAAGTCAATAAAAGCGGGAACTTATATCAAAAATTTGTCCTAATGCCCAATTACGTGACCCCGGGATTTGTACTTTTAACTAAAACAAAACTCCCCGGAGTTTTGCGCTCCGGGGAGAATGGCTTTCATGCATTTATTTGCAGAACTTTTCTATGTAGTTGTCTATGCAGGCGGCGATTATCTTCTTTGCCTCCTCGGCGTTCTTGACGTCGTCCACCACAGTCTCCTTGTGCTCCAGCTGCTTGTATACCGAGAAGAAATGGGTCATCTCCTCGAAAACGTGCTTGGGCAGCTCGGAGATATCGGTGTAGCTGTTGTAGCTGGGGTCAGCTTCGGGGATACAGATTATCTTTTCGTCAGCCGCGCCGTTGTCCATCATGATGATGACGCCGATAGGATAGCACTTGACCAGCGACATGGGCACCAGCGTCTGCGAGCAGAGCACCAGCACGTCCAGCGGGTCACCGTCGTCCGCATGGGTGCGGGGGATAAAGCCGTAGTTGGCGGGATAGTGCGTCGAGGTATAGAGTATCCTGTCCATACGCAGCATACCCGTAGCCTTGTCAAGCTCGTACTTTACCTTTGAGCCGCGGGGTATCTCTATGACCGCCGTAAAGCTTTCGGCAGATATTTCCTTGGGGGATATGTCGTGCAGTATATTCATACCATTTCCTCCTTATTTTGAACGCTTGTTGAGGTTGCGGAACTCCGCCGGCGAGAGCATCTCGTGACGCTTGAACACCGCACAGAAGTAAGAGCAGTCGTTGTAGCCCACCTCAGAAGCTATCTCGTTGATGTTCAGCTTGTCCTCAAGCAGCAGCAGCTTTGCCTGCTGTACTCTCTTCCTTGCAAGATACTCGAAGGGTCTGAGGTTCAGGCACTCCTTGAAGAGCCTGCAAAGGTACTGGGGAGACAGCCCGATAAGATCGGAAAGCTCCGCCAGGGTGATGTCCTTGCGGTAGTTGGTGTTGAGGTAGTCGATGACAGGCTGGAGCTGGTTGAGCTTGGCGCTGTCCTGCGTACCGTTCTGCATATTCACCACGCGGTTGAACTCGATGAAGAACTGGTAAAGATACGCCGAGCACTGCTGACCGCCGTAGTAGTAGTTGGTGCGCATAAGATACAGCATCTTCTTGAAGATAGCGTCCAGCGAGTTGATGTCGTGGATACGGAAGACCCTCGCCTGCTCAAGCTTGATGTACTGCATGATGTTGGGTATCTCTCTGCCCTCAAAGGTGATCCAGTGAGTCTCCCATATCTCGTCGGTGGGGTAGTACTCGTGAGGCACGTTGGGCGGCAGATAGAAGCCGTCGCCGGCGTTGATATCATGCTCCTCGCCATTGATCTTGAGCACGCCGCTTCCGCGCACGCAGTAGATTATCTGATGATTGGGATAGCCGTCCTCGCGTATAAAATGAAACTCGGTGTCTCTGGCGCCTATACCGTTTATATACATCGGCAGATTGACCTCGTCCTTTAACACGGGATAATAGTGATCGGTCATGGTAGTATCGCTCCTTTAAAAAAACCGCAGAGACTGCGGAAAAATGGTCATGCCGTTCCGTTTTAATATCTTATGATAATATAATATCATGACAGCTTCAAAATGTCAATACTCTTTTATTTAATTTTTAGAAATTATTAATATCTTTACATTTCAGCCTTATTTTTTCCGGCTCGACCGCCGCCTGTAAAAAAAGCACTTGACATCGGCTTTAAATAATGGTAAAATATAATGAGGTATGAAACGCGGAGGGGTTATGATGCTTGATCTGATACGCAACAGCGCGGTATTTGTAGACAGCGCCGATACTATCCCCATGATCCCCCGGGAACGCACCTGCTGCTTTACGGGGCACAGAACTGAAAAGCTCCCCGCCGAAAGGGCACAGATTGAATATCTTCGTAAGATAGTATCTGACACGGCGGCAATATTGTACTATAAGGGAGTCAACATCTTCATGACCGGAATGGCGCGCGGCTTTGATCTGCTGGCGGCAGAGGCTGTGGCTTTCGATCCCGATATCGGCAGCAATATCCGGCTTGTCTGCGCTATGCCCTACGCCGAACACCGCAGAGAGATGAAGACTCAGCAGGAGGACGAGCTGTACCGGCGGCTTATGAAGCGTGCGGATATGATAGTCTGTCTCGGCGACAGCTACTTCAAGGACTGCTACAGGCTCAGGAACAGCTTTATGATAAACAATTCCACTAACCTCATAGCCTATCTTAAAGACGATGACAGCTGGCGCTCCGGTACCGGCATGACCTGCAATCTGGCTAAAAAAGCAGGGCATAATATGTATATGATATATGAGAAGGATCTGCGGGTCTGACCCGCCTACACACCGAAAGGAGAAATATAAATGGCACACTCCGCTGTAAAGCGAAAGAAAAAAAGACGCTCACAGGCACCCGTTGCGCTGATATACTTTATCACGCTGCTCGTATTCCTGGCGCTGTTTGGTCTGTTCGCAAAGTATATGATGGACAAGCTCAACACCAAGACCAATGAGGAGATAGATTACTCTGACACCTACATCGACTCCTACAACACCCTTTATGCAAGAGTCAACAGTAAAAACGTGCTGAGCGATCTGTTCCTTATGAGGATCTGCCCCGAGCAGGGGAAGATACTCTTTATCCCCATGTCTGCGTTCACCGTTGACAGCAGCAGCCTGACCTTCCGCGAGGTATACGCCGACGGCGGTATCCGCAAGCTGAAGGAGTCCGTTGACGATACTCTGGGTATCTCCACCGATTACTACTGCACTCTTTCCAACCAGTCCTTCGAGGACGTTATCGACATAATCGGCGGCTTCCTCTACGCTCCCGAGGAGGAGCTTTACCACCTCTCGGCAGACGACGACAACGATATCTCGCTGCGTCCCGGCAAGGCGGTGACGCTTTCGGGCAAGCAGGTGCGTCTTATCTGTCAGACCAACGTCTTCTCCAAGGGCAGACAGGGCAACACCGAGTTCCTCGGTCAGGCGCTGGTAGGCGTCTGCAACAACGCCTTTGACCAGATAGAGATCACCACCAACAGCCTGGACATCATCTACAGCAAGGTGTCCTCCTCCAGCTCCACCAACATTACGGAGAACGACTTCAAGCAGCACAAGACCTACATCAAGGAAATGCTCAAGAAGCAGCTCCAGCCGGCTTACTCCATGGTGCCAGAGGGTCAGTGGTCATCGGACGGCTCAAAGTTCACTATCTCCCCCGAGTTCAAGCAGAAGGTGTATGATGAAATGGAGGCTACCAAGTCCTCACAGAAGAGCGGCGTTATAACCAAGGACTGATTACAGCAGCCGCGTATCTCATACTAATCCCTAAAAGAACAGCAGACAAATCTTTTAGGGATTAGTATCAAGACCTGATATATCAAAAGCCCCGGCAATTCAGCCGGGGCTTATTCTTTACGATAAATTCAGATGCCTATGATATTCCGCACCACACAGAACACTATCAGCAGTCCGATAAACACGGCGAGTATGCCGTTTAGCAAAGGACTGTGACCGTCCAGCCACCGGGGCAGGAATATTATCTTCACCGCAAGCATGATGAGCAGCAACGGCACCATAAAAAAGAGCAGAGGATTGCAAAGGAAGGCTTCGCGAAACTCCAGGTGCGCTAAATGCACGCACATATGCGTAATGCCGCACCCGGGACATTTCAGCCCCGTTATCTCGTAAAAGAGACAGGGTATCCTCAGCCCGGTAAGGCTTGAGAATATGTAGTAGCCGCCGAGCACCGCAGCCCAGCACGCCGTCAGGCGTATCAGCCGCAGACGCTCCGCCTTGCGGTCCATTATACTCTGCCGGTAGCGATCTTGTTCAGCTCGTTCTGAGCAAGTCCGTAGGAAACGATACCGAAGCCGAATACCGCAAGCAGCAGGTAGATGATAGCGTTGTTTCCGTCGGGAAGTCCGCGCTGCATATTGTAGCGGTCAATGATCTCGCCGCGCTTGTAGATCCAGAAGAGCGAGTAGATACCGCAGGTCACGATACCCAGCAGTATCGCCATACCGCCGGAGGTGGGGTTGGGATCGCCGGATATCTTGTTGGAATCCTCTGTAATGGTGTACATCCAGTAAAGTCCGTAAATGCCGCAGGTGATGAGCGTCAGGATTATAGCAACGGCAAGGTTTCTCTCGGGGAACAGTCCCACGCCCATGCCGCCGAATGCCGCGTTCATCGGGGGCGGCTGGAAGCCCGCATTGTACTGCTGCTGTCCGCCGAACTGCTGCTGTCCTCCAAACTGCTGCTGACCACCGAACTGGTTGGGATCGCCGTAGGGCTGCTGACCGCCAAACTGATTGGGGTCACCGCCGTAGGGCTGCTGTGCCTCGAGAGCGGGCTGAGCGTCCTGCGTCCCGGCGTCTGCGCTGTACTGTATATCTTGTGCTTCTCCAAGGGGAGCTCCGCACTCGGTGCAGAACTTTACTCCGGGATTATTCTGACTTCCACAGGTATTACAGATCATTTATATCAAGTCCTTTCAGGTTTATATTAGCATAACTGCCGCCATGCTACATACCGAATTATAACATATATATCGTAAATTGTCAAGTATAAGGCTAACTTATTACGGGTTATCATTACCCTCTGCCGCAAGCTCTGCCTTGATGATCGGCTTTTTGTGCTTTTTCTGCTCGTAGAGGAGAATGTCCGCGTGGCTGAGCAGCTCGCCTATCTCGACGGTGGGAGTGCAGCGGAAGGAGTAGACGCCCACGCTGGTGTGTACGATGTAGGGTTTGTCGGCACACTCCTCGGCGTTGTATTTTTCGCTTTCCGCGTCGATCATCGCGCGTATCTCCGGTATCGAGATATCGGAGCTGAGGCAGGAGAATACAACAAATTCGTCGCCGCCTATCCTGCCCACAACCTCGCTGTCTCCGAAGGCGCGGTCAAGTATCTTCGCCGCCGAGCAGATAGCGAAGTCGCCTTCCTCATGCCCGAAGCGGTCATTTATCGTCTTTAGGCTGTCCAGGTCAGCGAATATCATCACCGCTTCTCTGCCCAGATTATCCTCGTCCCTCAGCCGCTTGCGGACTTCCTCAAAGAATCCGCGGCGGTTGCAGCAGCCGGTAAGGTCATCCATGCGGGATATCTCGCTGAGCAGCTGGTTGTTTTCCTTTATCTCTATAAGGCTCTGCTGAAGCTTCAGCTGTACCTTAGCCTCGCGCTTCATAAGGGTGAGTATCTTCAGCGCCGCGCAAAGCTGTCCGGTGACCGACTGTATGTAGTGGAAATACTCATGCTCCAGCTCGCAGAGAAGCAGACCGTAGTGCTCCTCGTTTGAGAACAGCGCCGATACCACCATAGTGTACCGCCTGTCCTTGGGGAGATATTTGTTTGAGAACAGCTCACTTGAGGGTATATCCTGCTCCTCCTCCGAGGGTATCACCGGATCGCACTGGTTGTGCCATGCCTTTAGCTTGAGCGTTTCCGGCATATTCCAGCGGTCATTCTTGTGGTTGACTATCGCCGGCTCGTAGCTGAACAGGTAGCTCGAGGTCATGTGCAGTCTGGTGAGTTTATCCACCACCGTCCGGTAGGCTCTGTCATCGTAAGCCTCGAACACCAGCATATCCCGGGTAATGGAGTTGGTCTGCCATGTAAGGAAGTAGTTGTCATCGAGCAGCGTCTTGCAGTAGGCGCTGTTGCGCTCGGCGATTATCTTGTAGAGCTGTATGAACAGTCGGTTTATCATCAGCTGATCGTCCCGGTCTTCGTTCTGCTTGGTATACATACTGTGTATGTGTTCCATGACGATGTAGAGGTTATCCAGCGTGATGTATCTGAAAAAGTCCTCCGACAGCAGACCGTCCAGCGTGTTTGCGATGTCCTCCCGCAGACGGCGGTCATGCAGATTGTCGGCTCCCGCATAATCGTGTATCTTGATGAGCAGCTGTGAGAACTCCGTCCGCAGGCGCTTGGTCTCCTTGCTGGTGCGATACTTGTTGAGCATAAAATCGCAAAGCTCTTGGGTGGATTCCTCTATGCCCTCGTTCTCGGCGGCGAACATTATATGATTTAGCCGCGGGTTGCCGGTGCAGCCGCAGGAGTTGCGGCATACCATGGACGAAGGTATGCGGTCATTCTCCAGCGTTCCGTTTACGACGTAATTGACCGCCTCTATAAGCGCCGAGAAGCCGAGCTCAGTGGCGTCCGACTTGACGGTGGTGAGGTGCGGCACCAGCTCTTCGGCGACAGGATCATTGTCGAATCCGGTCACCATGATGTCCCGCCCGGGTCTTATCCCCCGCTCCTCCATGACCTTGTAGCCCGCCGACGCCATCTGGTCATTGGCGAAAACTATTGCGTCAAGATCGGGATTGCGGTCCAGCAGGTCTGCCACCTCGGCGGTGACGTACTTTGAAAAGTTGCCGTAGACCACCCGGTCATCGCTGTACTCCAGCCCGTGAGCCGCAAGCACGCTCTTGAACACCTCCAGCCTTGCGATAGCGTCGTCCGAGGTGTCGGGGCCGCTCACAAAGCCCAGCGTCTTGCAGCCGTGCTTTTCGATAAGGTGGTTTATAACGTCCACAAGTCCGGTGGTGTTGTCAACGCTTATGCAGGGATAGCCGTCTATCTTTGAGGTTATCGTAATGACGGGGGTATCTCCGTACCGGCTGAGGAACTCCTTTTTCTGCATTTTGTTCAGGTGGCTGCCGATAGTGCCTATCAGCACCAGCAGCACGTCAAAGCGGTTGTTCGCCGGCAGGTCAAACAGCGTGTTGTACTGGTATTCATACTCGGTGCGTATCTTGTCGGCATATACTCCGTCGATGTAACGTCCCGGGAATATCACCAGGTTGACGTCCGCCTGCTTCGCCGCCATCATAGCGCCCTCGCAAACCGCGCTGTCGAACTCGTCCTCAAGGTGGCTCACCAGCAGACCTACCTGCATTCTTCTCCTTGATTCAACTTGCTCGCTCATTGTATCTCCTTTCGAGCATAAGCTCATGTTGAAAAACGGTATCCATGTTTACTGTTGATGTATCACTTAAGGCAACACCGCACAACCACCGGCTAACACCTTTGCACGTCATAAACTTGCATATTTTTAGCATAAACGAAGTTTATGCAGTCATACTCACACAAAGTTTCCTAGCCGGGCGCCAG
>CACXDI010000156.1 GCA_902766335.1 uncultured Ruminococcus sp. | reverse complement strand
TGGACAGCGATCTGCTCACCGAGTGCAGACCCGCGCTGGTGGCTAAGGTAGCCGAGAACAAGAAGGCGGCGGCGGAGAAGAAGATCAGGACTTGATTAGCAGACCTGCCGGCACAGTCCGGCACGCTTGTCTGTCTCGAAACGGAGCGAAAGTATGAAAAAATATGCTATATATAAGTCCGAGACGGGGTACTATTATTATAGGTACTGCGACACCATGGAGCAGCTTGAGGGTACCGGCTTCGAGAAGATAGTCACCGAGGATAAGCTCCCCGTTGTGCTTGACGGCAAGGGCGGGTATTATCAGTTCAAGGAGGGCGATTATTCCTTCGTCGAGGTGATCGAGTCGGACGAGGAGATACCGCTTCCGCTTGAAAAGCTCTACTTCAAGAATGATGAGAACTTCAAGCTGGGGTGGATGAATCCCGAGGGCGACACCTACTCCTGCGATTACACGGGGCACACGAAGGCGGCGATCGTTATATGCGCCAACTACTTCCCCAACGCCATGCTGCCGGAGAGAACTCTCGGGCGCAAGGGGTGGCTGAAGATCATCGACTCGTGGGACGGCACCGAAAGACAGCACTCGCAGTTCGTTTATTCGCTCACCGGAAAGATAACCAAACGGCAGGCGGACAAGCTGTTCGATCTGGGACTATATAATAATGAAGAGGTCAGACAGCTGTTGAAGGACAGCGAGAATGACTGGTAATGTAATGGAATATGAAACTCAGCGTTCTTGACGACAGGTCTAAGTACGCTGTTTTTTTGGACAGTTGAGATCTTGCTTCGACATATCCCACATAGTTTTCAACACTAATTTGTTAAACATGACAGTTGATTTTAGGTTAAAAATGTGTTATCATAATATTAACACAATAGATGACAGGTTATATGATCGCTAACGCTGCCCGTGTGACAGCACTTTTGTAACAGTGCTGTTTTAGGCAGCGCATTTCATTATGGGCTTTTTTTCGGCGATTGTATATTCTGCAAAATAAACACGCTGAAAATTTGAAAAAACTATTGACATTTCACTAACAATGGTGTATAATAGTATTTAGAGCTTACACGGCGTGTTTGTCATGCCCGTTTTTGCCTTAATTCTTTTCATTTAGGAGGATATCGTCAATGGCTGAGACCAGATTTATTAAAACTGTGACCTTCGGTGGCTACGATAAGACTGAGGTCGATAAGAGACTGGAGTATTTATACAACAAGATCTATGAGCTCAAGAATGAGCTGAGAGAGACAAAGCTGACTCTCGAAGAATATAAGAAGGGTACCGACGCCGAGAAGGCTGCCGAGACTATACTCGCGGGAGAGAGAGCAAAGCTCACTCAGGTGCAGGTGCAGAATGAGACGATGTCCGACAGGCTGAAGAATGCCGAAGAGGATAACAAAACCAAGGACGGCGAGATCAAGGCGCTTCAGGAAATGAACAAGGCTCTGACCGCCGATATCGAGGAGAAGAGAAAGAAGATAGAGGCGCTGGAGGCAGGGACCTCCGCCGAGGCTCTCAGCTCGGTATTCATCGAGGCGCAGAAGTCTGCTTCCCTGCTCGTTGCTACTTCCAGGAAGGAAGCCGATGAGCTTGGGAACAAGTCCAGGCAGGCTGCCGACGATATGATAACCGACGCCAATAACAAGGCTAAGAAGATAATTTTTGAGGCTGAAAAGGAAGCTGCTGTTATCTCCGCTGACGCTAAGAACAAGTCGGAGCAGATGGACGCGGCGTCCAATAACATGAAGGCTGTCCTGCTGGGCGAGATAGAAAGCTACAGCAAGCAGATGGTCAAGATGAAGGAACTGTTCGCGGCTTTCGAGCAGGACGGCAGAAAGAAGCTGGACGACAGTATGGAACTGCTGGGCAAGGCAAAGAATCAGCTTACGGCCGGCGGCGTTCCCGTATTCAGAGAGCCTAACCTTGTTGAGCCGGATATGCCTGCTGAGCCTGAGTATCAGAAGCTCAAGGGAAGCAAGGAAGAGGAAGAAAAGAAACAGAAGGCTAACAGCGAGCTTAAAAAGCTGGCGGCTATGGCTTCTGCTATCGGCGGCGGCGCTCCCGCAGAGCCTAAGAAGGAAGAAAAGCCCGCAGGCGGCGGTATTGACCTTGCTGCTCTGGCGGCTCAGGCAGCGGCTCTTGAAAGCTGATGCATTATTTTACCAAGTCAACACATATTCTCAAGGAGTGTAAGTAAATATGAACGAGATAATCATTGTAAAACCAGACAAGTGCGTGGGATGTAACTCCTGCGTAAGAACATGTCCGGCTCCCGAGGCTAACATCACCAAGATGCTGGATGACGGCAGGTTCGTTACCACCGTTGACCCCGAGCACTGCATAACCTGCGGTGAGTGCGTAAGAAACTGCAATCACGGCGCGAGAGATTACATAGATGATACCGAGGCCTGTATGCAGAGAATGAGCAGCGACAAGCTGATAATCCTAGCTACACCCGCTATCAAGACTATATATCCTACCCGCTGGAAGGGTATACTCGACTGGTTCCGCAAGAAGGGCTGCCTCATCTATGACGTATCCCTGGGCGCGGATATCTGCACCTGGGCTCATCTGAGAGCTGTTCAGGAAAAGAAGGTGGGCAACCTTATCACCCAGCCCTGCGCTGCTATCGTTAAGTATGTAGAGATCTATCAGCCTAAGCTGCTGAACAACCTCTCGCCTATCCACAGCCCTATCTCCTGCGCGGCTGTATACATCAGAAAGTACCTCAGACGCTCCAATCCTATCGCTGTGCTTTCTCCCTGTATCGCAAAGAAGACAGAGTTTATGGAGACTGGTCTGGTTGACTTCAACGTTACCTTCAACAAGCTGAACGAGTATTTTGACAAGAACGGTATCGCTATCGCTACCAACTCTATACACGATCTTGAGTATGACTTCGATGACCAGCAGGGTCAGCTGGGTGCCGTATATCCCCGTCCGGGCGGACTCCGCGACAACCTTTGGATGCACGATCCCGAGCTGAACATCACCACCTCTGAGGGCGTTCACAAGGTTTATCCCGAGCTGGATATGTATGCCGAAATGCCTGAGTTCAAGCACCCCCAGGTGTTCGACGTTCTCTCCTGCGAGTTCGGATGTAACGTAGGTCCCGGCTCCGGCACAAAGCAGACCGTTTTCGACGTTATGGCTACCATGCGTGAAGTCGAGAAGGAAGCTAAGAGCCGCCGCAAGACTTCGGGCGGTATGTTCGGCAGAGGCGGTGAGGATAAGCTGTTCAAGAAGTTCGATGACACACTGAAGCTCAACGACTTCATGAGAACCTACAAGCCTACCACACCTACTCCCGTTCCCACCGATCAGCAGCTTGAACCTATCTATGAGATCATGGGCAAGCATACCTATGAGGACAGACATTACAACTGCCACGCCTGCGGTTACAAATCATGTCGCGAAATGGCTACCGCTATCTACCGCGGACTCAACACTCCCGACAACTGCGTTGTTCATGCTAAGACCGTTCTGGTTGCAAGACACTCCGAGCTGCAGCAGCAGCATGAGCGTCTGGCTGAGATCACCAACGAATGCTTGAGCATCTCCGACAAGCTGAAGGCTGGCGTTGACGAGATCACCTCCAACATGGAGACTATCGGCGCTTCCAACCAGGCTACCTCCGAGAGAGCAGGCGTTGTTAACAACCTGCTGAAGAACGTTATCACCTTCTGCAACAGCAACTCCACCATGGACGCCAGCTCCGTTCAGCAGCTGGTAGGCATACTTGAGACCACCAGCAAGGCTTTCGGCGCACTGGATGACAACGTTACTACCACCAAGGAAAGCTCCGAGATCATTCAGAAGTCCATTGAGGAAATCAAGAATCTCGTTGATGACATCAACGCTACTCTGCACAAGACTGTTCAGACCAAGTAATGTTTATCTGACTGATATTTTATACTAATCCCTAAAAGGTTAGTATTAATACTAATCCCTAAAAGAACAGCAGACAAATCTCGGCGCTGACGGCTCATCACTCGTCGTCAAGCTCCCTTGCAGGGCGACAGCCCAACTGCGGTCGCTTTCCTAGATTGCTGAGCCGTCGGCACCGATCTTTGTCTACTAACCTTTTAGGGATTAGTATAAAATAACAGAACAGGAGCTTAAAAAAATGGTATATACAGTGACCTTCAATCCTGCGATAGATTATGTCGTACATACGCCCTGCATGACGCCGGGGCAGGTCAACCGCTCACAGCGCGAGGAGATGTATTTCGGCGGCAAGGGAATAAACGTCTCGCTGGTGCTGCGCGAGCTGGGCATAGCCTCGAAAGCGCTGGGCTTCACCGCCGGCTTTACCGGAGAAGCGATAGAAAAGGGTCTTGCCGGCATGGGTCTCGACACCGATTTCGTGCGGCTGAAAAAGGGCAACTCCAGGATAAACGTCAAGATAAGATCCGCCGAGGAGACAGAGCTGAACGGTCAGGGTCCCTAGATAGACAGCGAAGCGCTGGAGCAGCTGTTTGAAAAGCTGGACGCCCTCGCAGACGGCGATGTGCTCGTGCTGGCGGGGAGTATTCCCGCGTCGCTGCCCTCTGACGTCTACAGTCAGATACTGGCGCGGCTTGAGGGCAGAGACATCAAAACGGCAGTCGACGCTTCCGGCAGGCTGCTGCTTGACACGCTCAGATACCGTCCCTTCCTGATAAAGCCCAACAATTTCGAGCTTGGCGAGATGTTCGGCGTAGATATCCAAAGCAGCAGCGACGCGGAAAAATACGCGGGCAGGCTCCGCGATATGGGTGCTAAAAACGTGCTCGTGTCCATGGCGGGCGACGGCTCGCTGCTTGCAGACGAGGACGGGAATATCCTCCGTCAGGGGGTATGCTCCGGCACCGTAAAGAACTCGGTGGGCGCCGGCGACTCCATGGTGGCGGGATTTATCGCGGGAGTGCTATCCGGCAGGGGCTTCGGCTACGCCCTGAAGCTGGGCACAGCCGCCGGCGGAGCAACGGCTTTCTCCGACGGACTGGCGGAGAAAGCCGTGATAGAAAAGCTTATGGAGCAGCTGTAGCCTTATACTAACCTTTTAGGGATTAGTATTAACACAGTCTTATCCGAATGGTGAGCCTGTCGCCGGAATACTCCGCTGTGATAGTGCCGCCCATGCGCTCGGTGAGGGTGCGGGCTATGGACAGCCCCAGACCTGTTGAATGGTGGGCTGCTTCTACTGTATAGAATCTGTTGAAAAGCTGTTCGACGTCTACCACGGACAGCTTTTTTGCCGTGTTGGAGAAGGTCACCTCGCCGGAGTCGGAAAGGGTGATGTCCAGATCGCCGTCGCTGTATTTCACCGCGTTGCTGAGCAGGTTCGAGAATATCCTCGTTAGAAGCTGCTTGTCCAGCTCCGCCGTGACGGGCGTCCCGGTGATCTGCACCGTCGGGGTTATGCCGTGCTCGCTCAGGGCGGCATAGTAGCCCATTATGCTGTCCTCAAGCACCTGGTTAATCAGCACCTTCTCCCGGTTGATATCCGTATCAGCCGAAATGATGACCGAATAGCGGAACAGCTCCTCGGTGAGCCGCTTCATGGCGTCCGCACGCTCTGAGATTATATCCAGATACCGCTCTATCTGCTCCGGCTTGTCCATAGGCTTCATCATGTCCAGATATCCGCAGATAGCGGTAAGGGGCGTCCTTATGTCGTGAGAGACGTTGGTTATGGCGGTCTTTAACTCCGAGTCGCCCTGAATAAACCGGTTGTGCTCCTGCCGCAGCAGCTCCAGCTGGTGGTTGAGGTCATTCGCCAGCCGCGCCATGTCCTTATCCCTGCCGGATATGAACACCGGCTGATTGGTGTCATCCTTGAGGCGCTGCTCAAAGCTCTCGGCGATCTCACGCGCAGACAGCTTCAGCGTGTACACCTTCACCGACAGCACCGCTATAACTATCAGCAGGACTATTATCACAATGTATACCATACCAAGACTCCTTTGTACGCCGATACCCTCTTACGGTAAAAGCCGCAAGAGGGTCGGTTTTTTTGTCTCTCTTTCTTTTGTTCTTTTAGGGATTAGTATTAGTTCTATTTCAGATCTCTCTTTTTCATTATCACCGCGCCTATTGCGATAAACACACAGGCCGCCGCTGCCGCGCATATGACGCAGGGCAGATAATAGTCTCCGTATATAGTCGCCCGCAAAAAACCGTTGGGATCAAACGAAAGGGTGGCGAGGGAGAACTTTTCCATTTTTACGTTCTCCGCCTGATAATACATCATAAAATCATTGATCCTGTCGGTGGTGTAAATGATTGATACCACATCGGTAAGTATAGCCGCCGCAAATCCGGGAGCCTTCTTGCCAATGGCGGTCATGCAGATGAGCGTCACAGCTATAAATGAAGCTATTATGATAACGGCGGTGAGGTTTATTTTCAGCAGATTCATAAGATCATTGTGCAGATCGCGGCACTTGAATTCTTTCCCCAGAAACTCAGAATAATTGGTCTTATTATACAGACCTGCGCCGAATTTGAAATAGCAGACGGCAAGACCTGTTATCTCGCTGACAAAGTGTATCAGCAGCATTCCCAGATATGAGGGGATAAAGTAGCTGAAAAACAGCTTTGCTCTGGAATGTCCCGCCATTATCTTGTTGCGTATAGTTCCCGATGAGTATTCATCGCCCACAAACAGCGCTATGACCGCCATTACACCGTAGGAAAAGTACAAAAGATGCGATATATAAGTAGAGAGCTCACTGAGAGACCAGCCAAGCCAATAGTAGGATACATTGTCATCAAATTCTTTATGCAGTATCAAACTGTCTCTTAACTGATAAATGGAAAACAGATTCACACAGGGCATCAGGATAAAAAGGATCCAGTATACCTTGGTGCGAAACAGCTTGTAAAAATTCGCCCTGATAAGACTCTTCATTATCCTTCACCCCTCACTTAAGATCGTTTTTCCTGAACTGCATAAGCCCCGCGGCGGTCATTACCGCTAAGGTGATACAGCACCAGCCGCATTTCGGAGCGTGCGTAACGTTCAGATCGTGTGCCTTCATACCGAACACATACAGCCACTCCACAAAGGAAGAAGGCAGCAGAGCGTCGATGATAAGGTACAGCTTTTTCTGTGCCGCACTTACCTTTTCGGGCTCATTTATGAGCTTTGAGAGGAAGAAACAGTCAAAGAAATAGTACATCACAAGATCGGTAAGGAAGGCGATGACCATACCCGATGTGCGGTCTCCCGCAAAGATGATGCAAAGTATCGTAAATGCGGTAAGCGTCGCAACAGGAGGCAGAGAGGATACCGTCATCAGTCCCAGAGTGCCCCAGTCGCCGTCAAAGCCGTACTTTGCGCAGCAGACGATAAAGGGTACCGCTATGCAGAAAAGATTAATTATAAGGCTCTCGCACACGCCCGCTATAAGATAGCTGAAATAAAGCTTTGTCCTCGAATAGCCTGCAATGATCTTGTTGCGGAGCGCTCCCGAAGCGTACTCGTCGCCGATGAACATTCCCATAAGCAGGACTATGATATAGGTCAGGAACATGAGGTGAGAAAAGCAGGTCTCGCCGCACATCCCGAGGTTCCACCTGTCCAGCCCCGATCGGGGTTCGAGTCCCTTGTAAGTCCTGTCCCCGCTTATTATGACAAATATGTTGATAAAGGGCAGGATAAACAGCGTCAGCCAGAATGACCAGCTGCAAAACAGCTTGAAAAAGTTAGCGCGAAGCAGTTTAATCATGGCTCTCGCCCCCCACCAGAGATATAAAGAAGCTCTCCAAGCTCTCGTCACGCTCGTTGATCGAAAGCACCTCACAGCCCGACGGCATGAGCGCCTTGGTGAG
The DNA here is from genome assembly GCA_902766335.1 of uncultured Ruminococcus sp. Taxonomy (GTDB): domain Bacteria; phylum Bacillota; class Clostridia; order Oscillospirales; family Ruminococcaceae; genus YE71. Next base: position 2,976 of record CACXDI010000156.1, on the reverse strand, counting down.
CTGTGTGATATTCAGCTTGGCGTAGATGTCGGCGGTGTGATCGTCGATCAGCTTGTACTCCACGCCCATTTCGTCCAGCACAATTGAAAGCGCCTTGGTGTCGGAGACTTCGATATGCACCGCCTTGCGGCTGGCCTTCTCCAGCTCCTCGGCGCTCATCTCCCTGACTATCCTGCCGCTGTCGATAAAGCCGTAGTGTGTGGCGAGCTTGGACAGCTCGTCAAGAATGTGCGAGGATATGAGCACTGTGATCTCCCGCTCGCGGTTTAGCTTTAGTATCAGCTCGCGTATCTCGATTATACCCTGGGGGTCAAGACCGTTTATCGGCTCGTCCAGTATCAGCATATCCGGGCTGCCGCAGAGCGCCACCGCGATACCCAGCCGCTGCTTCATACCCAGCGAGAAATTTCGGGCGGTCTTTTTGCCGGTATTTGAAAGCCCTACTAGCTCCAGCAGCTCGGGGATACCCTTGTAGTCGGGCAGACCCAGCGTCAGGTACTGCATTTTCAGGTTTTCCTCGGCGGTCATTCCCATGTAGATCGAGGGAGTCTCCACCACAGCGCCTATGCGCCGTCTCTGCTCCAGGATCTTCTTGTCGGTGTTCTGCACGCCGAACATCTCAAAGCTGCCGGAGGTGGGGCGCTGCAAGCCGCATATAAGGCGTATCAGAGTGGTCTTGCCGGCGCCGTTTCTGCCGACGAATCCGTATATCGAGCCCTTGGGCACGCTCATCGAAAGCCCGTCGAGAGCTGTGAATTTTCTGTATTTCTTTCCGAGTGAATTTGTTTTAAGAACATACTCCATATGTATCACCCTTTCCTTTCTGATACCAGTATAACACAAAAAGGTCAAGAAACCGGTCAAGGGATTGTCAAGATTTTGTCAAGATCTCATCTTGAAGCCTATGCCGTAGACAGCCTCGATGTAGTCAACGCCGTCCACCGCCTGGAGCTTGTGCCTTATGTTGCTGATATGCTGCTTGAGCGAGCGCTCGGTGCAGTCGGGGGTGTCGTAGCTTATCTTTTCGAGTATGGTGGTCTTGCCCACGGGAGTCCGCGGATTTTGCATGAGCAGCTTTAATATTGCGCACTCAGTCCTGGTAAGGCGCACCTCGGTGTCTCCCACCGTCACCGTAAGCTTGTCGGCATAAAGGGTCAGAGCGCCCACGGACAGCCGGTCTGAGACTTCGCTTTTCTTTCTCAGCTGCACCTCTATCCTCGCCAGCAGCTCTCCCATGTCGAAGGGCTTGGTGATGTAATCCGCGGCGCCGCCCAGCAGCAGCTCCACCTTGTGGCTCACGTCCGCCTTGGCGCTCACCACTATCACGGGAGTGTCCTTTATCTGCGGCAGCAGCTCCTCGCCGGTAAGCCCCGGCAGCATAAGGTCAAGAAGTATAAGATCGGGACGCGCCTTGGGAAGTATCAGCAGAGCCTCCGTCCCCGAATAGGCACAGCTTACCGAATACCCCTGTCCCCGCAGAGCCTCGGTGAGCATTCCGCTGATGTGGGTATCGTCATCTATTATCAGTATGTTTGGCATGATATCACCTCGTCATTTTTCTCTATTATAACATTAATCCCGCCGCATTTCAAGTGGCAGGCACAGCAAAAAGCGGCGGCACCCGCTAAGGATACCGCCGCCGCTTACAGCATATATCAGTCTACAGTCTCAAGACCCTCTGCCCTGAACGCCTGTCTCAGATCGTTGATAAGGTCATTCTTGTCCTCGATACCGATAGCCACACGGTAGAAGCCGCCGTGGAACTCCTCGGGGTAGAGGTACATTCTCTCGTCGTCCTCGCCTAAGAATACGATAAGGCTCTCGGCGTTTCCGAGGGATACCGCAGAGGTGAACACCTTCAGGTGAGTTACCACTCTGTTGTAGAGGTCATGCTCCCCATTGAGTCCGAAGGAAAGCACTCCGCCGAAGCCGTGCTTCATCTGCTTCTTGGCAAGCTCGTGACCCTTGAAGCTGGGCAGACCCGGGTATGCCACGAAGCTCACGCAGGGCTGACGCTCCAGCCACTGTGCCACGGCAAGGGCGTTGTCGTTGTGTACCTGCATTCTCAGCGGGAAGGTCTGGGAACCGCGCTGTATCAGCCATGCGTTGAAGGGGCTGATGACGCCGCCGATGTTCACCTGCGCCTGATAGCGCACCTTGTCCATATCCTCTCTGCTGCCGAGTACTGCGCCGCCCATGGAGTCGCCGTGACCGTTTATGTACTTGGTAAGGCTCTCTACCACGAAGTCCACGCCGAACTCAAAGGGACGGGTGTTGTAGGGCGAGGAGAAGGTGTTGTCCACCGACACCAGTATGTTATGCTCGTGCGCAAGCTTTACGATAGCCTCGATGTCGCAGATGCAGAGGGTGGGGTTTCCGGGAGTCTCGAAGTGTATCAGCTTGGTGTTGGGCTTTATCGCCGCCTTGATCTTCTCGATGTCGGTGCAGTCAACGATATCCGTCTCGATGCCCCACTTGTCGTTCCACAGCTCGTGGAAGATACGGTAGGTAGCGATGTAGGTGACGGTGGAGAAGATAACGTGATCGCCCTTTTTCAGCTGAGAGAAGAAGAGCGCCGACAGCGCAGCCACGCCGCTTGCGAGAACTACGCAGTCCTCGGCGCCGTGCATATCGCAGAGCTTGTGCTCAAGCTTGCCCTGATTAACGCCGCCGTTGCGGGTGTAGATGTTCTCTTCCGACGCAGACCAGTTCATGGTGGAGGGGTCATAGGGCAGCGCAAAGCTGTTCGCCATATAGATAGCCGGCTCGATAGCGCCGGTAGCGGGATCCGACTCGCCGCCTACGTGTACGGCTCTGGTGGCAAGCGCCATGCCTTCGTAATGATTCTTTTCGCTCATAGTGATACTTTCCTTTCAGTATTTTTCTGTCATTAAGGCAACACCGCACAATCATTGTGCGTCAGAAACGCCGTCAGATTTTTCGTCAGATTGCATAAAGTTGACGACGGCGGGCTGG
>CACXDI010000155.1 GCA_902766335.1 uncultured Ruminococcus sp. | reverse complement strand
GCGCAATAAAGTCGCTATGATATCCGACACCGAAGCCGATGTAATGCAGATAAACTACGGTTGGCTGGAAACCTATTCCGCCGACGGCGCCGGCTACTATGACCTGAACAAGGTGGCTGATTCCGTGGCGCTTGACAATTTCGACAAGACCTCGCTGGAATACGGCACCGTGAACGGCGTGCTCAACGCCGTGCCTATCGCCATGAACGCCGAGACGGTCTACATCAACAAGACTATATATGATAAGTACGGTCAGCCCGTACCCGAGACCTGGGACGATCTCTTCAAGGCGGCAAACGCCATGAGCAAGGACGGCATTTATCCCATGAGCGCTGCCGCCAAGTCTATGTGGTTATACCTTATAGCCTACGCAGAGCAGATCTCCGGAAAGACCTTCCTCACCGATGACGGTCAGCTGAACTTCTCCGCAAGCGATTTCCAGGCTATGATGGAGTTCTACAAGAGACTGGTAGACGAAAAGGTAATGCCCCAGGTAGAGAAGTACGAGCGCCTGAGCCTCGATAACGAGGAGTACGCCGGAGCCCTTGCGTGGGTCAGCGACGCTTCTAATTATTTCGGTGACGCTATCGCAAACGGCAGAGAGATCGTATGCGCCAACTACACCACCCTCGACGGCAGCAATGTAGGTCAGGGCTGGTACGCTAAGCCCGCCACCATGTACGCTATCAGCAAGAACACCGAGCACCCGAAGGAAGCGGCTATGCTCCTCGACTTCCTGCTCAACAGCGAGGAGATGAGCGATCTTCAGGGTCTTGAAAAGGGTATCCCCCTGAGCACCGCCGCGCTGAAGAACTGTCAGGACGACGATATGCTCCAGGGCATACAGTACGAGGCTTCGCTGAAGATGACCAACATCACCATAGGCGAAATGGCTCCCGTAATGGAAAACGGCGATCTGATCGACGCTTTCTTCGCTGCAAGCAACGACTATTTGTACGGCAAGTCTGATTCCTCCAACTCCGCCAAGAGCTTCTATGAGCAGGCGCTGAACGATTATTTCACGAACTGACCTTAACACACCCGATAAAAGGATCCGCAGGGAGGATATCCCCGCGGATCCTTTTGCATATACGTCACCAGCCCGGCATAGACTGTATAAGGCATTTTTTGCCTGTCCCTATCACCGCATATTTTCGCGTTTCCTGTCAATAATCCTCATATAACATCAGACGGAGGTATTCGGGAAATGCAGTACGATAAGGTAGAGATAAGCGGGATCAACACATCACAGCTGGAGCTTCTAAGCGAGACCGAGACTAACGAGCTGCTCGCGCTTGCAAAGCAGGGTGACCGCTCGGCGCGTGACAGGCTCATCAGGGGGAATCTCCGGCTCGTGCTGAGCGTTATGCAGAGATTCATGGGCAAGGGCGAGTCGTCGGACGATCTCTTTCAGGTGGGCGTCATAGGGCTCATCAAGGCGATCGACAACTTCAAGCCGGACTTCGGAGTAAAGCTGTCCACCTACGCCGTGCCGATGATACTGGGCGAGATCAAGCGCTATCTCCGTGACTACCGCCATGTTAGGGTCAGCCGTTCCATGCGCGATCTTGCGTATAAGGCTATGCAGACCCGCGAGCGCCTTACCGCACAGAATATGCGTGAGCCTACGGTGGAGCAGATAGCCGGTGAGCTGGGCGTCAAGCGCTCGGAGGTGGTGATAGCCCTCGAAGCGGTGAGCGATCCGGTGTCGCTCTACGAACCGGTCTACTCCGAGTCGGGGGACACCCTTTACCTTCTCGATCAGATGACCGACAACACCGACGCTACCGGCTCGCTCAACGAAATGCTCGTCCGGGACGCGGTGAAAAAGCTCCCTGACCGTGAGCGCCGTATCTTAGACCTCAGATATATGCGGGGCAGGACGCAGGTGGAGGTAGCAAAGGAGATAGGCATTTCCCAGGCACAGGTCTCGCGGCTGGAAAAGAGTGCTATACTAAACATAAGGAGACAGATAGAAGCATGACAGACCTATTGTACAGAAGACTTCGTGACGCCGCCCTGGCGCTTGTCACGATCTGTCTGGCGGTGCTGCTGACAGCGCACTCTGCGGCAGTAACCGCGAGCCTCGGCTCGGCAGTTTACAGGTGCATAAACGTAATTATCCCGTCGCTGTTCGCGTTCATGACGATCACAGATCTGCTGGTACGCAGCGGCGGGTACATATATCTTTCCTATATAATGGCTCCGCTGTCGCTTCTGCTGGGGCTGCCGGTTAGCTGCGGCGCGGTGTTTGCGGTGTCCAATGCCGGAGGCTATCCGCTGGGCGCCGCCATGATATCTTCTATGTATGACAAGGGCGGGCTGGACAAGCGCTCCGCATCGCGCCTGCTTTGCTGCTGCTATAACGGAGGCCCCGCCTTTTTCAGCGGAGCGGTGGGACTTGCGGTATTCGGCTCGGCGGCAGCGGGCATGACGGTTTATCTTTCGATACTGCTTGCAAACTGTCTCTTCTGCGCGGTTTTTGCAAGGCTATTCCCGGTTAAAACGGCAGAGTCAGCCCGGCGGGTATGCTTTGAAGGCGGTATGCTCCCGGAAAGCGTCAGCGGGGCAGGGAAGTCGCTGGGCATGATCTGCGGCATGATACTGCTGTTCTCGGCGGTGATCTCGCCCTTTGAGAAAATGCTCCCCGCCGGCAATCCCGGCGCTCTGATATCCTCGCTGCTTGAGATATCCAATCTCTCAGCCCTGACCGGCAGCCCCTACAGGTATCTGCCCTATGCGGCGGCGGCAGGAGCCTTCGGCGGCGTCTGCGTGCTTATGCAGGTGTCCACGCTTGTCGGCAGGAGATTTTCTCTGCTGCCCTTTCTGCTCGCAAGACTTATCTGCGCTGCCATTTCCTGGTGCATTTGCAGGTGTATTTATCCTCATATACTTCCCAAGGCTTTGCCTGTCTCTGCTGAGCCGGAGTTTATAGTCAATTTCAACAATTTTACCCCCTCTCTTTGCTTGATTATGATGATTTTTTTAACAGTTTTTCAAAAAAGACTAGCATTTTCAAACAAGGTATGATATAATAAATAAGGCTAAAAATCATAGGTCAAATCAAGGAGATGTTTTTAAATGGCAAAGAAGAAAAATTATTTTGGAAACAATATCTCTCCCTCATGTTCATATTGCCTTTACGGCAATCGCTCCAAAGAGGGCAACAAGGTGCTTTGCGAGAGGCAGGGTCTGGTTGACGCCGACTACAGCTGCAAGAAGTGGATATACGATCCTATCAAGCGTATACCAAAGAAGCAGCTTGAGATACCCTCTCAGGAAGACGATATCATCTGATAACAAAGCCCCGTACTTTTGGTGCGGGGCTTTTGGATTATGCTCCGCTGTGAGCTGGTTTTCAGCCGGGAAATGTGCATATGATATATTTTTTTCTGATCGACTCTGGACTTTTGATAATAAAAGCATAAAAATCAAGAAAGTTAATAATAATTACTTGATATTGATATGAATGTGTGATATACTTATTTTAAACAGATGTGAAAAGGAGGCGGGAGCATGAAAAAAGACGATGAAAAGAATTCAAAGACATATTCTCATCAAAGACGCACCATAGAAAGCGCCTTTGAAAGTATCACGTCGCGTAAAAGTTCTCCTGTGTATGTTTATGTTATTCTCCTGCTGCTTTATCTGGTGTGCATGGTGGCGGTGTCCATATCTTCCCATAACGCCGGAACTATAAATTTCTGCGGTTACCCTATCGAGATCAGTTCCTTCAGAGGCGTTTTTTCCGCCCTGTCGACTATATGCGTTATACTTATGACCGTTTACTGCGGAAAGGCGGGCTATTTCACCGCCCTTTTCGTGGAGCTGATACAGTTTCCGATGATACTGATAAGCGTCATCCGGCAAAAAAATCTCAACGGTCTGCCCGGTCTGTTCGGCGGTATCCTCGCGATACTTGCTGTCACACTCATCTATGTCAACGACAAAAAGCTGAAAAAAGCCAACTCTAAGCTGAACGATCAGCTGATAACAGATAATCTCACAGGACTGCCGAACCGCTTTGCCTTCTCCGCACTCATCAAGGATATGATAAACAGGGAACAGCCCTTTGCCTTCGTATGGATCAACCTCGATCATTTCAAGAGCGTGAATGATTCTGTGGGCTTTGATGTGGGTAATGACATTCTGAGAGAGATAGCCTCGAGGTGGAAGAATGTTTCCCGCTCGGGCATTTCCGGTACAAACGATATCATGACGCGTATCGGCGGCGACGAGTTCGGACTTATCATCTGCGGTCACCGCAATGACGATGATATCGTAAACACTATCCGCCATTATGAAACGGCGCTGCACAACCGCCTTACCGTTGACGGCTGCGACTTTTATATAAACGCAAGCTTCGGTTATGTGGAATTTCCCGCAGACGGAAAGACAAGTGATGAGATAGGCTCCTTTGCGAATGCCGCTATGCAGGAGGTAAAGCGCACCAACAGCAGTGACCGTATCGTTCGCTTCACTCCCGATCTTTTGCATACAGAGCGAACCCTTGAGATAGAAAGCAAGATACGCGCCGCTCTGGATAACGACACCATTTATTTCAATCTCCAGCCGCAGTACGATATGTCTCACAAGCTGCGCGGCTTTGAGTCGCTTGCAAGAATGAAGGACGCGGACGGCACGCTCATAAACCCCGCGGAGTTTATCCCGGTATCAGAGAAGGTCGGGCTGGTGGATAAAGTCGATGCCGCTGTGTTCCGCAAATCGGCTGAGTTTTTCGGAGAGCTTATAAGAAAATACGAGCTTGACATCACCCTCAGCGTGAATGTTTCGGTAAGACATCTGATGAAGAGCAACTTCCTGGAGGAGCTTAAAAAGACTCTCGCCGAGACCGGTGTGCCGGCTGATCGTGTCGAAATAGAGATCACCGAGTCGATCATGATAGATTCGGTGGACAAGGCTTTGCAGACGATAGATGAGATCAGCAAGCTGGGTGTAAAGATCGCCATAGACGATTTCGGCACCGGCTATTCCTCGCTGAGCTACCTCAATAAATTCCCCGCGAATCTTCTGAAGGTGGACAAGTCCTTTATCGACAAGATGAATACCAGCGAATCCTCAAGGCAGTATGTAGCCGCTATCATCTCCATGGGTCACATCATGGGCTTCGACGTGATCTCCGAGGGCGTCGAGACGGAAGAACAGCTCAACAGTCTGAAGGACATCGGCTGCGATTATATCCAGGGCTTCTTCTGGGGACGTCCCATGTCGGCAGAGGACGCGGAGAAGATAGTCGCCGGCTGTGTTTCCCGCTGATACCGCCCTGACGTTTGGCGGCAGATCAACAAAATAACAAGCCCGTGCTTACGCTTTTGGCGCTGCACGGGCTTTTTGGTTTTAGCGGATCAGAAAATATCTATCATTGTGCTTTTTCATCGGATCCAGGGCGCCTGGACAATATCCCGGGAAGTATAATCGCCGCGAGTATCATAACGATACCGCAAATTTTCGTCACGCTGCGGCTTTCTCCGAAGCAGGTCATTCCGATCATCGCCCCTACCATAGGCTCAACAGCCGCAAGTACCGCTGCCTTGCCCGACTCAATTCCCGCAAGCCCCCATGTGTAGAGAAAATACGGCAGCACAGTACATATCAGCCCGATCCCCAGACACCACAGGACAAGCCGCGGCTGCTCGCCGATCGCCCGGAGTATCCCGCCCGGCTTGCCGACGGGGAAGGAACCGATCATGCCCATGATGAACGTATAGGCGGTAACGGTCACGGTGTCATATTTTTTCAGAGCGAAGCGTCCGAAGATAGTGTAAAGTCCGTAGAACAGTCCTGAGCCGAGCCCGGTTATCAGCGTGAGCGGCGTGAGTATACTGCTCCCCGAGACACCCGCCACCAACGCGCAGCCCGAAACGGTCATCAGCACGGCGGCGATCTTGACAGGCGTTATCCGCTCCCCAAAGATCAGAGCCGACAAAAGTATTATGAACACAGGCGAGGTGTACAGCAGAACGACTGCCGTCGATGCCTCCGCGTGTATCATCGTATAGAAATACAGGCTGTTGAACAGCACTATGCTGATTATCCCGGTCCCTGCGAACATCCAAATATCCCGCAGTCTGATCTTCATTTTATCCCGTGCCGCGATCAGCATGAACACGGTAAAAGCGGGAGCCGCCGTCACCATTCTGATAAAGCTGATCTGAACGGCGTTAAGTCCGCAGGCTGACAACTCCCTTATAAAGAAGCTGATAATGCCCCAAAGTATGCCCGCGGAGACAACAGCCAATGCAGGCAGGTGTTTTCTCATTTCATCTCATTCCTCATCCCGGCGGATCTGATCTCCGTTTATAATTATACCATTTCGGCGCCGGTTTGTCAATAAGAGCTTATGACGCAGGCACCCTCCCGGGTGTGTGTCAAAGCACAAAAACACCGCAGCACAGCGCGCTTTCTGCACTATACTGCGGTGGTTTTAATGGTGGAGGCGAGGGGAGTCGAACCCCTGTCCGAAAACCCATCCCCACGAACTTCTACGAGCGTAGCTTGTTATTCCGGTACAGTCTCCGAACTAAACCAATTCCCGCCCAGAGCCGCAAACAAGCACGCGGCAAAGGTTGGTAGACTGTAATACATCACAGGGTCACAGTCATCGCCCCGCGACGTTCACCACTAGTCGACGCCCTTAACCGAGCCGTGGTACTCCCGGGCAGGACGAGCGCTGACTTAAGCAGCAGCTAAAGCAAAATTATCGTTGTCGTCTAATTTTAAAACGTGCGCCTTTTTACGGGTTTTTCGCTTCCCGGCTCGCTTATCATGCTTCAAGATCCCCGTCGAAACCTTTACGCCCCCTTTTTTTAGTTCCCGTCACGCCTGCCTTTGGCAGGCTTACGCACTGCGGGTCGTGCGGCGGTAGTCCCGCTTTCTCTCTGTTGTGGAAATTCTGAATGTCGTGCTCGCATTCCAGCAACAGAGTGCGGTTGAATGTGAGCGGCGGACTTAGTGAGTTTGGTTGCGTGTCTGCACCAAAAGGCTTCGTTTTTGGTGGCTTGTAATATTTGTTTCCGTCAGCCATAACCGCAATTGCAGACCACCCATTCGCTGCTCTCTTTATCCTTTTTCATCGACAGACCAAAAGGGATATCAGAAACAGTATGATCGGCAGCCCAGTTTTGTGCGCCGCCAGTTCGGACGGTCAAAGATCACGTCGAAAAAACCGTTTCCGATAAGCATGAATAGTGTAGTTGTCACTACCGCACATATGAGTATCACAAGCGTCCAGCCGGCTTTTTTGAGCCTGCTCACCTGTTGGAGTCCTTCATCGCCCTGTCAATATCACGCTGTGCCGCTTTCTTCGCCATGTCGTCGCGCTTGTCGTAGAGCTTTTTGCCCTTGCAGAGCCCCATGCACAGCTTTACCCTGCTGCCCTTGAAGTAGAGCGACAGCGGTATCAGCGTCAGACCCTCCTGCTTGACCTGACCGTAAAGGCGGTCGATCTCGCGGCGGTGGAGCAGCAGTCTGCGCTCGCGCCTGGGGTCGTGGTTGAAGATGTTGCCCTTCTCGTAGGGAGAAATGTGCATACCCTTGACCCAGCACTCGCCGTCCTCGATAGCGCACCAGGCGTCCTTCATGTTGACGCTGCCGTTCCTGATACCCTTGACCTCGGTGCCGCAAAGCTCTATCCCGCACTCGAATTTCTCCAGCACGAAATACTCGTGATACGCCTTACGGTTGTCCGCGATCTGTTTGGTACCGCTTGTCTTTTTGTCAGCCACATTCCTCACCTGCCTTTCGGGTAGTATTTTATTATATCACTTGTGTTTGACTTAGTCAACCCGCAAACGCGAGATTTAACATTTTATTTACATTTGCAAAAAAGCCACCGGAAGGGGTGGTACAGATATAGAAGTATTGACAGCGCAGAGATCCTATGCTATAATTGAAACCAATATAAACATGAATTTCTTTGGTGATGTATAATGGAGATAATGAACAG
>CACXDI010000154.1 GCA_902766335.1 uncultured Ruminococcus sp. | reverse complement strand
TTCTTGGTCTTTACGATTCAGGAAAAATAAAGACCAAACAAAGACCAGCCGGCAAAGACCAAACAAAAGAAAAACGCTTAAACGACGATATAGCGTCATTTAAGCGTTCCGATTGGAAACTCCCCCTGTTGGACTCGAAAAGTCGCAAATATATGTTCGATGTGCCTGCAATTCGCAAACCCCTGCGTAATAGCAGCATTTTAGAGCAACTTGCATTAAGCTTATTTGCTTAACTTAGTGCAGTTTTTCATCATGATAACGGACAAATAACGGACAGCGACGGACAAGTTACGACATACTCTTGTACAACTATTATTTCAATAGAACTGATCTTTTTTGGGGAGCCAACTGGTATGGTCGGCTCCGATTATTCTATTTTCGTCAAAAAATGTCATTTCATATTTTCGCATTAAGACACACTACATATCCAGATACGGTCTCAGTAATTCCAGTAGCTCATATACCTTCGTTCCGGGGGCTGCATTCGCTGGGGTCTTATGAAGATTTATCTCGTCCAGCTTCTTCGCATTTCTTATCGCATCGTTGAGGTAGGGACGCAGAGTATCATAAATATCCTCACGGTTCTTCTCATACTTCCCTTTCCCGATACTATTCAACCATTCCGTCAGCTTGGGGATATATTCCGAACGGTGCAGATCGGATTCGACAAGGTTGAAATGAAGCATGAACCACAACTCGATACACTGATTGGACCAAAGCGCATGATATATCGTTTCATCGGTCGTCAGTCGTTTACATTCTTCGGCTGTCTGATTTATACGCTCGGGTGGGAAATCGTCGGTATCGTACACTATCCATACGTGCTTGAACACCTTGATGCTATTTCGCACTCTGCTGACCGCTTTATCAAGCAGTCTCAGAGTATCTTTTCTTTCTCCGTATATTTCAAGCTGTATCTTGTCACGATACTTTTGGTTGATGATCTCGCTGATCGACCTGAAATACTGCGGCTCGGTCTTTGTCCCCTCGGTAACGATAAGATGATATTCAGGACTTATTAGCCTTGCCCTGTCGCGTCGACTTCGTTTCCATGCCTTGTTCATGTCGCTTTTCTTTTTGGGTTTCAATGACATAAACTCAGCTCCAATCCATCATATTTTGCAGATACGGATCAGCGCCGTAACGACCCTCAAGATACTGCTTGTCAAAGGCTGTGTGAGTACCGATATGATTCCCGTTTTCATCACGAAGTTCATAAAGAGAATAAAGGTCGCTGGATTCGTCATCCTTTTTATATGCAAACCATATCTCGTCGGTTCTGAAAACGCTGCTTTTCATAGTAGATACATCATGCGAGGTAAAAACAAGCTGCGCCTTTTTCCTGTTTATCTCGGGATTCTTGAAAAGCATGATGATATATTTCAGCAGCTTCGGGTGCAGCTTTGCGTCAAGTTCATCAACGATAAGCAGTCTGCCCTCGTTAAGCGCCTTCATTACATACGGAAGTAAGCTGAACAGCTTTTTTGTTCCATTTGATTCAAAATCAAGGCTCAAGCGGTACTTGTTATTATTCACGGTATGCTCAAAATAAACAAACGCACCCGACTTATCCTCATTCTCGACCTTGACTATATCGGTAATATCAACGCCTGTATCATTCAGCAGGCTGATAAGTCTTTCCTTGAACCTATCGTCGTTGTTCCATAGTATTTGATTTTCAGCGGCGGGCAGCGAGTAGTTTATAATCCCGCACTGTTCAAACCACTGTGCAGCAGAATTTATACTCTCGATATTATAGTTTGAAGCCAGAAACGAAAGATAGGGCATATGGTCATTGATTTCCCTGTTTATGCTTTTCTTGCTTATGCTTGCACCGAGCTCGATACCGTTTTCATCTCTTGTAAACAGCTTTGTTATCCTACCGTTATTGATGAGCTTTCGTCTGTAAAGCTGCTCGTTCACGATCTTCAGGTTCAGAATATGCAGCGAATACTTATATTCAAACTCATCTCCCGGCTGAAAGAACACCTCAAATTCTATCGGTTCATTTGCCGAGGTGCTGTTAAACAAGAACGGTGCCATAGGTATGACCGACTGCTTCAGAGTTCCACGTATCGCAAAGATAGGAAAAGAAACGATCCGTATCAGTGTCGCAAGCGCATCAAGCACATTTGACTTTCCCCCGCCGTTCGGTCCGTATATGACGGAAACAGGAAGATACTCATGTTTGAACCCATCCGAAAGCAGCGATTCGGCAAAACCCTGTCCGCTAACCGCCTCAAAATCGAGCGTAGTCTCGTCCTTGTATGACTTAAAATTCTTGAATGTGAACTGACTAAGCATTTTAACACCTCCCTGATTCTTATTATATACCATCATGCTCAAAAAGTCAAGTTTTATTCTCGGATTTCATAAGAAAATTATGGTTTTATCACTTATAATTGCAAAACTGAATTATAAACTTCCGACAGATTATATTCATGAATCAAAAAAATCCTAAGGAAACCATGTTCCGTTTCATTACCGCCCGATATTCCCTATCGAATCAGCCAGCTTTCCGGTAACATTACCAATCTTATCTGCTGCACTATCCAATGCATCACCGGCTGCATTTTTTACATCATTGGCCATGTCCTTTGTATTTTCGATCATGTCTCCTGCAGTCTCGCCAATGCTTTCAATCACATCACCACTGACTTCGGCAACATCGTCAATGCGATCTGAAACAAAGTCAACACTTACATCATAGGCTTGTACTGCAACATCTCCTGCCAAAACACCTCCCATTGCTCTTGCGTAATTCTCGCCTAAATTGTATGCCAGCTCTTGTCCGTCTATTTCACCGTCAATAAAACCCTTGACATTTTCTATGCTATCGGAAACATTCTCTACTGTATCCTCATAAGCTTTAGCCGCTATTGCACTTCCGGCAGCACCTCCAGCCATTCCACCAGCAAATCCTCCTACAGCATTTCCAACAGGTCCCATAACAGTTCCAGCGGCTGCGCCAACTGCAGCGCCCATTGCACCGCCAACAGCACCACCGACAACTCTTGCAGCATTCTCGCCAAGATTGTATGCCAGTTCTCCACCGTCAATATCTCCCTCGGCATAGTCCTTAACATCACCATAGGATTCAACGCCCATAGTTATTACTGCCGCCGGCACGCTTGAACCCCCGGCAAGCTGAGTGACTATTTCTGTCCCGTAAGCAACACCTCCGGCAATAGCAGTATCTTTTGCTGTATTCTCAATTGCTTCTGTTCCTGTCAACTCACCAGAACGGTATTTCTGATAATTATCTACACCTGAAACTGCTGCTGTTAACCCTACAGCATATTTAGCTGATTCTAATCCGGCATTATGTGCTGATTTTGCAACCATTTTCAACTGATTAGCAGCTTCTTTTGCACAAAAATCTTTGTAATTCATTCTAGCTGATAATGCTTCATCAGTTGATACAGTGCTTTTATCTAGCTTTTCATCTAATAAATCAAGATTGTTTAATTGTTTTTGTATTTTATTTATTTCTTCTGTTTTGCCGTTTTTAGTCACACTTTCAAGTTGCTTTTGAAGCTCCAGCCTTTTCTGCGGAATGTTTTCGTTTTTTAATTGATCATAAAACTCATTGGGCACCTCTATCTTATCAACTTTAGGATTTCCAAGCTCATCTACATCAGTAAGGTATTTTTCAAATTTTTTAGACATTAGCTTCGATAAACATTTCGAGGGACTGTCGCCTACAAACTTTGTCTGAACTTTTTCAATCTTACCATCTGATTTGAACCTCACTTTGTCCACATAAGGATCATTTTTCTTGAATCCCAATTCTGCTCTTTTGACTGCAGAAAGATCATCGACTCGTTTAACTACCGTTCCACTTCCATCAAGTTGAGCCATTATGTTCTCACGTTCTGTTCCAACTATCTCTGCAGCGAATCCTGCTTGTTGTTTTTTATTTTGTTCCCTATATAAATCGTTTATTTTATGTTTACTAAGTTCTTTTAATCCAAGCGTTTTTCTTCCGTCAACAATCGTTCCATCACTCATTACTTTTATTGAATCAAAAACACTTTGAAAAGAAATAGAAGAATAGTTTATTCCATCAACATTATGATAATACACACCGTTCTCCGGCTTAACACTGCTCTCAAACCCCTTATTAAGCGAATCCAGTTTTGTATTCAGTTCAAAGCTAGTAAGCTCCAATCCGCTTTTCTCGATAGAATCATACGTCATCAGAGTCCACCTCCCTCACTGATGTTATTACGAAACAAATATCCTGCACTCTTTCTTTGCCAGTCTTTTTCATCTTGTCCGCAACCAGCTTCATCAGCTCGTCGGGAGAAGATATCCTTTCTATGTCCTTGTCGCTTATTCCAAGAACTGCTCTTACAAGTCTGCCCAGCTCCGGCAGCTGTTCTGATCTCCAGATCATCTGACCTCCGAACAGTTCGTAATCATCGATAAGCCCGCTTATCGTTTTGCGGTCTGCTCTGGAAAGATTTAGCACCTTCATTGAACGCCCGAGAGTTTCCAAAGAGATAGGTTCTCCGTCGAACCATGGCTGCATCAGCATTTTCACCATGTTACTGCGTGCGCTCCTTTCTGTCAGCAGCGGTATCTTATTGCTGTACACATAGGGCGTTTCTTTTACATTTGCCTTGTCTATCATGGTGAGAACCGGCTTTACCCAGTCATTCTGATATACGACAGCGACACCGCTTGGCAGCTTGGCGATCTCATTGACCTGCTCCTCTGTCAATCCCATTGAACGTCCGACAGCCTCACGGTCATTGGCTTCAGGAGTGCGCAGAATGATCTTTGTGTTCGTATTCTTTATAGCAGAAATATCCACAGAAGAGGGCGACTGATCTACGATAACAAATCCCTCACCGTATGTACGTATCTCTGCAATGGTATTGGTCAGCATCTCTACCGACTTACCTATCAGTTCAGAACTTCCTCCACCCGCCGTGTTTTTAAGCAGATTATGAGCTTCCTCAAGTACTGTGACATGTGTGCAGCCGCTGTTGTTTTCCTTTTTGCGGTCAACTCGGTGCTCGTTCAGGATATATACCATAAGTCCCATGATAAGAGCCTTAGTTTCCGATGACTTCACACGGCTTATGTCAAGTATGCAATTCTCATCAAATATTTTCTCATAAGGCGTTTGTTCGTTTGTAAAAATATACTTATTCAGACCTACTGTAAGTGATCTTACACGGGTGATCAGTGCTCCACGGTAATTTGATTTTATATCCGAAGCATAATCGGATTCACTTATAAGCTGATCCAACTGCTCCGCCAGTATCTCAAAATCCGGATACTCGGCCTCATCGCTTTCAAATACAGATGAACCCAGATCCCAGCCTACCGATTCATAAGAACGGAGTATAGCGTCCTTGAAAAAAGCAGGCATAGCATCATACATAGGCCAGCAAACGCTGAATATTTCAACAAGTCCGTCGATATGCTCTAAAACGTGTATAGACTCCGGGAATCTGAATGGATTGATATTTATAAGTTCTGCAATGTCGGGGTTGGTAGAATACACATTGACATCAGGCCAATTCCCGAAGACATCTTTATACTCACCTTTAGCGGGCTCGATGACCAGGAAAGGTATCCTATCCTGATGAAGCTCTGCAAGCATCTGATACACGGTATTGCTCTTTCCTGAACCGGTAGAACCTGTTATAAATGTGTGCATATTCAGGCTACGGTTGTCAAGCTCAACTACCTTGTTGGTTATCTGTCCGAGATCAAACACCTTTCCGAGAGTCATTCGGTCTTTGGGATCGGACGATCCAATTTTATTTTTGATAAGCTGATATTTGTATACCTCTTTACCAAACTCAGCGTGCTCTACAACAGGCAGACCGGGAACTGTGGCTCTGGGCAGACCAAGATGCAGACCGAGCTCCTTGCCGCTTATAGACATGGAAGCATCGGTCAATACTCCGTATTCGCCGTCTGTTCCATAGTAAAACTGCGGATGTATAAATCTAGAGAGATAAGTGATAAGGTCGCTGAACTCACCATAAATATACGGATCGTCTCTTCTCCAGGAATTGATAGCCGAAACCTCACGTCCGGAGTTCTCACCGTTCATAAGCGATCTGTAATTGCTCGCCGCTATTTCAGAAGCAGACATATCGTCGGAAATAAAATATCCGGCAACGTTCCACATTCCGTAGCTATCAAATTCATCAAGCCGCTTCAAGGACTTGTCCAAAAGCTCCAGAAGATCGGCAACCGACTTGTTTTCATTGGTCGTTGTGGTACTCTTGGAGGTAGAAGTCGATATCTGCTCATTAGGTGCTAATGAACCGATAAACCCGCTGAGTTGTCCTGCTACCTGACCGCCTACCATAGCACCAACACCGGGAACAGGCGAACCCAGCAAAGCACCGCCGATGGCACCTGCAAGAGACGAAGCAGCACTTCCAAGCATAGCAGCCTTCTGCTTACCGCTCATCTCAAAAAAGGATTTGCTCCTAGATGTAGATGAGCTTTCATTATCGGTTATCTGAATGGTTTTGTAAGGTGTCAGCTTTGTATAGATATCCTGATATGTTTTGCGAAGCATCTGCACAGACTGAGGTGTCTGACTGTCTGCAACTATTATGCCGATATACTGCTTGCCGTTCAAGGCAAGCGCCAGCTTTTCAAGGCCCTGAACAAAGTGCTCATCGCCCTTGTCATCGGTAACTTTGCCCGTTCCCACAACACTGACAGATGCGATATTATTCTGTGATCTGATCTTTTCGGACAGTGCTGCAATAGTGCGCCTGTCTTCATTTGAGATCTTTATTCCTGGGAAATGACCTATCAGCGTATTTTTCAGCGTATCACCGAGGGTAACTGTGGACCGTTTTTTGGTCTCATCGGTCTCCCTGTTTCTTACGCCGAGATAGAATTCTGTATTGATACCATCGGAATCTATTATGATAAATACTGACGAATTATAGGTTGAAAGCGTATTGAACACCGTCGTGAATTTATCTGTGGCAGATTCACTTTTGTTGTATACCATTTCGGATATACGATAAAGGCGAACGTTATCTATAAGGTCGCTTTCAAGAGGCATAAGATCATTCAGAGGGGCGATCTTCATTTCATCAAGTCTGGTAAGATACTTTTTGCGTATACCGTCCTCTATTATTTCAAGACGGTTTTCAAGCGATAATTCCTTTATTGCTAATGAAGCATTAGCTTGCTGTATTTCATTCATAGCTTTAACTCCGTTCTATAGCATTGAGCTGATCCTTAAAGCAGGTCAGCCATTCATTGTCCTTTTGAAGCTGTTTTTCTTCTTCCGAAAGATATGACGCAACATTGTCTTTAGCTTTAACCTGCTGATCAACAAGCTGCAGCAAGCGTTCATGGTACACTTCGGTAAGCTTGCTTGAATAATCACTGATAAGCTCAAATCTGTTTTGTATGATCGTATCAACAGCGGGAGATACAACACTCACCATATGTCCTCTCCATGTCTGATAATAGTATGTAGTCTCTAATTCAGGATCGGAAGATGCGCCATCATCGGATGCTTTGAAAAGCTGTCCTATACGATTGTTTTTATGAGCTATTAGCTTTTCCTTTTTAATATCCAGCAGATTATCGATCTGATGATCTATCTCAGGACAGACTCTTGCTTTAGGAAGAGAAATATCATCTGTGAAATTCTCATCAAGCTTTGCAGATCTGTACCATGTAATATATTTGTTTCTTATCTCTGCCGCTATATGATCAATTGCTTCATCGATGCTCAGACAGAATTCACGGTAGTATCTGCGAAGTTCAGCATCAAACTGAGCTGCCATAGTGCCTGCTTCTATCAAATCGGTCGTTTTAGTTTTCTTTTTCTTCCACTCCATGATCTTCGTCATCAGCCCGGATTTTATACCTTCTATCTCTTCGCCAAATTCGATATTCTCGTGAGATACCACGATCTCATCCGCTTGTTTTATGCGGTGTATGCTGTCATCTATTATTTTTAGACGGGCATGGATCTCATCGCCCTTGATCTCACCTTTCTTATTTGCATCATCAAGTACTATATCCAGATTTTCTATTTCATGATTAAATACCTTTATAGCATTTACGATATAATCGCTGAACGGATATATCAGAAAGTATTTTTTGACCTTTTCATCATATATTTCCGAAACGATATTTGGATCGTTGATTCCAAGATCAACAATAAAACGTATGGTTTTCTGACTATTGATACCTGTTCCAACTAAAAAGAATATCTGGTTATCTGAAACGTCATCACGTTCTCTGAGACATCTCAGCTCTTCAGGAAGTACCGATATGCTCTTATTGTTTACGCAGAACAGTATAGGGGTATGTGTCAGATCGGTATTATCAAGTTCCTTGATGTCATTGACACTCTCTATATCAATGTCATCAATTTTCTCCTTGCTGTCGGGTCTATCGCTGTGAAGTATTATATAGACATAATCATCATCAAAAAGTTCACTGTTTTCCTGACGAAATGTATCTACATCAAACTTGCTGTAACGTTTATCATTGAGCCAGATAAGAAGTTTTTTTATCCTGTCGATCTTGACTTCCCGTGACTCCAGTTCATTCTTTAAAAATACCTTCACTTCTTCCTCAGAAACACCGGCTCTGCGAAATGCATTACATACTTCCTCATGATCAAGTTTAGTACCAGAATATTCCAGCTCAAAGTAATAACCGTTCATTTCGTCATGGAATATCTTTGGGATATGATCTATCCAGTCTTGTAAAGAATCGTCTTGATATTTCTCTATTATACTGTTTATACGCGGCGGCTGCCCGTTGAACCTCACGCTGATCTCAGATAGATAAGGATTGTAGATAAGTTCTGCTTTGATCATATAATCACCCTCAAAATAGTTTACTCACAGCTCGCACTCGTGATGTTGCATAGAATCGTTTTATATTTTAACATATA
The DNA here is from genome assembly GCA_902766335.1 of uncultured Ruminococcus sp. Classification (GTDB taxonomy): domain Bacteria; phylum Bacillota; class Clostridia; order Oscillospirales; family Ruminococcaceae; genus YE71. The sequence continues at coordinate 5,435 of CACXDI010000154.1, read as the reverse complement.
ATATGTATAAAATATACCCATCAGCTTTATTATAACACAATAATGCAATAAATGTCAATAACTTTTTAAATAATCTTATAAGTGGACAAGCGCCCCGAAGTCCTCTCCGGAGCGCTTGCTGCTATCATGCGAACCTCACACGTTTTTTCTGCCAATCTGTGATATATCTCTTCCTCAAATCGCCGCACCTACCAGCTTCTTCTCTATCCTCAGCGTCACCAGCAGGTAATAAGCATCATCTGCGGGAGACAGCTTGGATTCGTCTATCTCGTCCATCTTGCGGCTCCACTCGTCCAGCCTTTCCATCATTTTGCTGTAGTCATCAAGCATCTGCATCAGGTCGCCCTCGCCGGAGTTGTACTTCTGCATGAATGCGATATACTCGTCGTAAAACGCTTCGTAGGAATCCATCAGCTCCTTGAACTCCGGTGTCACCAGCGAATAGTCTCCGTCATTGACCGCCTTTCTGACGTCTTCATCTGATGGCTCTGGCGGCTCCGTCTCGGCGGTGGTGGTCTTCTTTTTCTTCTTGGTAGTCTCTGCGGTCGTGGTGGTCTCGGGGGCAGTTGTAGTCTCGGGAGTTGTCGTTGTGACAGTGGTAGTTTCCTCGACTGTTGTGGTCACGGTAGTGCTTGGTGTGGTGTCGGTCGGCAGGGTCTCATGCTTTGCTCCGCTGTCACCGCTGTTTCCGTATACTGCCATAAGTATCAGATAAAGCACCCAGCCTCCGGCTATGATACCTGCCTTTGCTTTGCCTCTTAGTGTCTTGTTTCTCAGCATAAGTATCGTCAGCGGCACGGGGAATATGAACAGCCAGCCGAGGATCCAGAGTATCAGGCGATTGCGGCTTTTCTTCTTCGACTCGCTGCGCAGTCTTTTTTCCTCCGCCCGCTGATACTTTTTATCTTCCTGCCGGCTCTTGTAATCCAGCAGCGATTCAACTGCGCCCTTACGCTGATCGTTCACAACATTTGTGGTATAGTTGTTGTGGGTGACGTTGTAATTCTGCACCGCCTTCGACACTATAAAAGGCGTACCGCAGAATTTGCAGACCGCACACTCCTGCGCCGTATCCACCGTCAGCTCACCGCCGCAGTTTGTGCATTTTGCCTGCACCAGATTCGTGTTGTTCTCAAAGCCCTGTTCGTTCATGATATACCTCCGTTCTTAGTCTTCATCTATCCTCTTCCTAGCCGCCAACCCAAGCATCAGCACCATAAGATCGTCCAACGGACCGGGTGCAAAGTCCAGCGGTGAAATGATGTAGAGGATCACAAATACTATCAGTAATATTTTTCCAGTATTATTCATTTTGTTACCTCCGTTCTTGGCATTCGTCTTAATAAAGCAAAATGCTGTTTTCAAGCAACACTCTTCACATAAGGATCCACTATTGTTTGATGTGGATCAAGTTTTATCCCTAACCTCTTTGCCTCCTCTTGCTTTTCGACAGAAGCATGCCATGTTTCCAGAAGATTGCGAATAAACATATTTACTTCAACAGATTTACTATTTATATTCGGAGTATTATCAGTTACTATCTCCTGAGAAACAACTGTTTTAAATTTATCAACAGCTTCTTTTTCCGTTTCCTCAACTAATGGTGTTGTACTATTTGCAATAGCAGTACTACCACCAACAAGTGCAAGAATTGCATCTTTGTTTTTATATATTAGAATACCAACACCAACGGCAACTACTACACCTCCGATTATAAAAACTTTCTTCTTGTTACGCTCCCACCAAGTTTGTTCTTTATTATTCTGTTCGTTCATGATATACCTCCTTCGGTCACCGTCCTTAGCTTCTGGTAACAGTATACCACACCCGGAAGCCGCAATATAAAAATGGATTCCAACAAAAAAGCAGGCTCGTTGTGAACCTGCTTTTTGCTATTCAAGTGACTTTCGTATCTCTGGATTGATTTCCCGGAAAACTCCCTCGTCCCTGTATTTTTCATTTATACTGTCGATCTCCGCTATCAGCTCACGGCATTTTTCTGTATCCTGCATTTCAATGTAAACGTCCAGCTGACAGTTCAGCAGCTCCGCACGCTTGTCGATGTACGGCAGAGGATCCTCATGGGCGGCGCAGATGTCTGCGGCTTTCTGCAATATCTCCGCCGCTGCCTGAGACTCATTATGGTAGAAATAACAGTTTGCCGTCGGGATATGGATAATGTCGATGATCTCCAGATCGGTGGGGAAAACCTGCTTTGCGATAAGCTCCGCCTGCTTCGTCAAGGCTCTGGTCTGCTCAAGGTCGGGCTCTGCGAGGGTGTAGTACCAAGCCCGAACCATGCTGAGATAACAGCGGTTCTCGCTGAACTCCGGCTCGTTATCCACAAGCTGCCCCGCCTCGTCAAGCAGTTCCTTTGCCTCGCCGAGAAGCTCCGGCACGCTGCGGATAAGTATGCTCGCCATTGAGATGTAATACTTGGCAAGCAGCGGATCACGGTGCGGGTCGGAAGACTGCTCCAGCTCGTCTATCGCTGCCACCATGCTGTCGATCAGTTTTTGTGTAAGGTCTGCTTCTTCATCTGTGTATGGAACATAGTTGCCGTCCGAAAGAACATCGTAATAGCAACCAAGCATATCGTAATACATCGCCCTGATGATGTGTCTCGGGTGGCTCTCGGCGAACTTTTCCGCAAGTGCGGCTATCCTGCGTATCTGCTCATCGTTAGCCATGCCGACATAAATGTCCACCACCTTTTGGTGGCGGCACATGATCTCATAGTCATCGGAAGACCAGTCCTTGTTCTGCACCGCCTCTGCGATGACCGGGTGCAGGCGTACCCTGCTGTCGGCATACAGCCAGCCCTCTGTGCAGTGTTTTGATATGGTGTCGCCGAACATATCCGGGAAGAACCTCTGCACAAGCTCAATCTCCAGTCCACGAACGTCCAGCAGAGCCAGCGTTTTAAGGGCGAGCTGTTCACTATCGGACATTCTGCTCATATCGAACAGCGCAGCTATGATTCCTGACAGAGTATCGTAGACTTCCTCGCCGTCCTTGTAGTTGCCGACTTTCTCATCCGAAAAGCGTGAAAAGCCGTTCTCACGGATAAGATCAAGCGCAGTGTGAATGTTGAGCATACCCGCCGCAATCTGCCGAGCGATAAGCTCCAGCACGAGGGTATGCCCCTGCACAAGCGTAATGATCTCCTCAAAGCAGAGTCGTTCGTCTTTGGTGAGCTGACGCTCCATATTCAGCGCTGCAAGGCGGAGAAGTTCTGCCGTTTCCAGGCTGCCCGCCGACATATGCGCAAAGCTGTTTTTGGGCGGTAGATCTCTTGTGACGATAAGAGTGTCGTACCCGCAGTCGATGATGCGGCTCAGGTCTTTTGTGAGCCGCCCGCTGAAATTGTCAAGCACGAACAGTACCCTTTTCTCGCCGCATATGTTTTTAAACTGTGTAAGCTTGCGGGTGAAATATTCGTCGGTGCTTTCGTTGTCCTGACGAGACATGGTGCTGATCTGCAGCTGCATATCATCGCAGAATGTCCGCCGCAGATCGCCGTCGTACTCCAGGTAGACTATCACATCATAGTCCGTCCTGCTTCGCCCGATAAAGCTGCGAACAAGGCTGCTCTTTCCGATACCGCCAACACCCGTGATGTACAGCACCCGCTCTGTTTTCAAGCCGTCGGATATGGCTTTCAGCTCGCTGTCTCTGCCTACGAAGTTTGCAGGCGGGGCAGGCAGCTTCGGCAGGATGTATTCCCGTCTGTTAAGCTCGGCGGTGAGCAGATCCAGCAGCTTCACCACCTCATCGGTGCTGCCGAAGCGGTTACTCGCAGACGAGCGCAGAGTACCCCTAAACAGCCTGATAAACAGCGAACGAACATCGGGGCGGTCGGTGAATCTGCGGTACTCACGCCTGCATTCATCAAATGGGTATTTCGAGAATCCACGGTGCTCTGTCTCGGCGGAGTGTCTGCCGAAGAGCAGGAAGAAAACCAGCTCGCCAAGCGTGTAGATGTCTGCTGTCCTGCCGACAAGCGCACCCGAGTCAGGCTTTGTCTGTTCGGGTGCCGCCCAGTCTCTGGTGTAGGATAGCGGCGTTTTTTCGGGACGATCTATCTCACGCATACTGTCAAAGTCGATGAACTCCACAAGCTGAGTGATTGTGTCCTCGGGAGTATTCTGCATAACAAGAATATTCTCCGGCTTCAGGTCAAGACAGAGATAGCCTGCGCTGTGGTAATAACCCACCGTTTTCGCTATCGTTCTGCAAAGTTCCATGTACCGGGGCAGGGTGAGCGTCAGCGTGTCAAGGGTGCTGCCGCTGTAACAGGCAACGTCGATATACGCCGTGCCCTTTGCCTCAAAGATATGGCTGACAGGCGGCGTCTGATTGGCAAGGCAGGCGGTCTGACGTATCCGGTTCTGCATCTTGCCCGAAGCGATGAAACGTGTCTTACCTGCTTCAGAATTATCAGCACTTTGAGGAGAAAATTCTTTCAGTATGCACTTTGTCACAAGCTCACTGTGCTTGCACTCAGCAAGATAAGCGGCGGTGGATGCACCTCTGCCTATCAGCTTTTGTATGGTGTATTCCCGTCCGTCTGCGGATATGTGTGTTCCTTTTTCAAGCATTTCATCGCCTCCTTTCTCACATTATACAACAAGTGCTATGGGGAATATAAAAATCAATTCCGTCCGTACTCTATCACCGAATGGAGGGTCAGCAGAGGGTCATCGGTGTTGGCGCAGTAGAGCAGCAAACAGTCGAAGGGATGGAGGATATACATTTCTGCAAAGCCGCATTTAAGCAGAGTGTCGTTCAGACCGTCATAAAAATCAAGCAGTATACCGCCGAACTCGTCGTGGGAAAGCTCACTCAAGCTGCTGCCTGCCGCATGGTAATAGTTGTAAAACCTCAGCAGTATAAGCGTTTTGCGCAGCAATTCGTAGGAAGCGGTCTCGCCTTTTATCACCTTGCCGAGAGTGACATCATTAGGCAGAGATTCGGTGATACGCTTTGGAAGGCTTGTGCCAAGCGACTTCTTGTCCTCGTACTGATACCGATACCCCAGCAGGGCGGCAATCGTCATGCTGTTGAGCCTGTTGGTTGAGGGGAGATCCAAAAGCCCCTGACGGCGGTCCTCCACGAGAGATTCTTTCAGCAGATCTATCTCGCGGTTGACATTCTGACGAGCCAGCTGAAATTGCTGTTCATTGCCGTAGCAGTGCGCCGACAGATAGCGCAAAAACCGGTCATCGTCCTCGGTCTCCTTAATAACAGACTCAATTATCGATGTAGAAGTATGTGCGTTCTCCTGCGGAACAAAGCCCCGGCTCTGCTCCAGCATTTCCGTCACGGTGGAGTAGAGCTTGCTGTGGTAGATGCAATAGAGATACACCGCATCGGTGCGGCTTTTGACGTTGAAAGGCTGCGTGAGAAAGCACTTTCGGAAAAACTCTGACGTC
>CACXDI010000153.1 GCA_902766335.1 uncultured Ruminococcus sp. | reverse complement strand
TTCATGGCTTCGCCAAATGTTTCCCTTCGGGAAACACTCAAGCTAAAGCTTTTTAATTCCCCCGGTAGAACCGGGGGTTTATTGACGCTAAAGCGCCAAAAAATATCCCCTGTCCTTTTGCCGGACAGGGGATAGCTGTTTTTATGTCATTTTACGACTTCGACACGCATCATGTTCGTCGTTCCGCTTACTCCCAGCGGGATACCTGCGGTCACTACCACAAGATCGTCCTTGCTCAGCAGATCCATTTCCACTGCTTTTTCAAGCGCACGCTTTATGAGGGTATCGGAATCCGACTGCTCCTCTATAATGCCGGGAACAACTCCCCATGACATGGACATCTGCCGCGCCGTTACCTCGCTGGTGGTCAGCGCGATTATCGGGCACTGGGAACGGAACTTTGAGAGCCTGCGGGCAGTGGTGCCGCTCTTGGTCACGGTGATTATCGCCTTTGCGTGCAGATCGTGGGCGGTGGTAACTGTGGCGTGGGAGATCGCCTCGGTTATCTCGGTGCAGGAATACTCTCCGCCGCCGCTTCTTATCTCGAACTGCTTGCGGTAGTTGATGTTGTTCTCGGTGGTCTCGGCGATCAGCGCCATGGTCTTGACCGCCTCTACCGGATAGTGACCCGCCGCGGTCTCGCCCGAGAGCATTATTGCCGATGTGCCGTCATAGATAGCGTTGGCTACGTCGGTTATCTCCGCTCTGGTGGGGCGGGAATTGGTTATCATCGACTCCAGCATCTGGGTGGCGGTGATGACCTGCTTGCCGGCATTGTATGCCTTGTGAATAAGCTCCTTCTGGATAGCGGGTATCTGCTCGAAGGGTATCTCAACGCCCATGTCGCCGCGTGCCACCATTACGCCGTCGGCGGCTTCGAGTATCTCGTCTATGTTCTCAACGCCCTCGCTGTTCTCGATCTTGGCGATGATGCGGACGTTGTTCCAGCCCAGCGCCTGGGTGAACTTTCTCAGATATATTACGTCGGCGCCGGTGCGTACAAAGGACGCCGCGATGAAGTCAAAGCCCAGCTTTGCGCCGAACTGCAAGTCGCGCATATCCGCGTCGCTGATGTAGGGCATGGACAGCTTGATACCGGGGACGTTTATGCCCTTGTGGTTCTTTATCTCGCCGCCGTGTACTACCTCGCAGTGTATGTCGGTGCCGTCAATGCTCTTGACTACCATTTCGATAAGACCGTCATTTATCAGTATGCGTGTGCCGATGGTGACGTCCTTGGGCAGCTTCTCGAAGGTGACAGAGCAGATAGTCTCGTCGCCCTCTACCTCGCGGGTGGTGAGCGTGAACTCCGCTCCGTCGGGAACGTTCACCGCGCCGTCCTTGAACTCCCGGAGCCTTATCTCGGGACCCTTGGTGTCCAGCATAGTGGCAACGTGCAGCCCCAGCTCGTCCGAAAGCCTGCGGACAATGGCGAACCGCTTCTCGTCCACCTCATACACAGAGTGTGAAAAGTTGAACCGGGCAACGTCCATGCCCGCCTTCATCAGCTCTCTGATTTTATCCTCGCTCTCGGTGGCGGGACCCAGCGTACATACGATCTTCGTCTTTCTCATGTCATATCATTCCTTTTTATAATGTCGCTATAGCGAGATTTTTTTATGCTGCTTTATCTTCTTCGGCGCTGTCCTCAGACTTTTCGTCCACGTCAGCCGCCGCTTTGCTCTCTTCTTTGGTATCCGATTTTTTGCCGGAGGCATTTATCAGCGTCTCGATGTATTTTTTGAACACCGTGTTGTCGGCGCCGTCCTTGTAAAATGCCGAATTTGTGCCGTCGCTGTAGTATACGGCGTCCAGCTCGGTGTAGGTGAAGCCGTCAAAGAACGCCTCGAATTTCAGCGTAAGATCGCCCCGCTTGACGGTGACGGTCACTCTCTTGTAATCCTTCTTCCCGAAGGAGGAGTTCTTTTTGCATTTGGCAGTCCACTTTGCCTTGCCCTTTGCCCCCAGCGACTCCGGCAGATCGTCTATCGTGTCTCCGATAAGAGTCGTGCTGTCCGCGCCCTTTACCGAGGACACGTTTGTGATGTTTCTCCAGTAGTTGTCCTTTATCTGTGAGATCATCTTGTCCTCGTCCATGGCGATCCCCTGTGAGAAGCCGTTGGCACAGGCTGCGTAGAAGGCAAAGCAGATGAACACGATAGCCGCCGTGTTCTGGTTGCCGGTGATAGTCACGCGCTTGAAGATGTAAAGCGGCGGGAGTACAGCCGTAGCGGGGGAAAGCTCGCTCACGTCAACATCGTTCTGCATAAGATACCGCCTGTCCAGCAGACAGGCAGCCGTCCAGGACAGGATACAGCATACCCAAACCAGCACGCCCAGCGCTATGCAGTTGGCGTACATCTCGATAAAAAGCGAGAGGAGCGGTACAAAAGCCGCGAACCACAGCCGGGAATTGTCATATTTGATATTGCTGCCTGAGTTTTGCACCGGCAGGTTTATCGGAGTATTAAGTATTGATTTAAGGTCTTTCATCGTCTTTCCTTTCAGAGACCGGTGCGATACAGCACACCGCTATAATAAAGTATACCCCATATAAAAGAAAATGTCAAGTAAAAAAAATCCTGTCAAGGTATTGACAAGGTGAGGGAAAAGTAGTATAATTATATGGTGAATCGGCTTAGAGGGGCAAGCTATGCCCTTTTGCCATAAGGAAAATATGATATTAGGAGGAAATAAAGTGCGACGTGCAAAGAAGCCTACATTCTTTATCGTGTTCGTGCTGATATTCGGTTTTGCGTACCTGACCTTCTTCGGTCTGCATTATATGTACGGCGATATCAGGAATACGATAATCAAGGGCGTTGACGAGATAAGATGGGGTATCGACATACAGGGCGGTGTTAACGCCACCTTCGGTCCCGACGGTGACTATGACGCCTCGGAGGACGATATGAACTCCGCCAAAGCCGTTATCGAACAGAGACTCTTGAACCTCAACATCACCGACAGCGAGGTATACGTTGACTACACCAAGAATAAGGTCATCGTATCCTTCCCGTGGCAGGCGGGCGAGACTGACTTCGATCCCGAGACCGCTGTAAGCGAGCTGGGTGAGACCGCTATCCTGACCTTCGTTGAGGGCTCGGAGCAGACGGGTACCCAGATCATGACCGGTGAAAATGTCACCAAGGCTCAGGCTGCCGGCTATGAGGATAAGGAGACAGGCGAGACCCAGTGGGTAGTAAGCCTGGAGCTCGACAAGGAAGGCACCAAGGCTTTCGGTGACGCCACCACAAGACTCGCCGGCAACGGCAGCATCTCTATCTGGATGGACGATGCCAACATCTCCACCGCAAGCGTAAACTCCGCTATCACCGGCGGTAAGGCGCAGATCGAGGGCGACTTCACCTATGAAGAGGCTAAGGAGCTGGCAGACAAGATCAACGCAGGCTCGCTGCCCTTCAAGCTTGTTGCTACTAGCACTAATATAGTATCGCCTACGCTGGGTACCGGAGCGCTCTCCGCTATGCTTATGGCGGGTCTGATCGCTTTCGGATTTGTTTGCATATACCTTGTTATCACCTACAAGCTGCCCGGCTTCGTTGCCGATATCGCGCTGGTAGGTCAGGTAGTCGGCACTATCGCCTGTGTTTCCGGCTTCTTCAAGGCATTCGACAGCTTCACCCTTACAATACCTGGTATCGCGGGTATCATACTCTCTATCGGTATGGGTGTTGACGCTAACATAATCGTTTCCGAGCGTATCCGTGAGGAGCTTCGCCTCGGCAAGACGCTCAACGGCGCTATCGAGCAGGGTTACAAGAGAGCCTGGAGCGCGGTATTCGACTCCAACATCACGGTAATCTTCGTAGCTATCATACTTATGGGCGCATTCGGTTCCACCGACAGCGTGTTCGGCACTCTGCTAAAGCCCTTCTTTATGGCATTCGGCGCTTCAATGGCAGGCACCATTTACTCGCTGGGCTACACCCTGATGATCGGTATTATCACCAACTTCATCTTCGGTATACTCTGCTCGAGACTTATGCTTGAGTCGCTCTGCAAGTTCAAGGCGTTCAGAAAGCGCAAATTCTTCGGCGTTGCCGAGGAAGCGGACGCTGTTCCCGTACTGGAGCAGAAGAGATACAAGATCACCGAAAAGGGCAAGGTATTCTACATCGTCTCCAGCTGTCTGGTAGTGCTTTTCGCGGCGCTCACCATTGCGGGTATCCCCAAGATCGCTATCGAGTTCAAGGGCGGTACGCTGATATCCTACACCTATGAGGGCGACATCGACACCAAGGCTGTTGAGAAGCTGGTAAAGGACACCATAAAAGAGGAATGCACCGTTACCACCGGTCAGGACTACACCAGCAAGAAGACCACTCTCCAGCTGTCCTTCTCTTCCAAGGGCGGTGTTGACGAGACCAAGCAGGAGACCCTCAAGAACAAAATGCTTGAGACCTACGCCGACAACAACATCGAGACTCTCGAGTCCACCAACGTTTCCGCTACAAACGGACGCACCTTCTTTGCTAAGTGCATGGTAGCTCTGCTGCTGGCGGTAGTTGTAATGATAATCTACATCGGCTTCCGCTTCCGCAACATCGGCGGTATCTCCGCGGGTGCCTTCGCGGTAGTGGCTCTGCTGCATGATATGTGCATGGTATACGGCTCATTCGTTATCTTCGGATTTGACGTTAACTCCAACTTCGTGGCGGTACTGCTCACCATTATGGGCTACTCGATAAACTCCACTATCATCATCTATGACCGTATCCGTGAGAACAAGCGTCTCTACGGCAAAAAGCTGGATATCCAGGATATCTCGAACCTTTCGATATCCCAGACTATCACCAGAAATATCCACACCAACGTGACCACCGTTGTTACCATGATAATAGTAGCAGTAGTCTGCTCGGTACGCGGCGTTGCGAGCATACAGAGCTTTTCGATCCCCATGATCGTAGGTATGCTGTCGGGCGTTTACACCTCCATGTGTCTCGCTCCCTCGCTGTGGGTAATGTGGCAGAAGCACAAGGCTAAGAAGAATCCTCAGCCCACCGTGCCCTCCAAGAAGAAAAAGACCTCTTCCAAGGGCTACAAGGACACCGGCTACGGCTACGGCGCACAGGTCTGATAACATGATATGATAATGAAAGCACCTTGCTTATGCAGGGTGCTTTTTTTGCGCAAAAAATTTTTTAAAAAAATTTCCCGAAAGCTGTAATATTTCTTTTTTCTCTGCGTCAATATAGATGAAAGCGATCAACACCCGATCACAATAAGGAGGAATCACTATGAAAACAAAGAGAATTTTAAGCGCAGTTATGGCATTGACAATGGTAATGGGCATGGTATCCTGCGGGGATTCTGCCAAGGAAGAGAGCAAGAGCGGCAAGTCTGTCCGCGGTTTTGAAGCTACAAACGGCGCAGATGCAGGCGGCGAAATGAAGAATGAAGCTCGCTCTGCCGATGTAGAAGGTATCAGCGGCGAGACTGCCGAGGCTGAGATGTGCGATGACGCCGGTGAAGCGCCGGATGCGGCTGGTGAAAAAAGCAAGACTGCCGACGCAGATGGCTTCTTCGGTGACGCAGCAGACGCTGAGTTAGCCTTTGACGGCTTTGCGGACGACGAGGGAGAGGGCGGAACTGCTGACAAGCCCGCTGCCGAGCCGGAAAAGGAGATCCCTGCTCCCGGTCAGCTCACCGCCGGCGTGTGGAACGACAACAACAATTGGAGCTTCTTTGCAAATCTGGTCAACAGCGAGACTATCAGCTTCCCCAGCTTCGGCATTGACCCCCGCGAGCGAGTGGCTGTTACCCTCAAGGGCGACGACGGCGAGCCGATAGCTAACGCAAAGGTAAAGCTGCTGAGCAGCGAGGGCAGCTCCCTCTGGAGCGCTGTCACCGATCGTCAGGGCAGAGCGTACCTGTTCAGCTACGGCAGAGCCGCAAACCAGGTAGAGGCAGAGTTCGGCGGCGAAAAGCAGACCTTCGAGGTGGATATGAAGGGCGGCTCCGGCGACGAGCAGAGCGCCAAGAAGGTGACCGACAATTCTGTTGAGCTTACCTTCAAGGGTCACAACGGCGACAAGGGCAGCTCCGACGCTCAGGTAATGTTCATCGTTGACACCACCGGCTCCATGTGCGACGAGCTGCTGTTCTTACAGAGCGAGTTCTCTTCGCTGGTGAAGGAAGTGGGCTCCGACGGCATAGAGTACGCGGTGAACTTCTACCGTGACGAGGGCGACGATTACGTCACCAAGTGCAGCGATTTCACCACCGATGTGGAAAAGCTCAGCAGCCTGCTGATGTCCGAGAGCGCAGACGGCGGCGGAGACATCCCCGAAGCGGTAGGCACTGTAATGCAGGAAAGCATCATCGACAACGGCGCATGGAAGGACGGCACAGTCAAGATAGCCTTTATGATCTTTGACGCGCCTCCTCACGATGAGGCTGCGGAGCAGGTGGAGAGCGCTGTACGTGCGGCGGCAGAGAAGGGCATAAAGCTGGTGCCGATAGTTTCCTCCAACAGCGACCGCGAGACGGAGCTTTTCGGCAGGGCTGCGGCTATAACCACCGGCGGCGACTATGTGTTCCTCACCGACGACAGCGGCATAGGCGACAGCCACTTAGATCCTATCGTAGGCGACTACGAGGTGGAGAAGCTCTATGATATCATAGTAAGGCTTATCAGCGAATACAGAGATTGAGAAATGAGATAAATATGATGTAGAATAAAGGCAATACCGCACAACCATTGTGCGTCAGATGCGCAGTCAGATTTTTCGTCAGAATGACTAAATGAGGTGCAGGCGGGCTGGCGCCCGTCAAGCCGAATTTGGTTATTATGACGGAAAATATGCAAGCATATGACGTGCAAAGGCGTTAGCCGGTGGTTGTGCGGTGTTGCCTAAAGATAAAGCAGCCCCTGTCCGGTAAAAGGCAGGGGCTGCTTTGGGGTATATGAAGAAACAGTCGTATACTTTATTCAACGCTCTTGAAGATAGCGTCTACCTCAGCCTTGTCAGGCTTGGAGGTGAACAGCGATACAAGAGGTACGATAGCGATGTCAAACAGCATAGCAAATGCGCCGGCGTTGACGGGAGAATGTACCGCCAGACCGCCTATCACCAGAGTGTGTCCGCCGAAGGTGAAGTAGAGCATATGCGCTACCGTGATGCCTACGCCGCAGACAAAGGAAGTCCATACAGCCACCTTGGTGATGTTCTTGAGGTAGAGACCCCACATAAAGGGAGCGATGAACGCGCCCGCAAGAGCGCCCCAGGAAATGCCCATAAGCGTGGAAATTACGGTCACCTGATTCTGGAGAGTGATTATAGCGATTATGCAGGAGAGCAGCAGGAAGAGCGCTACGAATATACGCATTATCAGAACTTCCTTCTTCTCGTCCAGCTTGTCCTTCATAAGGGGCTTTATCATGTCGAGGGTGAGGGTGGAACTGGAGGTAAGCACCAGCGAGGAAAGGGTGGACATGGAAGCCGAGAGCACCAGCACGATAACAACGCCGAAGAGTATCTCGGGGAGCGAATCCATCATGGCGGGGATTATGCCGTCAAAGCCGCCTACAGGAACGCCGTTCTCGTCGGGATCGACGAACAGCCTGCCGAAGCCGCCCTGGAAGTAACAGCCGCCCGCAACAACGATAGCGAATATGGTGGAGATTATGGTGCCCTGCTTGATAGCCTGCTCGTCCTTTATAGCGTAGAACTTGGTGACCATCTGCGGCAGACCCCATGTACCCAGCGAGGTGAGTATAACAACACCGATAAGGTTTATGGGATCGGGTCCGAACAGCGAGTTGAAGATGTCTGTCCTGCCCTTTGCGTCGGGGATCTCGCCCAGCTGATCGAGGGAACTGCCCAGACCGCCGTGAGCGTTGAGTATGGTAACTACAACAGCCACGATGCCTATGAGCATGATTATGCCCTGGATAAAGTCATTGAGTGCGGTAGCCTTGTAGCCGCCGACGATAACATAGATCGCGGTGATGATACCCATAGCGATAATACATACGGAGTAGTCAACGTGGAATGCCTTCTCAAACAGTCTCGACAGACCGTTGAAAGCCGAGGCGGTGTAGGGAATCAGGAAGACAAAGATTATCACCGCCGACGCAAGCTTGAGCCCCTTACTGTTGTAGCGGTGCTCGAAGAACTCCGGCATGGTGCGTGCTTCCAGGTGCTTAGACATCTTCTGGGTGCGCTTGCCCAGTATGATCCAGGGCAGCAGCGAGCCGATGATAGCGTTGCCTATACCTATCCAAGCCGCCGAAGCGCCGTAAGCCCAACCGAACTTTCCGGCGTAGCCTACAAAGATAACGGCGGAGAAGTAAGATGTTCCGTAGGCGAAAGCCGTGAACCAGGAGCCCAGCGTTCTGCCGCCCAGCACGTAATCATTGGTGCCTTGGTTTTTCTTGCGGTAGTAAGCGCCGATAGCGATCATCAGGCAGAGATACGCCGCAAGGGTTATCCACATTGTCATACGATCATTCCTTTTAGTAAAAATTGCTTTTCGGTTGTAATACTTTATTGCTTTTATGCTTTTACGTTTTTACCCAATAAAGCAAGTACTGTTATATTATACTATGTCCTGCGCAAAATGTCAATACCCAAATCAAATTTTTTTACAAAATACTGCAATTACCGTCAGAAGCCGGGTGCCGGCACCGCGTAAAATCTGCTGAAATGCACAATAAAAGCGGGGTACCTTTGAAAGATTTGCTCCAAAGTTCTCAAAATGAGCCGAAGCAAATTTTTTTTGGCAAAACCCTTGACAAAAGCGACTTGATATGATATAATATTAAAGCAGTCAAGTTACTGCACGAATATTTATCGCGGAGTGGAGCAGTTCGGTAGCTCGTCGGGCTCATAACCCGAAGGTCGGAGGTTCAAATCCTCCCTCCGCAACCAATTTGATGTGTGGTATATAGCAAAAAGTGCGCTATATACCGCATTTTTTGTTGTTCTAAGCGCAAAATCAGAAGTTAAAAGTCAACATTTGCAGCCGAAATTCCATTTTGTGTTGCACGAACTGTTGCACGGAAATTGTAGTATAATTTAGCTGTTTGATTACAAATAAGACCACTCGCTTTATGCGGGTGGTCTTGATTTTTGTCCTGGCCACAATCTTCTCACCTTCATACATTTTCAATCATAGTTTTAATAGCTTTTTATTGACATCTCTTTGCACAATTGATATAATAATAGTAGGAAACGTTTCTGTAATACTGAGAAGTGATGTTATGAAAAGAATCAAAAAAACTATAATAAACGATATTGTAATACCGATTATTATTACGTCCGCTGCGCTGTGCCTAGGATGTTTGTTTTTCAGACCTATTATCGTTAATGGAAACTCGATGGAGAAGAACTACTGCGACGGTGATAAGGTCATCGCATATACAATGGCAGATATAGATTACGGTGATGTAATAGTATTCTACTGCGAAGGACTTGACTGTAAGCTGATAAAGCGTGTGATAGCCAAAGAAGGCGATATAGTAGATATTGACTTTGAAGCAGGCACTGTCTCTGTCAACGGAATAGTACTTGACGAGAGTGATTATACTAATAAACCTACTACTCTCGATGAAGAAGGACAAACATATCCTCTTACTGTACCCAAAGATTGTTACTTTGTCCTCGGTGATAACAGGATGCATTCGGTTGACAGCCGCTCTCCCGAGGTGGGGGTTGTAGATCAGAAATCCGTCATAGGCAAAGTGATATGTAAGATAGGAAAATAACGGATTGGAATTATAGTAAATTATTATATACTCATATCTTTGTATTGATTTTGTATACAAAATGTGATACAATATATACAGAAAGATATGAAAGGAGTTTTTGCTATGACTAAAAATGAAACTATCCATGTTCGTGTAAACAGTAACGTCAAAAGCAACGCGGAATCGGCACTTGATATGCTCGGGATTTCGGTCTCGGAAGCTATAAATATGTTTCTGTGTCAGGTCAGCCTTGTGGGAGGTATTCCCTTTGATGTCAAGCTGCCTGCGCCCGAGCGCGTTATCGTGCGGAGTGAGGACGAGCTTATGAAAAAATTAGATGAAAGCCAGAAAGATATAGAGCAGGGCAGGACATCGTCCGCAAATGAGGTACATTCAAGGCTGGAGGAAAAGTATGGCTTATAAACTTGAATATACCGAAACCTTTGAAAAAGACCTCGACAGCATACTAGACTATATGATAAATAAGCTGTATAATCCTACCGCTGCTGCAACGTTTTATGAGAATGTAAAAAGCACTTTCAGCCATGTAGTCGATTTCCCCGAAATGTTTCCTCTGCACCCGCTAAAACGTCTCAGCGACAGGGGCTATCATTTCTGTACGGTAGGGAATTTTCTTGCTTTCTACACTATAGACAGCGAACGGCAGATCATATATGCGAGAGCAATAGTATACGGCGCTATGGATTTAAACAAAACGCCTGAATGACCGTCTTTCAAAATCAAGTAAAGACCTGATCGCATATAAAGCAGTCAGGTCTTTCTTTCTGTACAAGAGTATCCGCCTCTTGTAAGTGTTGATTTTGTATATTGCTTTTTTATAGGTATATCTTGGTATACCTATAAAAAATACACCCCTAAACTAATCACAATTATATACGATACTCCCCCCCTTTTTTTTCTGAAAAGAAAAAAGCCCGTATCATTTTTATTATACACCCCGATTTATTACGTCGCTTATATGTATCAGATAAATAGCACGGCTTTGTGCAATTTTTATTCTTTTACCGTCTTGACAGAAAAAAATTATTGTGCTATAATAAAGATAGCAAGAATATTATATGCAGATTTTCGATGATTATTTGAAAACAATATTCTAAGGACTGAGGTGATATTATGAATTATAATAAAATTTTATATGTGGCACAGCAAAGAGATGTATTTACAATTGAAGATATTGTAAAAGATTTGCAGCTTGATGAGAAAGGAAAAAGACAAGCTACTTCTATTGTTTCGAAATTATGTAATAAAGATAAGATACATCGTTATGAAAAAGGCGTATATGGCATAATAAAGACAAATGAACGATTTGGGGGTAAATATTTTACACCTTATAGCGAAGCTCTTACAAAAGCATACATCTCAGACGGAAACGGTTATATCTCAGGAGACGATTTTTGTTATAGAATAGGTCTGACAACATGGTGTGCGGCAGTAAAAACTTTGGTTTCTAATAAGGTTACTCGCAAACAGATAAAAGGTGGTAAAGTAATTGTTTTACCACCGAAAGTAAAAATAAATACAGACAACCAAACTTGTTTGCAAATTTTAGACTGTATCGAAAACCTAGAGCACTTTCCTATAGATGCAGAAAACCCATATAAAATCATTATGAATTATATCAGAAATAAAAATATAGATATGACTCAATTATGTGCTTTCGCAAAAAGGTATTATAAAAAAGATACGTTAAATCAGCTTATAAAAATCATAGAGGTGGATTATTTTGAAACTGCATGAAAAAGAAGAAGAATTTGATAGACAAATAAACATATTTATTTAAACATGAAAGGATGATTTTAATGATATATGTGCAGCCTAATAATGCAGATTTTGATTTTAACAAATATTTTCAAATGGTAACATCTGACAATGAAATAATAACCATAGAGTTGTCTGAAAAAAAAGCAGTTGTTTTATCTGAAGAAACATACTTAAGTTTACTTCAAGCAAAGGAATCTTTGAAAAAATATGACGAACTGCAAAATCGTTACTTTATCGCCTCTGATAATTGATTATTCCAAGCCCAGGAAAACACCAATCCGCAACAAGGAAAACGGTAATCCGAATCAAGGAACGCATCGATCCGAAACGAGGAACGCACTTGCAGATTAGTATGATATCTGAATAAATGTTTTCACGGTTTCCGCCGGAATGGAGCGAAGCGGAATGGAGGCGGAAACCGTGAAAACGGCGGCGGTCACACGCCAGGGAGTTTCTGTCACGATTGGCAGTGAGCAGATCTAATGTTACGGATAATCACATTTCCGGATAATTGATGTTGTTTTCCTCTAAGATAGATTTGAGCTGGTTAATATACGCATACAGCCTCTGAATCTCGATCCAGTTGCCGTGACAGAGGCGATCAGCCTCTTCCAGTTCATGGCGGGTCAGCTCATAATCCTCCCATTTCAGGCATTTGTGATCCTTGCTGAAGGCGCAGTAATCTTCCATCATGCCTCTGCCTCCTTCGCCTGCAATTCCCGCATATTGATGTCACCAGAGTACACCCACGCAGCAGTATGTACGATCCTGTCCATAATCGCATCAGCGTGGATACCGCCGCCCAAACGGCTGTGCCAGTCTTCACGTTTGTACTGCGTGCAGAAAATCGTGGAAGTGCAGTCGTAACGGCGTTCGATCAGTTCAAAGATAAAATGCTGTTCGCTCTCCGTCATGTCATTGAGCAGCCATTCGTCAAGGATCAGCAGACGG
>CACXDI010000152.1 GCA_902766335.1 uncultured Ruminococcus sp. | reverse complement strand
GGCGACAGCCCATCTGCGCTTTTACGCCTTGATATTTTTTATTTTTGCCTGCGCCTTTCCGGCAAGGTTTAATTGGGGGAGCAATAATCCCTAAAAGAACAGCAGACAAATCTCGGCACTGACGGCTCATCACTCGTCGTCAAGCTCCCTTGCAGGGCGTCAGCACCAATCTTTGTCTACTAACCTTTTAGGAATTAGTATAAAAAAATAATTAACGCCCACTACGTGATCGGCGTGTAATGGGCATTAATTATCTATAGAATTATGAAAGGGATTTGAAGATTTCTTAGTTTAGCGTTCCGAGGTTTGTTGTCTTTTCCTCTTCACTGATATAAGTATAACACCCCAACATGAATCGAATATGAACTGGGAAGACATAAAAGAAAAAATATCTCACAAACTTTTTTCAACATTGTTGTTGATAACTCACAAAAAATTGTTGAAAACTTGAATTTCGGCGTTATTCCGCGCTTTTTTTGCTTGGATTTGTTGAATTCGATTCATATTGCGGAGCGAAATGCGAATCGGGATCGCAGCGATGAAATGCTCCGGTACATATTTGTGATACTGCATAATTTATCGGGACGTGATTTGTTGAACTATACAAAATTTTGGAAAACAGGCGGGATCGTGTTACACTTTGCGCTTGATCTTTGAATGTATATGATAAAGGGGTACTATGCCAAAAAATACAGAGAGGGAATGACTTATGAAAATTACAACAAGAATTATAACATCTGCACTTGCGGCGGTAATGCTGGTCAGCGGCGGGGCTTTGCCTGCGGCGGCGGAGGGTGTCGCGCCTGTGAGGGAGAGCATGGCTTTCTCCGCTGTCGGCGGGCTGGCGACGCCGAAGTTCACAAACGTATCAAAGGGCAGAACGCACATAAGGCTCACATGGAAAAAGGTCAAGGGCGCGAGCGGCTATAAGATATACCGCAAGTATCAGGGCAGATACGAGCTTATCGAGACCGTAAAGGGCGGCGGCGTGACTTCCGTAAGGCTCGGCGGCTTTGAATCCCGCACCAGATATAGCTTCAAGATACGCGCTTACAAGAAAAGCGGCGGCAGGACGACGTTCAGTCAATACAGCCCCGCAAAGATAGTCACCACCAAATTCGGCAAAGTGACGGACGAGTTCAGATCGTCGGTATTCAGCCTGAAGTATGAGCCGGATAAGTGGGAGGTGCATGAGCTGTATCCCGATGACGACAGCCCGGGTGCTAAGAAGATAGACTGCGAATATATCAGATCGGGCAAGGACGACGATGATTGCTTGTACAACGCCGAAACCATTATCTCCGCCGTAAAGCTCAAAAAAAAGGATAAGAATAAGAGCTTGAAATACTTTGTGAAAAAGATCTGCGGCGAAGAGGCTCACTATCACGTATATTATGATGTAGATTACGGCAGGATATCCGGTGCAAAGTGTGCGTTCCTTACAGAGATGGATAAGGAAGACGATTATCCCGATGTGGTCATCATCGTCAGGGACGGTTATTTTTACCGCTATACCATTAGCATTTTAGAAGGCTTTAAAGATGCTGATGATTGGTACGATCAGATCTTTTGCCTCTTGAACGATGTAAAGCTCGGCAGTGAATAATGAATGGGGGAATAGATATGAAAACAAGCAGGATAATTTCATCGGTTCTGGCAGCCGCTATGCTTGCGGGCGGCACAGCTCTCCCCGCATCAGCCGAGAACGTACAGAACGATAACATATTTTCAGCTTCAACATTCAGCGAGACAGGTGCGCTCTCAAAGCCGAAGATAACAGGCGCCTCTACGGGAGCACGCACTATAAAGCTCAAATGGAGCAGGGTCAAGGGCGCGACGGGCTACAAGGTCTACCGAAAGACCAAGACAGGCAAATACAAGTGCGTAAATACCGTCAAGGGCGGCGACGTCACCGCCGTAAAGCTGGGCGGCTTCAACAGCGATACCAAGTACACCTTCAGGATACGCGCTTTCAAGAAAAGCGACGGCAGGACTGCGTTCAGTAAATACAGCGCCGATAAGAGCTTCAGGACAAGATACGGACTCGGAGACAGCAACTTCACCAGCGAGGCGTTCAGCGTGAAGTTTGATAAAAAACTCTGGGATCTTGAGGAAGGTTCATTCAATCTGTCTGATAACGGGGTGAGATTCGGATACAAGAGCACAAAGGACGACACCTTTGACTGGTTGTTCAGTTATGATGTGGGCGGATCGATAACCTTTGAAAACTGGAAAGGCAGAAGTAAGGGCAAAAGCCTTAAATACTTCGCGGAGGACTTTGCCAACGAAGAAAAGGCTATGTACGACCCCACCTACTATAAGATAACCTACGGCAAGGCATTCGGAGAAAGGGCAGCCTTTATCTGGGAGGTGGACGATGACCCCGATCCTACCGTTTTAGATCACAGCCCCATAATAATGATCTACGAAAACAATGTCCTCTACTACATCAGCAGCTATTATCCCGAGGACTCAAAGAAAGCCGATAAATACAAGGCAGCTCTGGACAAGGTCTTCGACACAGTAAAGCTCACCTACAAGAATTTCTGAGCCCCCGGGATCATCGCGGCTAAAATGCATAAAAATAACCCCGCCCGCAGGTGATGCGCCCGCTGACGGGGATATTTGTATAGCCGCTAGAATGCGAGCACTGCATTCCGAATTTCCACATACAGAGAGAAAGCGGGACAATAGTCGCACGCTACACCACACAGTAAG
>CACXDI010000151.1 GCA_902766335.1 uncultured Ruminococcus sp. | reverse complement strand
TGGTCTTTTTCCTTGTTGAGCAGGCTCTCGGGAATGAACATGGGCATACAAACATTCTCGTGACCCAGCGCCTTGAAGCGGGTGTCCAGGTCATGCTGGATGTTCTCCCAGATAGCGTAGCCGTAGGGTCTGATGACCATACAGCCCTTGACGCTTGTATACTCGACGAGCTCTGCCTTCTTGCAGATGTCGGTATACCACTTTGCGAAATCCTCGTCCATTGAGGTGATAGCCTCAACCATTTTTTTCTTTGCCATTTTTAAAATCAACTCCGTAAATGTCTTTATTGTAGATCTTGTAATTCAGATCATAGTCCTCGTGTGAAGCTTCAAAGGGTCCGCGTATCTCAGACCCGTCGCCGGTCTGCTCCGGCTGGGGAGGTCGCGGCGGGCGGTGCTTGTCTATCTGCTTTGCAAGATACGGCGTGACGACACAGCAGAGCATTATCACCAGCATGAGCCCCAGGGACATACCCATGACCTTCAGAAGCAGATGCACAAGCTCTGTGTTTGCCATAACAACACCCCCCAAGCGTACTGTGCCGGCTTCACGGCACACATATTATTGTACCACACTTCACGTCCCTTTGCAAGACCTCACGCGGAGTATTTTCAGATTGTTAAAAATAGCCGGCAGCAGCGCTTCCGGAGCCGGTTGTACATATTGCATAAACAGGGAGTGATGTATTTTAAAAAAGTAACAAAAATGCCGTTGCTCCCATTGTTAACATTGATTTTTTGTTAGATGTATGATACAATTACTATGTGTATAACAACAAAAATGAAAGGGGTGAGCAGTACGGAACATAAGACTATAGGCGTGTTCATACCCCAGCTGCATAAGTGCAGCAGACAGGATTACTTACAGCAGCTCTCCGACTATGCCCGTGACGCCGGCTACCGGCTGATGTGCTTTACCTGCTACTCCCACCTGGAGCACGGCGATCCCTTTGACATCGGCGAGGCGAGCGTGTTCAGCCTTGCAAAGAACGTCCAGTTCTCGGCTATGGTGGTCTATAACGAGCTTATCAAGGACGCGGCGACCAACGAGATGCTGATAGCTCACGGCAAGGCGCTGGGCATACCTGTGTTTGCCGTAGACCATAAGGCAGAGGGCACATACTACATCAGCTACAACTACGGCAGCTCCTTTGAGAAGATAGTGGATCACGTTATCGAGCACCACGGCTGCCGGAATATATACATGATAAGCGGGCAGCGGGGCAACGAGTTCTCCGACACCCGCGAGGCGGCTTACCGCAAGTCCCTCGAAAAGCATGGCATAGAATATGACGACAGCAAGGTGTACTTCGGCTACTTCTGGGACAGACCTGCTTTAGAGGCTACGGAAAAGCTGCTTGCCGACTGCGGAGAAGAGCTTCCCGACGCTATCGTCTGCGGAAACGACACTATGGCTATAGCCGTCTGCAACACGCTGGAAAAGCATAACATAAAGGTGCCGGATCAGATCATCGTCACCGGCTTTGACGGCATAGACCGCTCGCGGACATTCTTCCCCACGATTTCCACCGGACGTCCCGAGTATGAGGCTTCCACTAAGTTTATCGTGGACACTATAGCAGCCATAGACAGCGGCGCTCCCATAGAGCCCTGCGAGAGCTACTTCGACTTCCGGCTGCAAAAGGGACAGTCCTGCGGCTGCGAGAAGATCACCGGCAGCTCGGCTGGACTCAGCAACTCCACGCTGTATGAGCTGATCCGCGAAAAGCAGCTGTATACCGCTATAAATGACGTCATGGTGCTGAGCAATACCGACGGCAGCGATATCATCACGGTGCTCAATAATATAAAGAAATATATGAGCGAGGTGCTGTACGCCGGCATAGAGCTTTACCTGGACCCTACCTTCTTCGGCGACCCTACCGATCTTAACTGCCATAAGGTGCTGGCGGCGCGGCTCGCACCGGAGCCTCACCCGGAAAGGAATCCCGACCGGTTCAGCGTTCCCTTTGAGCCGAAGCCGGCTGACTGGCTCTGCTCCGACGATCTGTTCTACAGTCACGGAAGCGTGCTGTTCGTGCCGGTACACAGGCAGGAGAACATTTACGGCTATATCGCCTGCGAGATGCGAATGAGAGACCTTACCGGCGCCGAGCGCGTCTATGACTTCGTGACGCACCTCAACTTCCTGCTGTCCTCGATCGAGACTACATCAAAGCTCCACGAGGTCATCGAGGAGCTGAACAAGCTGTACGTCCGCGACCAGCTCACCGACCTGCTCAACCGCCACGGCTTCTACCGCGAGCTGAAACGCCTGACAGGCGAAGCCCGGCGCATGAATAAAGATCTGACCTTCATCTCCGCCGACCTGGACGGACTCAAATACATAAATGACAACTACGGACACTCGGAAGGCGACTTCGCTATCGTGAGCATAGCGAACCTGCTGACTGACGTTGCGGGCATGGGCGGCGTCTGCGCTCGCTTCGGCGGCGACGAATACCTTGCCGCCTGCATAAGCAGCGATACTCCCGAGGTGGTGGGCGAAAGGTTCAAAACTGCCCTTGCAGAGATAAACGCCAAGGCAGGCAAGCCTTACCCCATAAACGCAAGCTTCGGCATAGAGGTGGCGTCCCCCGGCGAGACGGAGGACAATGTGGAGGAGATAATCCGCCGCGCCGACAACAAGATGTTCGAGCAGAAGCGTCACAGCAAATTCTCCCGCGACATGAAATGGTCATCGGATAAGCCCGAATAAAAAAAGACCCCGAAAGGGGTCTTTTTATACTAATTCCTAAAAGGTTAGTATTAAATGTCTGTTTGTAAGCTCTTGGATTACTTGAGCTCTACGGTAGCGCCGGCAGCCTCGAGCTGGGACTTGATATCCTCAGCCTCAGCCTTGGAAACGCCTTCCTTGATAGCCTTAGGAGCCTCCTCAACGAGAGCCTTAGCCTCCTTGAGTCCCAGACCGGTGATAGTCTTAACAGCCTTGATAACGCCCATCTTAGCGTCGCCGAAGGAAGCGAGGATTACGTCAAACTCAGTCTTCTCCTCAGCAGCAGCGCCAGCAGCAGCACCGGCAGCAGGACCAGCAGCGATAGCAGCGGTAACGCCGAACTCCTCCTGGATAGCGTCAACGAGCTCGGAAAGCTCGAGTACGGACATAGTCTTGATCTCTTCGATCATATTAGTGATCTTTTCAGATGCCATGATAATTAACTCCTTTTCAAATTAGTTTTAAGTTATGCGGCTGTCATGCAGCCATTTTGTTGTGGGCAGCAGTCCTGCCCGCGTCTGAAGCTGTCGTTATGCAGCCTCTTCGGACTTCTTGTCTGCAACTGCCTTGAGAGTAGCAGCCAGCTTGGTGAGGGGTCCCTGGAGGGAGCCGACCAGCTGTGCAAGAAGGGTCTCCTTGCCGGGGATCTTGGACAGCGCAGTAACGCCAGCCTGATCGTAAACGGTGGTGCCGATGAAACCAGCCTTGAGGTTGAGCTTGTCGTTGAACTCCTCAGCGTACTTGCCCAGCAGTCTAGCGGGAGCGGTCTCGTCGTCATTGGAGAGTGCGAGCGCGGTAGCGCCGTTCAGAACGTCGTCAAGACCCTCTATGCCAGCCTCCTTGAATGCAAGGCGGAGCATTGTGTTCTTCTCAACGAAGTAGTGAACATTGTTCTCACGCATATCGCGGCGAAGCTTGGTGTCCTCCTCAACGGTAACGCCCTGGTAATCAACCAGCGCACCGGACTTGGCGCTCTTGATAAGCTCAGCCAGCTCAGCGACTCTCTGCTTTTTGGTCTCTAAAACCTTTTCACTTGCCATTTTGTTTTTCACCTCTTTGGATACAAGATAGCAAACGCAATAAAGAAAGCCTCTTTCCGTGCAAGACAAAAAGAGGCGTAATTCAGCAAATCTTATCGTTGCTGCAATCCTCGGCAGGACTTACCTTTGTGCCTGCTGTCTTTAGATCACGAATGCCTTAATATTATAACAAATATCCCGCCCTGTGTCAATAGCGTGCACGGCGGGATATGTAAATTTTCTATTAATTCTCAGCGGAGGGCTTTCTTCTGTAATGCCGTATGCAGAGGATCAGCGCCGTGAGAGCCGTCAGCAGCGAGGCTATCGGCAGGGAGATGATAGTCTCCGGATACCCCTCTATGTGCGTGACCTTGTAGCGGTCCGCAAAGTAGCGGACGCTGTTCACGGCGCTGTCTGCGAGCTCAAGTCCTATCACGCCGAAGAGAGGCGCGAGCATAAGGCGGTATCCCCTTGTCCTGCCGCCGTTTCGCAGCTTTGTCGCGCCCAGCGCCCAGAATCCCGCCGCCGTGCCGATGATCGTCCACTTTATGAAATCTGCCACCTCGCCGACGGAGGCCTGAAAGTACACCGACAGCTTTTCGGGGTGAGAGTCAAGCATCAGATAGCGTGCAAGATCGAGAAAGAAGCAGTAGAGGTAGTAGAAGAAGTCCAGCCCCAGGAAGAAGAGGAACAGGTCATGCAGCTGACGTTTCGGCTTTACCTCCCGCTTTATGACGAAGAGTATTATCGCCGCGTAGATCGACAGCCCGCCCATTATCTGCGAGAAGCTGAAAATATCCCGCCCTTTGTAGAGGATATAGTCAAGTCTCCCCGCGAACTGCTGGGTGACGCCCATGACTCCCCCCACGATCAGATATTTGAACCTGTCCCAGAATATCTTTCGTTTTTCCATTTTGTCTTTCTTTCGTTGTCCCGCGATCCGTTTTCTGTATTTTCTTTGGATCGTCTTTTGTTGAGTTTTTGCGACGCTGCACCCGCACAGTCGGGGTCAGTACCCCGCCTCTTTCAGCTCCTTCACAAGCTGAACATAGTACTCCCGCACGTCAAAGCCGTCGATGTTCTCGCGCATGAGATCTATCATGTCGCCGTGGGAAATGCCGCGCTTCCGGGTGTCGGGCACCATGCTGGTGCGCTCGCCGCGCAGCGCCGATTCAACAGGCACCAGCCCGTCATTGCCCAGCTTTGTGTAGGGCTTGTTGAGGAAATACCCCATGTTCAGCGGGAAACCCGCAGCCCGGGAGGTCACCATTCGGGACATTACGCTGTGATAGCGCACCGACGGCGAGTCGGGTACTTCGCGCTCGAATCTCTCGCAGCTTGCCTTTGTGAGCTCGCCCACGCCCAGCAGGAAGTGGGGATCCCGGTCTCCCAGACGGCTGAACAGCCGGTTGTACCTTCTGTCGCAGAAGTCCTTGAGGCTCTGGGGCGCTTTGGCAAGCACATTGTCCACCCACTCGCAGCCGAAATGGGGAGTGTTTATCGTGGTAAGAGTCGCCACATACCTGTCCATGCCCAGCTTCGAGATAGCATAGCGGCTGTCCAGACCGCCCTTTGAGTGGGCGATGATGTTGACCTTCGGAGCGCCCGTCTCGGCGATTATGGACTTTATCTGCTCCGCGATCTCGCCTGCCGATACCGACACAAGGTTCGCCGACTGCTGCTTGCCGTAGTAGACCGCAGCGCCGTTGCGTATCAGCTCGGCGGGGACGCGCCCCCAGTAGTTGAAATACTGCCAGTCGCGGAAGAATATGCCGTGTACCATAAGTATCGGATACCGTGTGCGGCAGATCTGACTCTCTACCCGGAGATTGTCCAGCTCGTGCTTTGCCTGCTCGAAGCGGTATTCGCTCCGCGCCGTCCGGTAGAAGCTCCTGAGCGCCAGACTGTTGATCCCCGGGATATACCAGGTGAACCATAGCAGCAGCCATTGTCCCGGCTTTGTCTGCTTTGAGGACACCGCTATTCGCAGTATGCCGTTCAGGTTCAGCAGGAATATCATAAAGTAGGCGGTGAGGATATCGGCGATGAGCCGCGCCGGGGTCAGTGCTCCCGCCGCCATAAAGGCGACGATCGGCACAAGCTCCAGCCAGAGCAGAGCCCGTCCATAGCCCAGTATGCAGGCGCCGTTTGACAGCCGCCCCAGTTTTTCGGTGCTGCCGGCGGTGATGTCCTGCTTTTGCGGGAAGGCGGTAAAGATTATCATATGCACCGCCAGCGCCGCTATGCACAGCACCTTCGGCACAGTACCAAACGGTACTACCGCCCAAAGCCCCACGCAGTTATACAGCGTGAGCAGGAGTATGCAGCGCAGCAGCTGTATCGCTTTTTTCATCGTTTAGCCGGCAGGCCATGCGAAGTCGCGTCCTGCCAGTACGTGGAAGTGTATGTGGAACACCGACTGTCCGGCGCTCTCGCCGCAGTTGGTGACTACGCGGAAGCCGTTTGCAAATTCCTCGTGCTCCGCAGCCAGCTTGGCTATCACCTCATAGATGTGGGCGATCACCGCGCTGTTTTCGGCGGTAACGTCAGAGAGCTTAGAGATATGCTCCTTGGGTATTGCGAGCCAGTGTACCGGCGCGGTGGGCGCGATGTCGGCAAAGACGTACATAAGTTCGTCCTCGTATATCTTGTTCGAGGGTATCTCCCCCGCGATTATCTTGCAGAATAAGCAGTCGTTCATGACACGTACCTCCTGGTATTATTTTATAAAGCCTTCCAGCACCTCGTCGGTCTTTGCCAGCGCTTCGTCTATCATGGCGGGGTCTCCGATGCCCGCCATAGCCTGGTCGGGACGTCCGCCGCCCTTGCCGCCTGTAAAGGCAGATATCTCCTTGACCAGCTTTCCGGCGTGAACTCCCTTATCCACCGCAGCCTTTGAGCAGGCGCAGAAGAACTTGGGCTTTTCATCGGCAGTACCGGCGATCAGCATAACGACAGGCTCTTCACGCTCCTTGATCCGGCTGCCGAACTTGTCGTACATAGCCGCACCCACGTTTGACAGCATAGCCGAGATGACCTTCACGCCCTTTACCTCGCGGCAGCGTTCAAGTATATCGGCGAACATCGAGTTTGCGATCTCCGCCTTGAGTGCGTCCGCAGACTTGCCAAGCTCCTTGTTTTCTTCGAGAAGAGAGGTTATGCGGTCAGTGAGCAGCTTGGGATCGTTGAGCTTCAGCAGCTTTGCAGATGCGTTCATGCGGTCCTCCAGTTCATTGATGAGCCCCAGCACGTTTGTACCGGTGACAGCCTCGATACGTCTTACGCCGCTCGCTATCGAGCTTTCCGAGAGTATCTTGAACAGACCCGCCTGAGAGCTGTTGGTAAGGTGTGTGCCGCCGCAGAACTCCAGCGAGAAGTCGGAGACGGAAACTACCCTTACGGTCTCGCCGTACTTTTCGCCGAACAGCGCCATAGCGCCCAGCTTTTCAGCCTCGGCTATGGGGAGCACCTGGGTGGTGACGGGTATGCAGTCCATTATCTTTTCGTTTACCAGAGCCTCTATCTGAGCAAGCTGCTCCGGGGTGATAGCCTCAAAGTGCGAGAAGTCGAAGCGCACTCTGTCGGCGTCTACCAGCTGACCCTTCTGATGAACGTGATCGCCCAGCACATTGCGCAGCGCCGCCTGGAGCAGGTGAGCCGCCGTGTGGTTTCTCGCGATCGCCATTCTTCTCTTGGCGTCTACTTCAAAGTGAGCCGCCTGACCCTGCTCGATGTAGCCCTCGGTGATCTTCACGGTGTGAGCGATCTTGCCCGCTACAGCCTTCTGGGTGTCGGTGACCTCCGCCTTGCCGGTGTCGGTGGTGATGATGCCGGTGTCGCCCACCTGTCCGCCGCTCTCGGCGTAGAAGGGAGTCGCCGCAGACACGATGTATGCGGTCTGACCCGCTTCAGCGCGGGTGATAAGCTCGTCGTCATTTGCAAGGAAATCTATCTTTCCGTCAGACGAAAGAGTCTCGTAGCCTAAGAACTCGCTTGCGAACTCCTTGTCTATGCGGTGGAAAACGGTCTCGTCGGCGCCCATGTACTTCGAGCCGCCGCGTGCTTCTCTTGCGGTGGTACGCTGTACCTCCATGCACTTTTCATAGCCTTCCTCGTCGGCGGTGAAGCCCTTCTCCTCCAGTATCTCTCTGGTGAGGTCAAGGGGGAATCCGTAGGTGTCGGACAGCTTGAAGCAGTCCTCGCCGTCCAGGACGGTCTTGCCGCTTGCCTGCATATCCGCGATAAGGTCTTCCAGCAGCTTCATGCCGCGGTCTATGGTGCGGTTGAAGTTCATCTCCTCGTTGGTGAGCACCTTTACGATGTAGTCGTACTTCTCCTCAAGCTCGTTGTACTCGCACTTGTTGCAGTCAACGACGGTCTTTACCAGATCCTTGAGGAACATACCCTCGATGCCCAGCAGCTTGCCGTGGCGCACGGCTCTTCTTACCAGACGGCGCATAACGTAGCCCGCGCCCTCGTTGGAGGGCAGAACGCCGTCGGAAGCGAGGAAGGTCACAGCACGGATATGGTCGGTGATAACGCGGACGGAAACGTCCTTCTTGTACTCCTCGCCGTAGGTGCAGCCGGCGATCTTGCAGATGTGATCGCGGATAGCCTTTACGGTGTCAACGTCGAATATGGAGTTTACGTCCTGCATGAGCGCCGCAAGTCTTTCAAGCCCCATGCCGGTGTCGATGTTCTTCTGCGCGAGGGGAGTGTAGGTGCCGTCCTCGTGGCGCTCGAACTGGGTGAACACCAGGTTCCAGAACTCCATGTATCTGTCACAGTCGCAGCCCACCTTGCAGTCCGGCTTGCCGCAGCCGTACTTCTCGCCGCGGTCGAAATATATCTCCGAGCAGGGACCGCAGGGACCGTCGGTGCCTGCCTCCCAGAAGTTGTCCTCCTTGCCCATGCGGACGATATGATCCATAGGCACGCCTACCTTCTCGTGCCATATCTTCTCAGCCTCGTCATCCTCCTCGTACACCGAGATGTAGAGCCTGTCCTCGGGGAGCTTCAGCACCTGAGTCACATACTCCCAGGCCCAGGCGATAGCCTCGTCCTTGAAGTAGTCGCCGAAGGAGAAGTTGCCCAGCATCTCGAAGTATGTGCCGTGGCGTGCGGTCTTGCCCACGTTCTCGATATCGCCGGTGCGTATGCACTTCTGACAGGTGGTCATCCTCGCGCGGGGAGGTACCTCCTGACCGGTGAAGTAAGGCTTGAGCGGAGCCATGCCCGCCACTATCAGCAGAAGCGAGTTGTCGTTCTGCGGAACGAGAGAGTAGCTCTTCTTGCGAAGGCAGCCCTTGCTCTCGAAGAATTTCAGATATGAGTCTCTGAGTTCGTTAAGTCCTGTCCATTCCATAGTGTTTGACCTCCAGTTGTGTTAAAACATCACCTTATATTATACCATAGCCCCGCCCCCCTTGTCAAGCTTTTTTTAGTCCGCGTCCTCGCGCCACTACGCGGCGCTTCGCAGGCGATCTTCGCCTATTTTGAGCCGCGGCATTAGCACGCGATCTTCCTGGTCTTTGTGACCTCTGGCGTGTACCTTCATGCCCGCCCTTGACAGTTCTACGTGTAGACAGAGTGCGTTCTACACCTAAAGAGCTGTAACGTCCCTACCCACCACAAACGTGAGTTAGTCGAGGCAAAGAGAATAAGGAGAGGGGGGAGTGTGAGGGGGGGCTGCAAAACGCCCCTGCGGGGCTTATTTGCCAGAACCTTAAGGGGAAAGTCTTAGCATATGCGCAGCATATGCAGACTACAGGCGGTAGCCACCCGTCCTGTCCCCTTGTGGTTCCTGCCCCCTCACTCAAGGCGCGAAAAGAGGGAAACATTCATTCCCGGCGTTCAGCGCAAAAAGCCCCGAAGCGTAAATACTCCGGGGCAGGTATGTCTGCTGTTTACTTCGACAGATCGGTGTTCCTTACCGCCTGTCTTACGGGCAGCACGAACGGTGCGGAAACGCTCAGCTCGTCTATGCCCATTCTCAGGAACGTCTCGGTGAGCGAGGTGTCGGCGGCAAGCTCGCCGCATATGCCTATCCATGCGCCGTGCTCGTGGGCGTTTTTAGCCGCCATTTCGATAAGCCGAAGCACCGCCTCGTGGTGGGTGTCCACGAACCGCTCCAGCTTGGCGTTCTGCCTGTCGCAGGCGAGGGTGTACTGGGTCAGATCGTTGGTGCCTACCGAGAAGAAGTCCACCAGCGGAGCCAGCCTGTCGCTGATGACAGCCGCCGCGGGTGTCTCTATCATGATGCCCAGCTCCACCTTGTCGGAGAAGGGTATGCCCTCGTCGGTCAGCTCCTTCTTGACTTTGTCGCACATGGCTATGCACTCTTCTACCTCGGACACGCTGATTATCATGGGGAACATTATCCCCAGTTCGCCGTAGACGGAAGCGCGGTAGAGAGCTCTCAGCTGGGTGTGGAATATCTCCGGTCTGGTAAGACAGATACGCAGAGCACGCAGTCCCAGAGCGGGATTCTCTTCCTTGTCCAGATTGAAGTAGTCTATCTGCTTGTCGGCGCCGATGTCCATGGTGCGGATTATGACCTTCTTGCCCGCCATGCTCTCCAGCACCTTCTTGTATGCCGAGAACTGCTGCTCCTCTGTGGGGTAGTCCTCGCTTTCGAGATAGAGGAACTCGCTGCGGAAAAGCCCTATGCCTCCCGCGTCGTTGGCGAGCACGCCGCCTATGCCGTCCACGCCGCCGATGTTGGCGTATATCTTGATCTCCCTGCCGTCCTTGGTGACGTTGGGCTTGCCCTTGAGCTGCTGGAGAAGCGCCTTCTTCTCGGCGTCGGACTTCTGCTTTTCGATGTAGCTGCGCTCCGTCTCCTCGTCGGGATCGAGTATCAGCTCGCCGGTGTGACCGTCTACTATTATCTTCATGCCGTCCTTAGCCTGAGCGAGAAATTCCTCGCCCGCGCTGATAACGGCGGGAATGTTCATGTTGCGCGCCAGTATAGCGGTGTGTGAGTTGGAGGAACCGAATGCGGTAACGAACGCCAGCACCCGCTCCTTGTCCAGCGAAACCGTCTCGCTGGGAGCCAGATCGTCGGCGCAGACCACCATTTTGTCGGGCTGTTCCGACTGCTCACCGCCGCCGCCGGAAAGACAGGCTATCAGCCTGTTGGAGATGTCCTTAACATCAGCCGCACGCGCCTGCATATAGGCGTCGTCCATAGACGCGAACATCTCGGAGAAGTTGTCAGAGGTCAGCGCCACCGCGTACTCGGCGTTGACCGACTGTGTGTTGATGATGTTCTCTATCGACTCGTTGTAGTCGTCGTCCTCTAACATCATCATGTGTATCTCGAAGATCTGGGCGTGGGTCTCGCCCACTTCCCTGAGCGCCTTCTCGTATATCTCCGAGAGCTGCTCTATCGCCTGAGCCTTAGCCTGCTCTACCCGGGCAAGCTCTGCTGCGGGATCGTCAACGTGGGTGCGGCGTACCGAAGCCTCCTGCCGCTTGAACACCGAGACGGTACCGATAGCTACCGCACCGTATACGCCCTTACCTTTGAATCTTATCATATCCGCCGCCTCCTTTGGATAGTTAAAAGCAAAGCCGCACATATCTCAGCGCGGCTTTACCGTATTATTACAGATTAGCCTGCATGAACTCCTCTATTGCCTTTGCAGCTGCTTCCTCGTCGGGACCCTCTACCGTGAAGTTTACGGTGTCGCCGCACTTGACGCCGAGACCCATGAGCATCATCAGCTTGGTGACGTCAACGCTCTTGCCGCCCTTCTCTATCATAACCTTTGTTCCCGCAAAGCTCTTTGCAAGCTTGGCGAGATTTCCGGCAGGTCTTGCGTGGATACCTACTTCGTCCTTAACGGTGTAGCTGAAAGTTTTCATAAAACATCTTCCTTTCGGTTTATATTATACCTTGCGGTATTGTTATACATTTATACGTTGTAGTCGCGCATATCGGGGTAGGAGTCGATAGCGCCCGGCTTCTGCACGCTTCGGGCGCAGAACTCGTTGGAGAACCTGAGCGCTTCTCTGAGCTGCTCCTCCGTCAATGAGCTGAGCTGCTCCGCGCCGATACCCATATCGTTCAGCTTCCAGAGCAGCGAGCCGATGAAGCCGTCTCCCGCTCCGGTGGTGTCCGCAGCGCAGACCTTCTTTCCGGGAGCATGAGCCGAGCAGTCCGCGGTGTAGGCGTATGCCCCGCCGCTGCCGCAGGTGTATATCACCAGCTTTACGCTGCCGGTCATCAGCCGGGGCAGAGCCTTTTCTATCTCCGTCTCGCCGGTGATGAACTCCAGCTCCTCGTCGGAAAGCTTTAAGATATCCGCCAGCGGGATAAACCTGGTCACCGTCTGCCTGAGCGCCTCGCGGCTGCTCCACAGCTGGAATCTCAGGTTTGGGTCAAAGCTTACGATAGCTTTCCTGCTCCTCGCGGCGGTGATAGCCGCAAGATGTGCGTCACGCATGGGGAAGTCCCCCAGACTGACGCTGCAAAAGTGCAGCGCGTAGGCTTCGTCGAAATACTCCGCCCTCACGCTCTCCGGCTGGTAGAGCATATCAGCCGACGGCTTGCGGTAGAAGGAGAATGTCCTGTCGCCGTCCGCCCCCAGCGATACGAAGGCAAGCGCGGTGTTAGCCTTGTCGGTAAGGCTTATGCAGCCGGTGTCTATGCCGCAGTCCGCAAGCTCCGACAGTATCTTCTGCCCGAAGGGGTCATCCCCCAGCTGGGTAAGCAGTCGGGAGCGTCCCCCCAGCTTTGAGTAGGCGCCGCATACGTTTGCGGGAGCGCCCCCCAGCTTGGGAGCGAATGCCGTCACCTCGGAAAAATCGCAGCCCTTCCTGTCGGGGATAAAGTCTATCAGCGCCTCGCCGATAGCGACCAGCATATCCTTAGCCATCGGAAAGCACCTCCATTCCCTCAAGCGGGCAAATGCTTCCCGCTATGCCCTCCGCGGTGAGCGTCACAGCGGTGCCGGCAGGATAGAACCGGGTGGACATTACCTTCTCGCCGCCGTTTAAGAATATCTCCAGCGAGGAAGTGTCGGCGATGATCTCGATGCCGGTGAAGCTGCCGAGCTTTGCCTTTCTCACATCTCTGCCGCCCCCCGCCTTCTCGTCGGTGAACCGCAGCGTGAACACGCCGCACTCGTATGTCATTTCAAGTATGCCCTCAATGCCGAGCCTGGATCGCTCAGCCTGTGAGAGGGAAGTGAACCGGAAAGGCAGCTCCGTTTCCAGCTTTTCGCCGTCGTTCAAGCTGACAGGCGCGCCCTCCATGCCGTCCAGCTCCCGCATGGGACGCTGGAGTATGCCTCCGTCGGGACGAAGGGTCAGCTCTCTGGGTATGGTCAGACAATGCTGCCAGCCCAGCTCAGCGGTGGGGTTGGTGTAGGGGATATCTCCTATGCCCATCCAGCCTATCAGCAGCACTCTGCCGTCGGGGGCAGTGAAGCTCTGGGGCGCGTAGAAATCGAATCCGCAGTCCCATTCCTCGTAGCCGCCGAGCCCGCCGTCGAGATATTTCAGATATCCCGCGCTGTAGACGTTCTGGAAGCAGTACTCCTCCCGCGGAACGCCCTGGGGCGAAAGGCTCAGGAACCGGTGTCCGTCCAGCATTATGATGTCGGGGCACTCCCACATATACCCGAAATCGGGTATGCTCTCGGCTCTTTCAAACCGCCAGCTGTCAAGGTCATCCGACTCGTAGAACAGCACGCAGCCCTTGTCTTCGAGCGTCCTTGCGCCCAGTATCATCTTGTACCTGCCGTCCTCCTCCCAAACCTTGGGATCGCGGACGTGGCAGGAGCAGTAGTCCGGGTAATCGGAGTTGCGCAGCAGCGTGCGCTTTTCGCTCATGGTCACACCGTCGGGGGTGGTGACGGTTATAACGTTCGCACCACGTCCGGAGGTTATATAGTCGTGATCGCCCTCTTCCTTTACATTCCCCGTATAGAAGAGGTGCAGCAGTTCGTCCTTCACGAACCCGCAGCCGGAGTAAACGCCGCTGCGGTCGTCGGGGAAGTCGGGTCGGAGCAGAGCGCCGTCAAAGCGCCAGTGGGTAAGATCCTTTCCCGCCCAGTGACCCCAGCACTTGCCCCCCTTGCCGTAGGCGCTGTCGGGGCAGTACTGGAAGTATACATGGTATTCGCCGTTAAAGAAGCTCAGACCGTTGGGGTCATTGAGCCAGCCCTTTTCCGGCTCTAGGTGGAGCTTTTGTCTCCAGTTGTTTTTCATACAACATCACGCCTTTTTGGTGGAGATCAGCTTGTCGAGGAAGTCAACGCTGCCGTCGGCTGCCTTGTCTATCTCCGCATAATCGTCGGGGTTGGTGATTATTACGGGTGTGATCGTCTTGTAGCCCTTGCTCTCGATCAGAGCCTTGTCAAAGGTGATAAGCGTCTGACCTCTGGTGAAGCGCTCGCCGTCCGCGATGTGGGCGGTGTAGCCTTCGCCGTTAAGCTCTACGGTGTTGATACCAATGTGTATCAGCATCTCCATGCCGTTGTCAAGGGTAAGACCTACAGCGTGGTGGGTGTCGAACATCATGCTCACCTCGCCGTCGGCGGGAGCAACTACCTTGCCTTCGGTGGGATCAACGGCAGCGCCTTTGCCCAGCACGTCGGAAGCGAAGGTCTCGTCGGGAACATCAGCCATAGCCACGGCTGTGCCCTTCAGGGGAGAATATACGCAGGTCTTGTCAAAGTCTCTGCCCTCGGTGCTTACCGAAGCAGCGTCCTGCTTAGCCTCACCGGCTTCGGGAGCGGGAGCAGCAGCCGTCTCCTCAACAGGATCCTTGTACATGATGTAGGAAAGTATGAATGCGACTGCGGAAGCCACCAGGAAGGTGAGCAGATATCCGAAGAAGCAGTTGGTGGTGATGAGGAAACCGAATATACCGGTAACGCCGTTTGCGGTGGCGTATACGTTCATCAGCGATGCAACAGCCGCGCCGCAGGCGCCGCCTATCATACCGGCTACGAGAGGCTTTACAAATCTTACGTTTACACCGAAGATCGCAGGCTCGGTTATGCCCATGAACGCGGAGAGCGATGCGGGCAGCGCCAGAGACTTGGTCTTCTGCTGCTTGGTCTTGAATGCTACTGCCAGTGCGGCTGCACCCTGTGCAACGTTAGCTGCGGTGGCTATAGGCATCCAGGTGTTCTGTCCGTTATCGGCTATCATGGCAAGCTCGATAGCGTTGTACATATGGTGTACGCCCGCTACAACGGTAGGAGCGTAAACGCCGCCCATTATGAAAGCGCCGATGCCGAAGGGGATAGCGATAAGTGCCTTTGCGCCGTCCAGCACCCAGCTCTCTATCTGCGAGAATATGGGTCCTATTATTGTCATGGTGAGGAAGCCGGTCACCAGTACCGATACCAGCGGGGTAACGAACAGGTCGATGATCTCCGGCACTATCTTGTGGAGCTTCTTCTCCAGCTTGCTCATCACGAGCACCGCGATGACTACCGGTATAACGTGACCCTGATAGCCGGTGTTCTGGATATCCCAGAGTCCGAACCATGACCAGAGGGTAGAGGTCTCGGCGCCGCTTCCTGCGCTCCATGCGTTTACCAGATCGGGGTGTATCATTATCATGCCGATAACGGCACCCAGGTATGTGTTTCCGCCGAATATCTTAGCCGCACTTACCGCGATAAGTATGGGCAGGAATACCAGCGCTGCGTTTGAGAAAATGTTCAGCAGCCCGAAGAGATCGGAATCTGCCATGTGGGGGAACGCCTTGCTGAGACCGCCCAGCAGACCGTTCAGAAGACCCGTCGCCACAATGGCGGGGATTATGGGTACGAATATATCGCCGAGGGTCTTGATAGCCCTCTTGTACCAGGGTGACTGTGCAGCAGCCGCCGCCTTTACGTCGTCCTTGGAAGCCGCCTCAACGCCAGCCAGCGCGATGAACTCGTCATAGACCTTGTTCACCGTGCCCGTGCCGATGATTATCTGCAGCTGTCCCGAGGCTTCAAATACGCCCTTGACGCCGTCTATGCCTTCAAGCGTCTGCTTCTTCACCTTCGAGTTGTCGGCTATGACAAGCCGAAGCCGTGTCGCGCAGTGGGCTGCGCTTGCAAGGTTTTCCTTGCCGCCGATAGCGGAGAGTATCTCCGACGCACACTTGTTATAATCCATGTTACCAGCTCCTTTTCTGATTTAGTAACGGAGTCCTTTGTGAAATCCTTGTCATATTCCGACTTATTTCATACAGAATGTGATATTGATTTCATATCGTAACTATATTATAACATACAAAAAAACGAATGTCTATTGACGGTATATTAGAAATTTCAGGTGCTTTGCAGTAGGTTTCACACAGTTTCACATTTTCCGGTGGAATCCCGCTCTATTATCTCAAAATCCAGACGCAGGGATTTGCCCACAGGTTCGTGCTTTTTCAGCTCAAGCAGCAGCATTTCGGCAGCGTCTGAGCCTTCGGTCTTGTAGTGCAGATGAGCGGTGGTCAGGGGAGTGTAAGCCACCCTGCCGCTCTTTGTGTCCCCCACCGACGCTATCATCAGATCCTCGGGGATCCTGATACCCGCCTCACGGCAGTACTGCATAGCGCCTATGGCTATGGTGTCGGTGGCGCAGAACAAACAGTCGGGACGCTTTGCCCTCGAAAGTATGCGCTTTGCCCTGTCATACCCCGACTCCATGTCGAACTTTGATACCTCGGCAAACCGCTGAGGCACCTCCAGCCCCGCTTCGGATACCGCCTTGCAGAAGCCGTCCCAGCGCGCCTTGCCTGCCGCCATATCCTCTCTGGTAACACCGATCATTGCGGGTCTGCGGCAGCCCTTGTCCAGCATTAGCTTGGTGAGGGCGTATGCCGCGCCCTCGTCGTCGTGGCAGACGCAGTTGAAGCCCTCCAGCCGCTGCCCGGCGATCACCACGGGGACGCGCATCTTGTTCAGCACCGACATATGCAGCTCCGAGAACATCGTCGCCAGAAGTATCACTCCGTCAACGCGGTTGTTGCGGAAAAGCTCCAGCGAGGATATCTCCTTGCTGCTGTCGTTTGAGGTGTTTACCAGCAGCAGCTCGTAGCCCTCGGCATTCAGCACCTCGGATATTCCCTCCACCACGCGGGAGATGCTCTCGCTTGATAGCTTGGGTATTATCACCCCCACCAGCTTTGTGACGCGGGTCTTTATCGAGTGTGCGGAGATGCTGGGCGAGTAGCCGGTCTCCTCTATCGCCTTTTCTATCAGCTCGCGCTTGTCATCGCTTAGGTAGCCGTCGTTGAAGTACCTGCTCACCGCCGACTTGGATACCCCCGCGATCTTCGCAAATTCCGAGATGTTCATTCTGTCACTTCCTTTGCAGGTGTGGTTTGATACTAATCCCTAAAAGAACAGCAGTCAAATCTCGGCACTGACGGCTCATCACTCGTCGTCAAGCTCCCTTGCAGGGCGGCAGCACAACTGCGGTCGCTTTCCTAGATTGCTGAGCCGTCAGCACCGATCTTTGTCGACTAACCTTTTAGGGATTAGTATGAGGTATGTTATTCAGCCGCGCAGATCTTCTCTAAGGTATCGGCGTCCTCGCAGTTGAAGGCTTCGGCGCCGTCAAGGGTCTTTTTCACAAGACCGGTGAGCACCTTTCCGGGGCCGCATTCGATAAAGCGGTCAAAGCCTGCCGCCTGCATGGCGTTCAGCTCGTCGGTAAAGCGGACGGGCGAGACGATGTGCTTGGCAAGCAGCGAGCGCATATCCGAAAAGTCGGTGAGCTGTCCGCCCAGGACATTTGAGTAGAAGGCGCACTTCGGCTCGCCGAAGGTGAAGCCCTCTGTCTTGGCGAGGAACTTCTCTGCGGCGGGACGCATTATCTCGCTGTGGAACGCCGACGCCACGTTGAGCTTCACCGCCTTGACGCGCCTGGCGGTGCTTGTCTGCTTGATGAGCTCTGCGGCGGCTTCGCAGGGAGCAGCCTCGCCCGCGATGACCGTCTGCACCGGCGAGTTGTAGTTTACCGGCACAACATAGCCCTCGGTCTGCTCACAGGCGGACTCTATCTCGGCGGGAGCCGGCCCGATGATCGCGTACATCACGCCCTCGCTGGACTCTGCCGCCTTCTGCATAGCCTCGGCACGGATCTTTATCAGCCTGAAAGCGTCCTCGTAGGAAAGCATACCCGAAGCCGCCATAGCCGCGTACTCGCCCAGCGAATGACCTGCCACAGCCTCAAAGCCTATGCCCTTTTCCTTCAGCGCTTCAAGAGCGCACAGAGAGCAAGCCATTATAGCCGGCTGGGAGTGTACCGTCTTGTTCAGCTCCGCAGGATCCTCTGCGAACATTATCTCCTCAAGGCTGTAGCCCAGAGCCTTGCCGGCAGCTTCAAAGACCTTCTTTGCGCTGCCGAAGCTTTCGTAGAAGCTCCTGCCCATTCCCGCATACTGCGAACCCTGACCCGAAAACAAAATTACATTTTTTGACATAATTACTCTCCTTTATAGATATTTAACACTATTAAGTATGTGAGATACGTTAAATGTGCGATTTTTCGCGATAATAATTTTGGACGATAGTTAGAATTTGTGGCAAAACCGGGGTTGTTAATATTTGAGAAATTTTAATCGTTATATTCTGTAACAATCGAGGTTTATAATTAAATGGTGTGAGTTTGACTGTATCTTCACAGCTTTACACATTTATTATAGCATAAAACGCGGCGGATTTCAATATCGAAAATAAGTTTTTTGCGCCCCGCGTCAAAACGTCCGAAAGGAAGGATCTACAGTATGATAAAAACCGTGGGAGTAAAGGTAAAGGGTATCGGCAGGGCAGTGCCCGAGGTCATAGCGACAAATGACGATTTCGCTAAGATAGTCGATACCAACGACGAATGGATAACCCAGCGCACCGGCATAAAGACCCGCCATATTTCCAACGGCGAGCCTACATATTATTTCGGCGCTCAGGCTGCTAAAGAGGCGATAGCAGACGCGGGTCTCACCGCTTCGGATATCGGTCTCATCATCGTGACCACCGTTACTCCCGATTACTATACACCCTCTACCGCCTGCCTTGTCCAGCGTGAGCTGGGAGTCACCGGCTGTCCCGCGTTCGACGTCAACGCCGCCTGCTCCGGCTTTGTTTATGCCGTTGATATGGCAAGGCGCTACCTCGCCTGCGGAGATATAAAGTACGCTCTGGTGGTTGCGGCTGAGGAGCTTTCCAAGTTCGTTGACTACGAGGACAGGTCTACCTGCATACTCTTCGGCGACGCGGCAGCAGCCGTAGTCCTCGAAAAGGCAGATGACACCCTCTTCTCCAGCTATCTTGCAGCAGACGGCAGCGGCGCTGCATATCTCGCGTCGAGGGCTATGCTCACCATAAATCCCTTCCGCGATCAGGAGCATACCTATGACATGGGTATGCCGGAGCCTCACAAGCACTATCTGCTCCAGGACGGCAAGGAGGTATACAAGTTCGCTACCAACGCTCTGCCTGCGGCGGTCAAGGAAGCCTGCGCAAAGGCAGACATCTCCCCCGAGGAGCTGGACGCGATAATCCCTCACCAGGCAAACGTAAGGATAATCGAGACGGCGGCAAAGAAGCTGTACGTATCTATGGATAAAATGGTGCTGAACATCGCCGACTACGGCAATACATCTTCGGCGTCGATACCCAACGCCTTCTATGACGGCGTAAAGAACGGCAAGATAAAGCGCGGCGACAAGGTATGCTTCGTAGGCTTCGGCGGCGGACTCACCTTCGGCGCAACGATCATCGAATACTGATATGACACTTTTGATATAAGGAGTGACAGATTATGACTACCACTAAGACAAGGATAACCGATCTGCTCGGTATCAGGTACCCTATCTTCCAGGGCGGCATGGCCTGGATAGCCGAGGCTCAGCTTGCGGCGGCTGTTTCCAACGCCGGCGGACTGGGTATAATCGCGGGCGGCTCAGCCCCCATTGATTACCTGAGAGATCAGATAAGAAAATGCAAGTCCCTGACGGACAAGCCATTCGGCGTGAACATCATGCTGATGTCCCCCAATGCCGAGGAGCTTGCACAGCTGGTCATCGACGAGGGCGTGCCGGTAGTTACCACAGGCGCGGGCAACCCCGGCAAGTTCATGGCGGCCTGGAAGGAAGCGGGCGTCAAGGTGATACCCGTAGTTCCCTCTGTGGCGCTTGCCAAGAGAATGGAGCGCTCCGGCGCCGACGCTGTTATAGCTGAGGGCACCGAGTCGGGCGGACACATCGGCGAGAACACCACCATGTGCCTCGTTCCCCAGGTAGTTGACGCGGTGGAGATACCCGTCCTTGCAGCCGGCGGTATAGCCGACGGACGCGGCATAGCGGCAAGCTTCATGCTGGGCGCCGAGGGCGTTCAGGTGGGCACCCGCTTCCTCGCTTCCGAGGAGTGCGTTATCCACCCCACATATAAGGAACTGGTAGTAAAGGCAAAGGACACCGATTCGGTAGTTACCGGCAGATACACCGGTCACCCCTGCCGCAACGTAAAGACCAAGTTCTCCAAGAAGCTGGCAAGCGGCGAGTCCAACGGCTCTATCACCCCCGACGAGTTTGAGGAGCTGACCCTGGGCTCTCTCCGCAAGGCAGTCCAGGACGGCAATCTGGAGGAAGGCTCCTTCCTCTGCGGCGCGATAGCGGGCATGATAACAGACGTTAAGCCCTGCAAGGACATCGTTGAGGAGATGTTCGCTCAGGCAGAGGAACTGCTCAAATGAGAAAGATAAAAAGAATAGCCGCACTTATGACGGCGCTGATGATGATATCGTCGGCAGGCTGCTCCTCCGGGAGCAAGGACGACAGCGGCTCCGAAAAGGAGACCGCAGCTCAGACCGGGGAGACTGCGGCGGCTGATACTGAAGCTGAGGAGCCGGAAACGAAGGAGCCCCGCAGCATAAAGCTTATGTGCATGGGCGATTCCATTACCGACGGCTTCTGGCTGCCGGGCGGCTACCGCATAACCTTAGAGCAGCTGCTCAAGGACAATGACCTTATAGAGTACGTTGACTTCGTGGGCAGGAAAAAGGTGGGCGACCTGGACGACAACGAGTGCGAGGGCTACACCGGATACGCGATAGATCCCGCTTCCCCCGCGGACACCATAGACGGCTCGAGAATGGGTCTTTCCAAAATGGCAGGCCCCGCGCTGGAAGCCAACCAGCCGGACGTGATACTGCTGATGATAGGCACAAATGATATCCTGAGCCAGTATAAGCTGGATGAAGCGGGCGACAGACTGGGCTCGCTGGTGGACATCTGCCTTGACGGTCTCAGCGAGGACGGAAAGCTGTATGTGGCTACCATTCCCGTAATGGACGCTACCGACAATACATATATCCCTGCCGAGTACTTTACGGTGGAGACTATGGACGGCTTCGTGGCAGATTACAACGAGAAGGTCAAAGCGGTAGTTGAGGAGCGTGCGAACGCCGGCAAGAGCATAGAGCTTGCGGACGTAAACAGCGTTCTTACCAAGGAAGACCTTTATGACGGCGTTCACCCCAATGAGGAAGGCTACAAAAAGCTGGGCGAGTTCTGGTACGGCATAGTATCCGATCATATAACAAATTACTGATGGAGGTATAGATAATGGCGACTGCAATAATCACAGGTTCCGCAAGAGGTATAGGCGCGGCTATCGCGCTGAGGCTCGCAAAGGACGGCTACGACATAGCGCTCAACGATATCAGCGAGGCTATGTTTGAGAATAATGATATAGTAGAGCAGATAAAGGCAGAGGGCGTTATGTGCGAGTATTTCATCGCCGACGTTTCCAACTACAGCGACTGCGAGAGATTCGTCAAGGAGGTCAAGGCGAAGTTCGGCACGATCGACGTGCTGGTTAACAACGCCGGCATCACCCGCGACGGTCTGCTCGCAAGAATGAGCGAGGAGAATTTCGACAGCGTTATAGCCGTTAACCAGAAGAGCGTGTTCAATATGACCAAGCACGCAGGCTCCGTCATGATGAAGCAGAAGTCTGGCAGGATCGTGAACCTTTCCAGCGTGGCAGGTCTCCACGGCAACCCGGGACAGTTCAACTACTCCGCTTCCAAGGCGGCTATAATCGGCATGACCAAGACTGTTGCCAAGGAGCTGGGCTCCCGCGGCATCACCTGCAATGCGGTGGCTCCCGGATTCATCAAGACTCCCATGACCGACAAGCTCACCGACGCTCAGAAAGAGAAGATACTCCAGATGATAGCTATGCGCCGCTACGGTACCGTAGAGGAGATAGCGGGCGTGGTTTCCTTCCTCGCATCGAAGGACGCCAGCTATGTGACCGGACAGGTCATCGAAATATCCGGCGGACTTTCCATGTAAGCCGCCGAAAGGAGAGCAGTAATGAGAAGAGTAGTGATAACAGGCATGGGTACGGTAAACCCCATAGGCAAGAACGTACCCGAGTTTTTTGAGAATATAAAGGCGGGCAAGCTGGGCGTATGCCCGGTAAGCCGCTTCGACACCTCCGACTTTGACGTTAAGGTAGCGGGCGAGGTCAAGGACTTTGACCCCTCGGGCGTTATCGAGAAGAAGGAGTGCCGCAGGCTTGACCGCTTCACCCAGTTCGCGGTGGTGGCTTCCAATGAGGCTATGACCGACGCGGGCAGCAGGTTCGAGGACGTTGATCCTTACCGCGCAGGCGTTATCATCGGCGTGGGCGTAGGCGGACTCAACCTCACCGAGCAGGAGCACAGCCACTTCTTAGAGAAGAAGGACAAGGTGAGCGTGTTCTTTATCCCCATGATGATAGCCAACATGGCGGCGGGCACCGTTGCTATGAAGACCGGCTTCAAGGGCGACAACTTCGCCACCGTTACAGCCTGTGCCTCCGGCACTCACGCTATCGGCGAGGCTTTCAGAAAGATAAAGGACGGCTACATTGACGTTGCCCTTGCGGGCGGCTCCGAGGCTTGCATCTCGCGCTTTGCGCTTGCGGGCTTCAACAACATGAAGGCGCTCACCCGCGAATCAGACCCCGCAAAGGCTTCCACACCCTTCGATCTCAACCGTTCGGGATTCGTCCTCGGCGAGGGCTGCGGTATGCTGGTGCTTGAGGAATACGAGCACGCAAAGGCACGCGGCGCAAAGATCTACGCCGAGATCGCGGGCTACGGCGCTACCGGCGACGCTTACCACATGACCAGCCCCTCTCCCACCGGCGAGGCTGCGGCTGCCGCCATGAAGCACGCCTACACCGAAGCGGGTCTTACCGCCGATCAGGTAGACTACATCAATGCTCACGGCACCTCTACTC
Organism: uncultured Ruminococcus sp.; assembly: GCA_902766335.1. Classification (GTDB taxonomy): domain Bacteria; phylum Bacillota; class Clostridia; order Oscillospirales; family Ruminococcaceae; genus YE71. The sequence continues at coordinate 5,141 of CACXDI010000151.1, read as the reverse complement.
ATCTGAATGACGCTTACGAGACGATAGCCGTCAAGCTTGCTCTCGGCGAGGAAGCTGCCCGCAAGGTGGTCATCAACTCCACCAAGTCCATGACGGGACATCTGCTGGGTGCTGCTGGTGCAGTTGAAGCGATAGTTACCGCACTTTCGGTACAGAACGACTTCGTTCACCAGACTATCGGCTACACCACTCCCGACCCCGAGTGCGACCTTGACTACTGCACCGAGGGCCCGAGGAACATGACGGTGAACGCCGCGCTCTCCAACTCGCTGGGCTTTGGCGGACACAACGCCACCATTTGTATCAAGAAAGTCACCGACTGATTTCGGAGGTAAGATAAATGAGCAAGATCCTTAATATGATCGAATTTGAAGACATTGAAAAGCTCGCCGCCCTCGTAAAGGAAAACGATCTTGAGGAGATCTCCCTCGAGGTACACAACGGGCAGAGCATAACGATAAAGGGCAAGAAGTGCCCGCCTCCTGCTCCCGTACAGGCGGCGCCCATGCTCCCTGCAGGTATGCCTGCGGTGTCTCCCGCCGTAAACCAGGCTATGACCGCGCCTATCGACACCCCCGTTCCCGAGACGATAAAGGGCACGCCGGTCAAGGCTCCCATAGTGGGCACCTTCTATTCCAAGCCCCGCCCCGACGCTTCGCCTTTCGTTACGGTAGGCAGCAAGGTCAAGAAGGGCGATATCCTCTATATCCTTGAGACCATGAAGGTAATGAACGAGATAAGCGCTGAGTGCGACGGCGTGGTAAGCAAGATACTTGCCGCCGACGGCGACGCTCTGGAATACGGTCAGACGGTAATGATAATCGGCTGATGAAAGGACGATAGCAATGGCAGTAGTAATGAACAAGGAGCAGATAATGGAGGTCATCCCTCACCGTGACCCCTTTCTGCTGATAGACGAGATAAACGAGCTGGAGGTAGGCAAGAGAGTCGTTGCCACCAAGTACATCAAGGCTGAGGACTTCTGGTTCAAGGGACATTTCCCCGAGTACCCCGTGACCCCCGGCGTGCTGATGATCGAGATGTTGGCGCAGGCTGGAGCTGTGGCTCTGCTCGCCATGCCTGAGAACAAGGGCAAGATAGGCTTTTTCGGCGGCATACAGAACGCTAAGTTCCGCCGTCAGGTAGTGCCGGGCGATGTGCTCACCCTTGAGGTGGAGATCACCAAGGTGAAGGGACCTGTCGGGTACGGCAAGGGTATTGCCACCGTTGACGGCAAGAAGGCTGTTTCGGCGGAGATATCCTTTGCTATAAAGTGAGTGCGTTTGGTTTCGCCTGAGGGCGAAATTCGGGTATTTTCCTCGCAGCGCTTTGCGCTTCTTGGAAAATTGAAGATCGGCAGTGGTGCGGTTCACCTTATGTTGTGATCGTTTGGGTTATGCGCCTTATTTAGCGATAGATTTTATTGCCGGTCTTCTGTGTGCCTTCGGCACACCCGGGAGCTCTGCTCCCGGACCCTCGCCAAAGGGATCCTTTGTAAAGGGTCGCCTTTGGAAACCCCCTAAACTTTTTTGCTTTTTATAACTTTGATTAGGAGTTCTTTTAATGAAAAAAGTTCTTATAGCTAACCGCGGCGAGATCGCGGTGCGTATAATCCGTGCTTGCCGTGAGCTGGGGCTGCATACCGTTGCGGTCTATTCCGAAGCAGACCGCAGCGCCCTGCACGCAAAGATCGCCGATGAGGCGGTCTGCATAGGTCCCGCAAAGACTGCGGACAGCTATCTTAACGTCCGCGCTATAATCGCAGCCTGCGAGGTCACCGGCGCCGACGCTATCCACCCCGGCTTCGGGTTCCTTTCGGAAAACGCAAGCTTTGCCCGCACCTGCGAGAAGTGCGGTATCACCTTTATAGGTCCCGACTCCCGCAGCATTGAGATGCTGGGCGACAAGGCGGCGGCAAAGCAGTCCATGAAGGATGCGGGCGTTCCCGTTATCCCCGGCAGCGACGGAGCTGTCAAGGATATGCCCGAGGCGATACGCATTTCCGAGGAAATGGGCTATCCCGTAATGGTCAAGGCTTCGGCAGGCGGCGGCGGACGCGGTATCCGCATAGTCGAGAAGGCTGAGGACTTGGCTTCTCAGATAGCAGCTGCCAAGCAGGAGGCGCTCACCGCCTTCGGCAACGATGAGATATATATTGAAAAGCTTGTGCTGAACCCCAAGCACATCGAGATACAGATACTCGCCGACGCCTACGGCAACGTGGTGTCGCTGGGCGAGCGCGACTGCTCCATGCAGCGCCGCAATCAGAAGGTGCTGGAGGAAGCACCCTCTACCGTCATAGACGAGGAGACCCGCGCCGCTATGGGCAGGGCTGCCTGCGCTGCGGCTAAGGTATGCGGATACAAGAACGCGGGCACTATCGAGTTCCTGGTGGACAAGGACAAGAATTTCTACTTCATGGAGATGAACACCCGCATACAGGTGGAGCACCCGATAACCGAGGAGGTCTCCGGCGTGGACATCGTCAAGGAGCAGCTGAAGATCGCCGCCGGCGAGAAGCTGGACTTCACCCAGGAGGACATCAAGCTTTCGGGTCACGCCATAGAGTGCCGCATAAACGCGGAGAATCCCGAGATGAACTTCATGCCCAGCCCCGGCGTTATAGACGGTCTGTTCATTCCCGGCGGTCCGGGTATACGCATAGATACCGCCGTTTATCAGGGCTATGAGATCACCCCCTACTACGATTCCATGATAGCAAAGCTCATCGTCCACGGCAAGGACAGAGCGGAGGCGATAGCCAAGATGAAGTGGGCGCTTTCTGAGTTCATAGTAGACGGCGTACACACCAACATCGACTTCCAGCTGAAGCTTATCCGCACCGAGGAATTTGAGCGCGGCGATTACGACAACGGATTCCTGAACAGAACTAAGCTGATATAGGAGTGTAGACCATGCAATTAGAGGACTTATTCTCTGTAGTCAAGACCCGATTCAACAGCGACAGCGTCGACGAACCCAAGAAGAGCAAGACCAATATCCCCAAGGGTCTGCTGTTCAAATGCCCCCGCTGCTCCAATAATACCTTTATGGAGGAGTTCGTGGGAAACGGCAAGGTCTGCCCCCACTGCAACTACCACTCCCGCCTGTCTGCGAGGGAGCGTCTGGATATCACTATCGACAAGGAGAGCTTTGAGGAGTTCGACAGGGATATGATATCCAAAAACCCGATAGACTTCCCCGACTACGAGGAAAAGCAGGAGGCGCTCCGCGAAAAGACGGGGCTGAAGGACGCTGTGCTCACCGGCAAGGCAAAGATACGCGGCGAGGAGATCGTGGTCATCGTCATGGATTCCAATTACATGATGGCGTCTATGGGAAGCGTTGTGGGAGAGAAGATCGCCCGCGCCTTCGAGCGTGCCACGGAAGAACGGCTCCCGGTGATAGCCTTTACCGCTTCGGGCGGCGCAAGAATGCAGGAGGGCATAGTTTCCCTTATGCAGATGGCTAAGACCTCGGGCGCTGTGGGCAGACACTCCGACGCGGGTCTGCTGTATATAACTGTAATGACCGATCCCACCACCGGCGGCGTGACCGCTTCCTTCGCAAGCCTCGGAGATATCATCATCGCCGAGCCGAAGGTGCTTATAGGCTTCGCGGGACGCCGTGTCATTGAGGGTACTATAAAGCAAAGACTTCCCGACGATTTCCAGTCGGCGGAGTTCATGCTGAAAAACGGATTTGTAGACATGATCGTGGAGAGAAAGCGTATGCGCCGCACTATAGCGCACCTGCTCAAGCTCCACAAGCCGCAGGAAGGGGGCGCGTTCAAGTGACCGAGCTTACAGCAAGCCAGCGCATGGACATAGTGCGCACCAAAGGCAGACCCACCGTGCGGGACTACATACCCATGCTTTTCGACGATTTCTTTGAGATGCACGGAGACCGCCTTTTCGGCGACGACGGCGCGATCATGGGCGGCGTGGCGTATTTCAAGGGTATGCCCGTCACCGTTATAGCCCAGGTAAAGGGCAGCACGCTGGAGGAGAACCAGCAGTGCAATTTCGGTATGCCCCACCCCGAGGGCTACCGCAAGGCGCTGAGATTGGCGCACCAGGCGGAGAAGTTCCACCGCCCCATAATCTGTCTCGTTGACACCGCCGGCGCATACTGCGGCGTTGGAGCAGAGGAGCGCGGACAGGGTGAGGCTATCGCCCGATCCATAATGGAGTTCATGGAGATAAAGACGCCGGTCATATCCGTGATACTGGGCGAGGGCGGCTCCGGCGGAGCACTTGCCATGTGCGTCTGCGATGAGCTCGCCATGCTGGAGAACGCGATCTACTCCGTTATCTCCCCCCGCGGCTTCGCTTCCATACTCTGGAAGGACGCCTCCCGGGAGCGCGAAGCGGCTGATATAATGCACATCACAGCCCACGATCTGACCCAGCTCCACGTCTGCGACGCGGTGATAGAGGAGTCGGAGGGCGGCGCTCATACCGATCCGGAACAGACCGCGGAAAACATCTCGGAATTTATTTTTGACGCTTTGCAAAGAAATTTGCAAAAAGGGCTTGACGAATTGCTAAATGGGCGTTATAATAGATTCAGGGCGATCGGCGAGTTCCAGGAGGGCACAGCCGAGGGCTGAGCCCAGACCCGCCCACTAACGTTATCAAAAAGGAGGTAATTGACCAATGGTTTTTGACAAGATCCGTGACATTATCGTAGACCAGCTCGATGTTGACGCTGATGAGGTAACCGCAGAGGCTTCTATCATTGACGATCTCGGTGCTGATTCTCTCGACGTAGTTGACCTGATCAGCTCCGTAGAGGACGAGTTCGACGTTGAGATCCCCGACGAGAAGGTTGAGGGCATCAAGACCGTAGGCGACATCGTAGCTTACATCGAGAGCACTGCTTCCGAGGAATAATAGGCAGTATCACTCAATAAGAAAATAATAAAGCCTGAAAAGGGATCACCCGATTCAGGCTTTTTATTTTTGCTCGTCATACTAATCCCTAAAAGGTTAGTAGACAAAGATCGGTGCTGACGGCTCAGCAATCAAGGAAAGCGACCGCAGTTGGGCTGTCGCCCTGCAAGGTATTGCTCCCCCAATTAAAACTTGCCGGAAAGGCGCAGGCAAAAATAAAAAATATCAAGGCGTAAAAGCGCAGAT
>CACXDI010000150.1 GCA_902766335.1 uncultured Ruminococcus sp. | reverse complement strand
ATCTGCGCTTTTACGCCTTGATATTTTTTATTTTTGCCTGCGCCTTTCCGGCAAGTTTTAATTGGGGGAGCAATACCTTGCAGGGCGCTAAACAAAGAAAAAGGCGGGTGCTTTTGGGGAGCACCAGCCTTTTGGGGTTATTTTGTTTCGTTTGCAGTCAGGTTTTCCTGAACCTTGGTGTCGAAGGTGAGGAAGTGGCTCAGCTGTTCTATGGGGATCGGGCGGGAATACTTGTAGCCCTGGAGATAGCTTGCGGACATCTTTACGCAATGGGCTTCGTCATGCTCCGTCTCGACGCCCTCGAACAGTACCGAGTAGTCGAGTTGGTTGAACATATTGGCGAAGGTGCAGACCATGAACTCCGAGCTGTCGCTCTTGTTCGACTCTATCAGCATGGAACGGTCAAACTTGATGATGTCGAAGGGTATCTCCATGATGCGCTCGAAGTTGGAGTAGCCGGTGCCGAAGTCGTCCAGATAGAACTTTATGCCCCGGCGCTGGAGAGCCATGACCTTCTGCTTCATAACGCTGAAATCCTGCTCGCTCCTGCTCTCGGTGATCTCCACGGCTATCTTCCCGAAGGGTATGCCGTTCTGCTCGATTATCCTGCATACGTCCTCGCAGAATGTGTCGGAGCGAAGATCCATTACCGAGAAGTTGACGGATATCCTTTGCAGGCTGTAGCCCGCGTCCATAAGCGTGCGTATCTGCCTGCATACCTTGTTGAGGATTATCATGGACAGGGTGTTTATCAGCCCGAACTGCTCGGCTATGGGTATGAACTGATCGGGGAACAGCATGGCGCCGTCCTCGCCCCTGAGGCGCATGAGCGCTTCGGCGGTGTCATACTTGCCGGTGAGCAGGCTGTAGACCGGCTGACAGTATACCAGCACTCTCTCGTCATCCATGTCTCCGCGAGCCGTTATGTCCTCGAGCTCCTTGAGTATATCGTTCTTGGAACGGAACAGCTCTATGTCCTCGGGAGTGGTGTAGTGTACCGTGTTTATCGGCTGTTCCTTCTCGATGAAGTCGAGGAAGCTCAGCACCTCCTTCGCCGACGAAAAGTCGGGAGAGGTCTTGAATACCGTTATCTTGAAGTTGAGCCTGAATTTCGAGTAGCTTCTTTTAAAGGAGTCTATGAGCTGGAGCGATGTCCTTTCGGGGCTGACCTTCTTGTCGCCGTAGAACGCCAGCAGAAGGTGATCGTCGGGGAAGCGGTATAGCACGCCCCGCACGTCGTTGGAACGGAAGAACTTGTTGAACTCCAGGTGTATGTCTGAGGACTTGATCAGCTCGGTGCTGAAGCCCTCGATGTAGCAGTCTATGATATGCAGAGTGCGGTTCTTCTCCAGCGCGGAGTTCAGCTCGGGGTAGATGTAGCTGTCGGAAACAGCGCCGGTAGCCACGTCATAGGGGTTGGAATGGAAGAAGAATATCAGACCCATCACCGGGAAGAAGAACGCCAGCGTGGTAAATGAGGTCTGCCGGTGTATCCCCTGCAAAGCCATAAGCAGCAGCGCCATGGCGTTAGAGCCGAAGAGCCCGCGGAACACCTGCTTTATCAGCCTGTTGCGGTGCCGTACCAGCATATAGAATATGGTGACGGTAAGGGTTATGAACATCACCATGTAAAGGTTGTTGCGTGCGTTCTTGTGTACCACGCCGGTCTCGTCAACGTAGTAGCCTATCCTCATGACGGACAACCCGAAATCCGCTATGACCGTGATCGGCGCCAGCACCGCCGCCCTGCGAAGCGCTTTGCGGCGCCTGTCGTCCCCCAGCCAGAGCGGGACGCCGATATATCCGATGTAGAGTATCAGCACGCCCAGTATGCAGAGATTGTGCATTGAGCGGAAGATGTACACGGGAATGTTGCGGTTGCGGGAGTTGACCATAGCGTGGCTCAGTATGTTGGTTAAAGACGAGGTGAAGATAAAGAACATCATGGCGATGATGCTCCTTATCCTGCCCGAGCCGCGGAGGTAGCTCTGCACAAGGAAGATAGAGCAGCATAAACAGATCGCCATAACGGATACGTCAGCCACCGCCGAGTAATCGGGCGTAAACAGCCTATCCGGGTCAAACATATGTGCTCACTTCCTTTCGAATGGGCATAATTATCCCTATAATTGTTAACATTATACCACATATTGCGCTTTTTGTCAATATGCCCACCAGAGAAGATGATGACAGGCAGAAATTGTATAATATGTATACCGATAACGATATCGTTGATTTGGCGGTGGATTTTTATAGTGGGAATTATGGTTTTTTAGTGAACGCACACCGTCTTGGTAAAATAAAATAACAAAATATTTAAAAGTTTACAGAGAATTAAGATTTCCCGAAGCCGGATACCGGGAGTTACAATTAGAAAGAATTTGTCACCGAATTGTCACAAGTTTTTGCCGTCAACTTTCCCAACGGTACATTTTTTTGAACTCAAGCCTTTCAATATCTACCCGGATACCCCTATTGACTTATACTATATATTGTGTTATAATGTATACGTGATCCAACAGAATGTCAGACGGCGGGATATCTTCCGCGAAAAGCGAAAGGTTACGCTGGCTGTAACATTTCTTCCCAGCTGTTACCACTTTGTAACCAAAAACAGAGCTATATAGCACTGCTGTCCAAAAAATCACCCTGCAAACCCACTTTTGCAGCACACCTCCCTGTTGATTTTTTTGAAAGCATGGTGTATAATATAGGCGCAGGGGTGAATAGTGTGCAAAAGTGGGGAAACATTCCTGCATAGCGGATTGCACACTTTCCTCTGCAACAAAACTCCGGGACGCGCACAAGTGTACCGTATGTTTTGCAGGCTCCGGGACTTAATAATAGTTCCGTGCCGAATGAAAGCGTCGAGCGTGACAAAGCAAGAGATCCTTGCTATCTGTAATGCGAGACAGCAGCGCGTCCGCGCGAGGACGGGGGAGGGAGAGAAATTGACCGGGCTTATGCTTAAAGGGACTTATACACAGTCTGTCGATGAAAAGGGCAGAATGGCGTTTCCCGCAAAGCTTAGAGAAGTCGTGGGCGAGCGGCTGATACTTACCAAGGGTGTCGGCGGCTGCATTTTCGTATTTACTCCCGACGTTTTTGCCGAAAAGGCAGAACGGCTCAACTCCCTGCCTATGGCGAAGGCGCTTACCCTGCAAAGGGCGTTCATGGCGAATGCCGCTGATGTTGAGACGGACAAGCAGGGCAGGGCTCTGATACCCGCAAGACTCAGAGACCTAGCGGGGATAGAGGGCGAAGCGGTGGTCATCGGCGTGTCCGATCACTGCGAGATATGGTCCCCCGACAAATGGCGTGAGCTTAACGACAGCATTTCCGACGAGGATTTCCTCGCGGCACTGGAGGGCGCTGATTTCTGATGAGCGAATTTAAACACGTTTCGGTGCTGCTGCATGAAACTGTCGGGGCGCTGAACGTAAGACCCGACGGCATTTACGTTGACGGCACAGCCGGCGGCGGCGGTCATTCCTTTGAGCTGGCGTCGAAGCTTGACCCGCAAAAGGGCAGGCTGTATGCCTTTGACCGCGATCCCGAGGCTATAGCGGCGGCGGGGAAACGGCTTGAGGGACTCCCGGCGACGCTGATACACGCACCGTTTGATGAGATGAAGCTCAGGCTCTCGGAGCTTGGCATAGATAAGATAGACGGCGTTATGCTGGATCTGGGGGTGTCCTCCAGGCAGCTTGACGAGGCGGACAGGGGGTTCTCCTATCATCAGGACGCGCCCCTGGATATGAGAATGTCCGGCGAGGGGCTTTCCGCTCGCGACGTTGTAAACGATTATTCCTTTGAACAGTTGAGACGGATACTGTTCGATTACGGCGAGGAAAAGTTCGCTCCGGCTATCGCTAAGGCTATAGTCGCGGCGCGTGAGACCAAGCCGATAGAGACTACCCTTGAGCTGGCGGAGCTTGTGAAGGCTTCGGTGCCGCAGAGGGTAAGGCGGGAGAAGAATCCCTGCAAAAAGACCTTCCAGGCGATAAGGATAGAGGTGAACGACGAGCTGGGACAGCTTGACCGTGCGCTGGACGAGGCGTTTGACCTGCTGAGGGTAGGCGGCAGACTGGCGGTGATAACCTTCCATTCGCTGGAGGACAGAATGGTAAAGCGCCGTTTTGCGGAGTACGCAAAGGGCTGCACCTGCCCGCCGGATTTCCCGCAGTGCGTCTGCGGCAGAAAGCCACGCGGAGAACAGGTGTTCCGCAAGCCGGTGACGGCTTCGGAGGAGGAGCTTGAGGTGAACAACCGCAGCCGCTCGGCAAAGCTGAGGGCGATAGAGAAGTTAAGGGAAAACGCGACTGACGATTGAGAAAAGAGGTGGATACAGCTATGGCAACTACGGTAAATCTGGCTTACAAGTATGACGAGATGACGGCGGACGAGCTTCGTGAGGAGGAGTACGCCGAAAAGCTGCGCGACAAGAGAAGCGCCAACAAGCGCAGAAAGAACGCGGCGACGATACGTATAATAATTGCAGCTGTCATAGTCCTGGCACTGTTTTCTGTCATGACATACGGAAGAGTCGAGCTTTCAAAGCTGTATTCCGAAAAGGCACAGATGGAGGATCAGCTCATGCTGCTCCACAATGAGAATGTGAGCCTTGAATCAGAGCTTGCTCAGCAGACGGGACTAACTAAGGTGGAGGAATACGCCGAGAACCGGCTGGGGCTGAAAAAGCTTGACAAATCGCAGATAGAATACGTTGAGGTGGAGGAAAAAACCTCTGCCACCGTAGTCGAGGATCCGGAATCCAACATTTTCGTGGACATACAGGAATGGTTCAACGGGGTGCTGGAATATCTCGGCGTGTGATGAATAAAATATAATATCGGCGGGATATGCTCCCGCACAGGAAAGTTAAGAACATGATATATGTACTTAGCTTTCTTGTTCTACATGGATATATTGTGAGAAAGGGAAAGCGAAATGATAGACAGACCAAGTGAACGTATGCGCCGGAGGGTGCTTATATGGATCACTCTGATAATGACAGCGGTGGTGGCGTACACCGTTTACTGCATATACAAGGTCTCGGTGAAGGAGTCCAAGAAGTGGCAGACGCTGGCTAATTCCCAGCAGCTGACCAGCACTACCGTGACCGCTTCGCGCGGGACGATATACGATTCCCATAATCAGGTGCTGGCTCAGAGCGCTACCGTGTACACCGTATATGCCGACTGCACTATGCTGTGGGAGTTCATAAACGGCAAGGACAAGAAAATAACGGAGTACCAGATAGCTATAGCCTCAGAGGACGACGAGGACGAGCGGGCTAAGCTTACCGAAAAAATGTCGAAGATCAAGCCCTCGGCACAGACCTACCGCGAGCTTTGCGACTTTATCTCAGATGTGCTGAAAATACCGGTGGCAGACTTCGAGAAGGATATTGCAGACGCCTCGAATCAGTATGTGATACTCAAAAAAGAGGTGGAAAAGACCGACGCCGACAAGATCGAGAAATTCCTTTCGGAAAATGACCTTGACGGCATAAGGTGCAGTCCTACCACCAAGCGGTTCTATCCTCAGAACTCGCTTGCGGCAAATGTGATCGGTCACACCGATTACGACGGCATTGGTATCTACGGGCTTGAGGCTTACTACGACGATTACCTCTCCGGCATAGACGGACGTATCATCACCGCCTCGGACAAGTTCGGCTCCGAGATACCCTACAAGTACAAGCAGAGCTATGAAGCACAGGACGGCGCTTCGCTGTACCTGAATATAGACGTGAACGTTCAGTATTACCTTGAAAAGGCTATGGCTGAGTGCGTGGCTGAGAACAAGCCCCGTGAGCGTGCCTGCGGTATTATCATGAACCCCAAGACGGGTCAGGTGTACGCTATGGCTACCAACTACAGCTATGACCCCAACAAGCCGGCGGAGATAACCGATCCCGCTATTGCTTCAAAGCTTGCGGGTCTTGACTCTGAGTCCAAGGAATACCAGAACGAGCGCCTTACCGCTTGGAGCATACAGTGGAAGAACAAGGCTATCTCAGAGCTGTATATCCCCGGTTCGGTATTCAAGGTAATAACCGGCTCGGCGGCGCTGGAGGAAAAGGCTATCACACTAGAGGATACCTTCTTCTGCGGCACGCACCTCAAGGTAGAGGATACCGATTTCCACTGCTGGTCTGAGACAGACCACGGCGGACAGACGCTACAGCAGGCTATGACCAACTCCTGCAACCCGGCGTTTATCCAGATCGGACAGAGGCTCGGCTTCGACAATTTCTTCAAGTATCTCAACGCCTACGGCTTCAACGAGCTTACCGGCATAGATCTCCCCGGCGAGGCTTACAGCTTCACCCAGGATCCCGGTTCCGCGGGTCTGGTAGAGCTGGCGTCCATGTCCTTCGGACAGACCAACAAGATCACTCCGATACAGATGATAACCGCATATTCGGCGGTAATAAACGGCGGATATCTCGTCACCCCGCAGGTGGTGAACAGAATAACCGATTCCAACGGCAATATAGTCAAGGACAACTCCACCGTTGTCAAGAGACAGGTCATCTCCGAGCAGACCAGCGCTTCCATGCGGGATATACTGGAGAACGTGGTGATATCCGCGCCCGGCTCCAACTCCTACATACAGGGCTACCGCATAGGCGGCAAGTCGGGTACATCCCAGAAGATAGACCTTGGTGCTCAGGGTGAAACTATCTACGTTGCATCCTACTGCGCCTTTGCCCCGGCAGACGATCCGGAGGTAATAATGCTGTTCATGTGCGACGAGCCTACCGGCGAGAACTTCTACGGCTCTCAGGTGGCGGCTCCCGTATGCTCCAAGGTGCTGGGTGAGGTGCTCCCTTATCTGGGATTCTTCCCCGAGTACACCGATGAGGAGCTTGCAGAGCTTGAGGTATCAGTTCCCAACGTTGAGTACAGGAACATCGAGGAAGCAAAGAAGACTGTCACCGATATGGGACTTCTTGTGACGGTGGTGGGAAGCGGAGATACCGTGCTCCGTCAGTCGCCTATGGGCGCTACGGTACAGCGCGGCGGCTCGGTGGTGCTTTACACCGACAACACCACTCCCGCAGAAATGGTGGCTGTCCCGAATGTAGAGGGACTTTCAAAGGAATATGCGCGTGAGCTGCTGCACAGCGTGGGTCTTAATATGACCGTTGACGGAACGCTGGGCGCCTCGGACGCTAATGTGTATGCTACCGCCAATGCCATGACGGGCAGGACTGTTCCCGTCGGCACGGCGATACCTGTTGCTTTTGCACAGTATACTATAGACTCACAGTAAGGGAAGATTATGATGAAACTATCTGAATTGGTAAAGGAACTGGGAATAGAATGCGGGGTGCTGGGGGATACAGAGCTTGACGGGCTCACCTCCGACAACCGTGTCACACCGGGAAAGAGCTTTGCTTTTGTATGTATAAAGGGCAACACCTTCGACGGTCACAGCGCCGCGGAGGATATGGTGAAGAAGGGCGCCGCAGTGGTTTTCTGCGAGCGCGATCTTGGTCTGCCCCAGCAGGTGATAGTTGAGGACACCAGAGGTCTTTATCCGCACCTCTGCTCGGCTTGGTTCGGTCACCCCGAGAGGGAAGTGACCATGCTGGGAGTCACCGGCACCAACGGCAAGACCACCATAACCACTACTCTTAAAAAGACGCTCATGGCGCTGGGGAAGAAGTCGGGGCTTATCGGCACCTGTCAGAACGAGATAGGCGAAGAGATAGTAGCCACCGCACGCACCACTCCCGAGCCCTATGACCTGTTCGAGCTGCTGCGCCGCATGGCAGACGCCGGCTGTGAGTATGTCGTAATGGAGGTATCCTCTCAGGGTCTGGAGCAGAAGAGAACGGGGCCCTGCCGCTTCAGGCTGGCGGTGTTCACCAATCTTACCCAGGATCACCTGGACGTACACGGTACTATGGAGAACTACTATCAGGCTAAGAAGCTGCTGTTCAACATCAGTGACGAAGCTCTGATAAACATAGACGACGATTACGGCAGACGCTATCTCAGCGAGATAACGATACCCGCAAAGACCTACTCTGCGGTAGAGCCGGCGGACTTCTATGCTGAGTCGGTGTCGCTGGGGGCGAGCGGGGTCAAGTATGTATACTGCAGCGGCGATTGCAGACATAACGTCACCTTCGCCATGCCGGGACTGTTCAACGTATCTAATTCCCTGGCGGTGATAGCGGTATGCTCCATGCTGGGCATCGAAGCCAAGTCGGCGGTAGCGCTGCTCAACTCCATGACCGGCGTCCGCGGCAGAGCGGAGGTCATACCCACCGGCAGAGACTTCACCGTGATATGCGACTACGCACATACTCCCGACGCCGTTTCAAACGTGCTGAGGGCTGTACGCAGCGGCGCCGAGGGCAGACTGGTATGTCTCTTCGGCTGCGGCGGCAACCGCGACGCCAAGAAGCGTCCGCGCATGGCGGAGGCTGCGGCTGAGAACGCGGATTATCTGATAGTGACGAGCGACAATCCCCGCAACGAAGACCCCGACGCTATCATCGACGATATCCTCGCGGGGCTTGAGGGAAAGACTACACCTTATATAAGGATAACCGACAGGCGCGAGGCGATATTCTACGCGGTGCAGAACGCTCAGCCTAAGGACGTCATAGTCCTTGCCGGCAAGGGTCACGAGGATTATCAGATCCTAGCAGGCGGCAAGAAGATACATTTTGACGAGCGCGAGGTAGTAGCCGAAGCGCTTGGACAGGTAATAGAAGCAGATTAAAGGCAGGTGAGGCAGACATGGAAAAGTTGAGATTATCGGAAATAGTAGCGGCTGTTGACGGCAGCTTCGGATATCCGTCGGACGCCGAGGTCACCTCTGTGTCTACCGATACCAGAACGATAGAGCCGGGTTCGGTGTTCATAGCACTCAAGGGTGAGAATTTTGACGGTCATGACTACGGCGCAAAGGCTTGCGAGCTGGGCGCTGAGGCGGTCATAGCCGAGCGCAGGATAGAGGGTGCCAAGTGCATTATAGTGGATTCCACGGCAGCGGCGCTTTTAAAGCTTGCGAATTTCTACAGAAAGCGCTTTGATATCCCGGTGGTGGGCATCACAGGAAGCGTGGGCAAGACTACCACCAAGGATATGATAGCTCTTGCGCTGTCGGAGCAGTTTAATACCATAAAGACCGAGGGCAACCACAACAATGAGATAGGTATGCCTATGACCCTGTTCGGAATGGACAGCTCCACCGAAGCGGCGGTCATAGAAATGGGCATGAACCACTTCGGTGAGATATCCCGGCTTTCAATGTGCTGCGAGCCGACTGTTGCGGTGATAACCAACATCGGTCATTCCCATATCGAGAACTTAGGCTCTCAGCAGGGGATACTCAAGGCGAAAATGGAGATACTGGACGGCGCGGATTACATGGCGCCTATGGTGCTCTCCATGGACGACAAGCTGCTGTCGCAGGTAGAGCCGCGGCACGGCAGGAAGATAGTATTCTATTCGGTAAAGAAAAAGAACGCGGACGTTTACGCCTCTGACGTGGTGACAGACCACGAGGGCACGTCCTTTACGATAAACTACGACGGCGGCAGCATAGCTGCAAGAGTCAACTGTCCCGGCGAGCATAACGTCAAGAACGCTCTTGCGGCGTTCTGCGTGGGCAGACTGCTGGATATCCCGGCGGAGAAGCTGGTACACGCCATAGGCGAGTTCAAGCCCCAGGGCATAAGACAGAGCGTGCGCGAGGTGCGCGGCATGACCTTCGTGGTGGACTGCTACAACGCGGCGCCCGATTCGGTAAAGGCGGCGCTTTCCACCCTTATGCAGATATCCGTTCCCGAGGGCGGGCGCAGGATCGCCGTGCTTTCGGATATGCTGGAGCTTGGCAAGCAGTCCAGGGCGCTCCACAGGCTCACGGGAGAATACGTGGCGGCGGCAGGCGCAGACCTGCTCTATTGCTGCGGCAGCGACGCTGTGAATTATGTTGACGGCGCGGTAAAGAAAGGCATGGCGGCTGAGTCGTGCAGGCACTTTGAAAGCAAGCAGGATATGATAGACGCCCTTAAAGCGGAGCTTCGCGAGGGCGATGCGGTGCTGTTCAAGGCGAGCCGCGGCATGAAGCTGGAAGAGGCGGTAAGTGCTCTGGAGTAAGCTTACGGCGGTGATCGCCATGCAGGCGGTGCTGGCGTGGTTTCTCGGGCTGGCGTTCATACCGGTGCTGAGAAAGCTAAAGACCGGCATATACACCCCCTACATCGGCGACAGATATTCTGCCGACGGCAGCGAGCCCTCCTTCGGCGGCGTTATCGCCTGGGTGGTGCTTGCCTTCGGTGCGCTGGTGTCCTCGGCGTTCTGCGAGCACAAGCTGAGGCTTTTTCTTGCCGTACTTTTCGCGGCGCTGATAACGCTTCGCGGTGCGGCGGACGATTATATGACCGATCTGCTGAAAAAGAACTACGGAGTCAAGGGAAAAGCCGGACTGGGCTGGTGCTATGCGGTCTGCCTGGGGTATATGCTGCTGGCAAAGCGCACCGGTGCTGTGGGCAGCGCGGTGATATTCCCCTTCGGCTTGGGAATGGTAGATATGGGCGCTATGTTCTGCCCGGTGACTGCCGGGGTCATGACCGGGGAGATATACTGCTTTAAGTACCTCAACCGCTTCGGCACCGACGATGAAAGCTGTATCGGCGGGCTGAACTGGACGGTGGGGTTCGTGATAATGTCGGGCGCTGCTGTTATGGGCAGCGCTCTTAAAGATAATACTCTGCTCTGCTTCGGGGCTGTCGCTGCGGCGGCGTTCGGGAGCGCGGAGATATGGGGGCTCGCCCCCGCAAAGCTAAAAAGCGGCAGCTCGGGCGGTATGCTGACGGGAGCCGTGAGCGCGGCGGTCATGGGGCTTGCCGGCTTTCACCAGTTCGCATTCTGGCTGATGACGCTGGCGGCGGGAGCCGACGGCTTCTGCACGCTGATACAGTATGTCCATTTCCGGCGTACTAAGCAGCTGCTTTTAAAGGGCAGCTCGCTGCACGGACATATGCGGGCAGGGAAGCTGGGCGACTATGCCGTTATACTGATATTTTCTGCCATAGCCCTGGCGGGTGCTGCTGCGGGCGTGGCTATGGTCATCTACGGACAAAAGAAGTTTTTTTAACATAAAGGGAGGCTGTACATTTGGCGGCTGATATAGCAAAAACGAATACCGCCGCGGGACAGGCGGGACGCAAGCGAAAGACCTTCAATTTCAGGATAGTGCTTGCGGAGATAGACAAGACCTTCTTTGCGATCGTCATAATACTGCTTGTCTTCGGACTTATAATGATGTTCTCGGCAAGCTATGCGACTGCTCTGAATGAAGAGGGCGACGGTTATTTCTATCTGAAAAGACAGCTGCTGTGCGCTGGCATAGGCATGGTGGGAATGTTCCTCGCGTCCTATCTCGACTATAACTTTTTCTTCAATACAAAGGTAGCGTATCTGTTCTTTATGGGTTCGCTGGCTCTTTGCGGCATTACGGCGGTGATCGGCGACGAGACCGCGGGCGCACGGCGCTGGATAACTCTGTTCGGAATACAGTTCCAGCCCTCGGAGATGCTGAAGATCGCATTTATATTCATATTTGCGTTCATACTGTCTGTTAACTTCCAGAAGTTCGAGAACAGCTGGCAATACTGCATGATACCGTTTTTCGTGATATTTGCAGTGGTATTTTTCGTGCTGCTTTTGCAGAGGCATATGTCGGCGGTAATGCTGTTTGCACTGATCGGCATAACCATAATGTTCGCAAGCGGCATGAGGAAAAAGTATTTCTGGATATTCATAGCTATCTGTATAGGACTCGGCGCGGTGGCGGGTCTTGCTCTTATCATAAAGGGCGGCGGTAATTTCAGCTACATATCCGAGCGTATACAGAGCTGGCGCGATCCTATGAGCGATCCTTCCGACAAGACCCACCAGACCTATGAATCGCTGCTGGCGATAGGTTCGGGCGGCTGGTTCGGGCTGGGCTTCGGCGAGTCGAGGCAGAAGTATATGTACCTGCCGGAATCCCAGAACGACTTTATCTTCGCTGTAATATGCGAGGAGCTGGGATTTTTCGGCGGATTTGCCGTGGTGCTGCTGTTCGTGCTGTTTATAATGAAGGGCTTCCAGATAGCCACAAATTCCCGTGACCGCTTCGGTATGCTGGTGGCTACCGGCATTACCGTGCAGATAGGCGCACAGGCTTTGCTGAATATCCTTGTTGCCACCAACGGCTTCCCGAACACGGGTATCTCTCTGCCGTTTTTCAGCGCGGGCGGTACGGCGCTGGTGCTCCAGCTCTGCGAAATGGGGGTAATGCTCAGCATTTCCCGTCAGAACATCAAGCGCAGCACGGCAAAGGCTAAGGCTCAGACCGAAAAAAAGGCTGCGGCGGAGGCTTAAAGCATATCTATCAGGGCGAGCGTGGCTCGCCCGATTTTGTGATGTGATACCGGCACAGATGATATTGTTAAATCAAGGCACAACAATCATTAATAATCTGTGACGTCTATTGAAATGTTTGTTTATTTATGGTATAATATAATTTACTACTGCTGCCATGTATCAATGGCGGCATACGGGGGAGTTTATATGTTGAGAGTATTGCTTGCGGGCGGCGGCACGGCGGGTCATGTCAATCCCGCGCTGGCTATCGCCGAGATAATAAAAGCGCGCGTCCCCGATGCGGAGTTTGCCTTTGCCGGCAACCCTGAGAAGATAGAAGCGCGGCTCGTGCCCCGGGCGGGATACAAATTCTACCCCATAAGGGTAGAGGGCTTTCAGAGGAAGATAAACGGCGAGAATATAAAGCGTAACCTTCACGCTGCGAAGTGCCTGGCGGCTTCCGGAAAGCGATGCCGCGAGATACTGAATGATTTTAAGCCGGATCTGGTGATAGGCACCGGCGGATATGTGTCGGGGCCTGTGGTGCAGGCGGCGGCAAAGCGCGGCATAAAGACCGCGATACACGAGCAGAACGCCTACCCCGGCGTTACCAACAGGCTGCTCGCCAAAAAGGTGGACGCTGTTATGCTCACCGTGGAGGCGGCTAAGGACTACTTTAAAGAAGGTATAGGATACACCGTGACCGGTCTGCCGGTGCGGTCAGGATTCTCTAAGATAAACAAGGCTCAGGCGCGTAAAGAGCTGGGCTTTGACGACGATACCGTGTGTATCCTCTCCACCGGCGGCAGCCTGGGCGCGGGAGCGATAAACTCCACCGTACTTGACCTTATCGCCTGGTATAAGGAGGCGGGGATCACCGTCAACCACATACACTCATACGGCGGCAACGGCAGAGAGACGGAGTTTGAAAAATGCCTTGCGGATAAGGGCGTGACATTAGAAGGCAACCCGCACCTTATCGTCAAGGAGTATATAAACAATATGCCTACCTGCATGGCGGCGGCAGACCTCGTTATCTCGAGGTGCGGCGCCAATGCGCTGACTGAGCTTGAGGCTATGGGGCGCGGCTCGATACTCGTGCCCTCGCCGATAGTCGCCGGCAATCACCAGTACCACAACGGTATGGTGCTGCAAAAGGCAGGCGCGGCGATAGTTATAGAACAGAAAGACCTTACCTCTCAATGGCTGATAGATACGGTAAAGAGCCTGATAGAGGACAGAGACAGACTGAAAAGCCTTTCGGAGAACGCCGCAGGGCTGTATATTTCCGATACCGATGAGCGGGTGTTCGCCGCTCTTGAGCCGTTGATAAAGTGATTATGGGCGGGGAATGCCGCCCGAAAGGACAGTGAAATAATGCGCAACCAGAAAATGGACTCCATTAAGACTCCCGATCTCAAGCACCTTGACAAGAAGCAGTTTGACAATATCAACAAGTACGACAGGTATTCAAGGGCGGAGGACTATTCGGGAAAGGTAAGAGTAAGCTTCGACGACGCCACCCACATGAAGGAGCTTGACTCTATACTGGCGCAGAAGCATGAGGAAAAAGACGAGGTAGAACAGCTGCTGGAGGAATTCCAGCCCAAGCGCAGACCTGCCCGTGCAGCGGGCGTTATGAATGAGGGCGTAAAGTTCCACGGCTCATATGTTGCCCGCAGACGTATCATCACAGCGATCGTCACAGTGATACTGGTGCTGGCGGCGTTCGTGCTGTTCATTCCGCCCTTCTTCAAGGCGGACGATGTGGAGAGCAGCTGCCGCACCGAGGATATTTTTGCAGCAGACGGCGTGTCGGGCTACAAGGTCAACATACTGAAAAACAAGTCGGTATATGATCTTGAAGCGCTCAGCAGCGAAAAGAGCAGCAGCTACCGTATCTGCACGGTGGCATTTGAAGCGAAGAATATGTCCCCCTTTACCGCCTATATGGAAAACTATCAGGTGATAGGCGGCGGAGATTACAAGGATCACATAGTTTACTGTGCGGCAGCGGATGAAGGCTCCAAGGAGATCGGCCCTTTCAGCAAAAAGACCGTGAAGGTGGAGATACTTGTCAACCGCTCGGGTCTGACCGATGCGCAGTTCGACAAGGCTGTAACCTCGCTGACGCTCGCTACAAGAGGTCTCAAGAGACGCGAGAGCAAGACCGGCGGTCTGCCCTGCATACCGGCGGTCATGGGAGTATCCGACGTGATCTCCTTCGATCCCTCGTCGGGTAACTGATTTCAAGCCCGCGGCATATTATGAAGCATATTCATTAATATGCGAGGTGGGCAGAATGCAAAAGCTGAAAATAACGGGCGGCAGACGCCTTTGCGGAGAGCTGGAGATACAGGGAGCCAAGAACAGCGCCCTGCCGCTTATGAGCGCCTGTGTGCTGGTGGGCGGGAGCTGCCGGCTAAGGCGGGTGCCCGCACTTGCCGACGTTCACGCGGCGGCGAGGATAATAAACGGACTGGGCTGCCGCTGTAAAAGAGAGGGCGGCGACATAGTCATCGACTCGGGGACGCTTTCACGGGCGGATATCCCCGACGAGCTTATGCGCGCTATGCGTTCGTCGATAATCTTTCTGGGCGCTCTGCTGGGAAGAACAGGGGAGTGCAGGCTCAGCTACCCCGGCGGGTGCGAGCTGGGACCCAGACCGATAGACCTGCACCTTTCGGCGCTGAGAAAGCTGGGAGCCGTCATAACCGAGGAGCACGGGACGCTCCGGTGCAGCTGTCCCAGAGGGCTCACGGGTACACGGATAGAACTGTCGTTCCCCTCGGTGGGGGCTACAGAGAACATAATGCTCGCCGCCTGCACGGCAGAGGGCGAGACGGTGATCTCGGGCGCCGCAAGGGAGCCGGAGATAGAGGATCTTGCGAATTTCCTGAACGCCTGCGGAGCCAATATATCCGGGGCGGGCGGACACAGGATAGTGATAAAGGGAGTGGAGCGGCAGCAGCTCCACGGTACTGACCATGAGGTCATGCCGGACAGGATAGCTGCGGCGACTTATCTTTGCGCGGCTGCCGTCACCGGCGGCGAGGTGCTGATAAAGGGCGCTCCCGCCGAACATTCCGGGGCGCTCACCGATGTGCTCAGGCAGACGGGCTGCCGGATATACGAGAGCGGCAAGGGGCTTTACCTTACGGCTCCAGCACGGCTCAAGGCGGCGCCGATGATACGCACCTGCCCTTATCCGGGATTCCCCACAGACGCTCAGGCGGTGGTCATGGCGGCGCTTACAAGGGCGCGGGGCACCGGGATGATAGTCGAGAGGATATTTGAGAACCGCTTCCGTCACGTTGACGAGCTGATACGTATGGGCGCGGACATAAAGACAGAAGGAAGAGTGGCAGTCGTCACGGGAGTCGGGAGGCTTTCGGGAGCGTCTGTGGTAGCTCCTGACCTGCGGGGAGGCGCGGCGCTTTGTGTTGCCGCCTGCGCCGCCGAAGGCGTCACCGAGGTCTCGGGGCTGAATCTTATAGACAGAGGCTATGAGGCTATAGAGAAAGCGCTGACAAAGCTGGGCGGAGACGCCGTGCGGGTCAGCAGCTGAGAACTCAGAGGAAGGTAAAATGGCAGAGAATCGTAAACAAAACTACGGCGGTGCCGCTGTAAGGCACTACCGCAAAAAGAATACGCTGAATCTGTATCTGACAGTCGCTACGGGGATCGTGGCGGCGCTCGTTACGCTTCTCAGCGTAAATGTGTTCTTTAATCTGTCGCCGGCAGGGCTTACGATAAACGGCTGCACCCTCTATTCGCCGGAGCAGATACAGCATATAGGCGGTCTGGTGCCGGGACAGAACCTGGTGCGACTTAATACCGTTTTCGTGGAGCAGAGGCTCAAGAACAATCTGGTCTATATCGAGGACGTGCAGGTGGTAAAGCAGTACCCCGAGGGGCTGAGGATAGATATTATCGAGGCAAGACCCAAGGCTCAGCTGGAGCACGAGGGAATGTACTGCACCGTGTCGGAATCCGGCAGACTGCTTGAGGTGAACGAGACTGAGCGCAACAAGAAGCTGCCGCTGGTGGTGGGCTTTGAACTGGTGCCTGCCGAGAAGCGATCGAAGCAGAACGGTGACAGCTCGGGCGACGACAGCTCGGTGGAGCAGACGGCGGTAAAGACCTTTTCCGGCAGTCAGCTGAGGGCGGGAGACCCGGCAATGTCGGCTGACGAGCAAAAGACTGAGATACTTGCGGTGATGTTCAAGGAACTCAAGGAGCTGGATTTCAAGAAGATAGTCAAGATAGATATTACCGACAGAACAGATATCAAGCTGATATATGACAACCGCATTCAGATCGAGCTGGGAAGTTCGGTGGATCTGGATATCAAGCTGCTCTGGATAAAGTCGGTCATAGACCGCGAGCTCCCGGAGGGCTACGAGGGCACGCTCCGCTACAACGGCATAGACAGCGGTATCTCCGCTATCGCTAAGCAGGAGGAGGTGCCTGCCTATACTCCCGGAAAGACGGACAGCGTCGATTCCTCTCAGGAGGACAGCTCCTCTGAAGCGGAGACCTGGGACGAGAACGGCGGCTGGCAGCAGGACGGCGGTAATGGCTATGATGACGGTTCTGCTCAGAACGGCGGCTACAGCGATCCTAACAACTACGGCTACGATGACGGCAATACATGGTACGATCCGAATAATGACGGCGGCTATGACCAGAATTATGACGACGGCAATACATGGTATGACCCCAATTACGACGGCGGCAACGGCGGCTATGACTACAATTACGATGACGGAAACGGTGGCTATGGCTACGATGACGGTCAGACCTGGTGATGAATTTGCACAAAGAATCCGCCGGGACGCGATTTAAAATTGTTGCTTTAACTAAACTTTGGAATTAAGGGTTTTTATTGCTTTACATTTAGCAGAAATTGTGATAATATAGTAGTATATCTATTATTGCGCCGATTTTTGGACAGTTGAGAGAGAAAATGACGGCGGCGCGGGACTATTGAATAGAAACACTCAAATATAGTAGGAGGATGTTTAATATGGCATACGAGTATGTTGAAGCACCTATCGAGGGCGCAAAGATCAAGGTTATCGGTGTTGGCGGCGGCGGCGGAAACGCACTCAACTGCATCGCAGATGCCGGCATTGTTGGAAACGTTGATTATATTGCGATAAATACTGATATACAGGCGCTTAAAAATTCCAAGGCGGCAGAGAGGATCCAGATCGGCTCCAAGCTGACCCACGGACTGGGCGCAGGTGCTAAGCCCGAGGTAGGCGAGGCTTCCGCTAAGGAGAGTCAGGACGAGATCACCGAGGCTATCAAGGACGCCGATATGGTGTTTATCACCGCTGGTATGGGCGGCGGTACCGGTACAGGTGCGGCTCCCGTGGTAGCACAGATCGCTCACGATATGGGCAAGCTCACTATTGCCGTAGTAACAAAGCCCTTCAAGTTTGAGGGTGCAAAGAAAATGGAGAAGGCTGAGCAGGGTATCGCGGGACTTCTCGATAACGTTGATGCGCTTATCGTTATCCCCAACCAGAACCTGCTTGCAAACGGTCAGAAGCTCACCATGAGACAGAGCTACGCTCTCGCTGATGAGGTACTTAAGACTGACGTTATCTCTATCGCTGAGATAATCACAAGACATGACGAGATCAACGTTGACTTCGCTGATATCACTACCATTATAAAGGACGCAGGCTACGCTCACATGGCTATCGGTCACGGTCAGGGCAAGGACAAGGTGCCGGACGTTGTGGCTCAGGTCATCAAGAGCGATCTGCTTGAGACCGCTATCGCAGGCGCTAAGAGACTGCTGGTAAATATCACTATGAGCGAGGATATCGTTGTTGACGAGATCGACGAGCTGACCAACGCTATCACCGAGGCTGTTGACGAGGACGCTGAGATCATCTTCGGTAACGGCTATGATCCTAATATGAATGATGAGGTATATGTTACCGTTATAGCTGCTGACTTTGACGGCGCTTCCCTCAAGAAGGCTGCTGCAAAGGCTGCTGCCAAGACTTCCGCTGACGGTGCTGCTGCTCCTGACGCTAAGGCAGACGCTGAGGCTATGCACAGGGCAGGCGTGAAGGCTGCTGATAACCCCACTTACTATGATGATATTTTCAATATCTTCAAGAACAAGTAAGCAGGTATTTTGAACGCAACGGAGCGGGACTTTTCGTCCCGCTTTTTGTTTAATCAAAGAAACTTTTGAAAACGTTTAAGTTTCCGAAAAAAATTTGACGGAATCGAAATATGAATGATAAATAGTTAATGTGTACAAAATAGAGAATTTAAAGTTGTACAAAGTGATGAACTTTTTCAAAATCTTATTTTTCGGTTGAAAAATCGCTGAAAGTATAGTATAATTAATATGTAAAATTATTGCTTAAAATCGTTTGCGGCACTTGACGTGCGGGCAGACGAGATAGATTGGGAGGAATACAAAATGGCAAACAATGGTTACTTGAGAACTGTCCGTATGGGCGGATTTGACAAGCAGGACGTTCTTGCTTATGTAGATGATCTTAACTCTAAGATCTATAACCTGGAAAATAAGGTAAAGGATCTCGAGGAGACCAACGCTCGTCTGGAAAAGCAGGTTGAAGAGGGCGGCACTGTTGTAGCTAACGACGGCAACTTTGAGGGCAAGGAAGAGCTCGAGAAGAAGGTCGAGGAGGCTAAGAACAAGGTCGCAGAGCTTATGGCTTCTACCGATTCCATGAATATGCGTATTGCCGATTATGAGCAGCAGATCACCGAGAAGGACGCTACTATCAAGCAGCAGGCTGATGAGATCGAGGATCTTAAGGAGCAGGTTGAGAAGGCTAAGACCGAGGCTGCAAATGCAAGCAACGGCACCGCTCAGGCATTCGATATGAGCGAGATCTTCGTTCAGGCTCAGAACTCCGCTAATATGATCGTTTCCAAGGCTAAGGAGCAGGCTAAGACCACTACCGATGACGCTGAGGCTCAGGCTGAGCAGATCATCGAAGAGGCTAACGCTCAGGCTGAGGCTACCGTTACCAAGGCTAACGCTGAGGCTACTAAAACTCTCGAGGACGCTCAGAACAGCGCTGACAACACTATGTCCGCTGCCAAGGCTGAGGCTGAGAGCATTACCTCCGAGGCTCAGGCACACGCTGATAAGGTCACCGAGGACGCTAACGTTAAGGCATACAAGGTTACTACCGAGGCTGAGGCAAGAGCTGCCAAGATGCTCGAGGACGCTAAGAACCAGAGCGAGAATATCAAGTCTAAGTCCGCTGATCTCCGCAACAGCGTTCGCACCGAGTTTGAGGCTCTCAATACTACCGTTACCAAGCTGCTCACCCAGATCAATGAGCTCAGCGGCGAGAGCATGAGAATGGCTAACAGCGCAAGAGACCTCGTTGACGAGGGTCTTGACCTTGTGGCTGAAGACGAGGATTGATCCTAAGTGAGTGAGCCTTTAAGAATTGACATTTCCGGGCTGAGGGAAGCGGCGAAAACGCTCAAAGCGGGCGACAAGGTGCTGCTGACCGGCACGGTGTATACTTCGCGTGACGCGGCGCATAAGAGGATCAGGGCTTTGCTCGACGAGGGTAAGGAGATACCTTATGATCTGAAGGACGCGGTCATTTACTACGCGGGCCCAACGCCGGCTCCCGAGGGCAAGCCGATAGGCTCCTGCGGGCCTACTACCAGCGGACGCATGGACAGATTCGCGCCGGGATTTCTGGATCTCGGGCTGGTGGGAATGATCGGCAAGGGCGAGCGCTCTCAGGAGGTATGCGACGCTATCGTGAGGAACGGTGCGGTGTACTTCTGTGCTGTGGGCGGCTGCGGTGCGTTGGCGGCAAGCAGGATAAAGTCCTGCGAGGTCATCGCTTTTGATGATCTGGGCTGCGAATCGGTCAAGAGACTGTATGTCGAGGATTTCCCGGCGGTGGTGACTATCGACTGTCACGGCGGGAACGTGTTCAAGTCCGGCAGGGCTGAATATGCTAATATATGAACTTGAAAAGAGCGTCTTTCGGCGCTCTTTTTTGTTGACAGATTTTGTCTTTTCCTTAAATTAACAGAGAGTGTTTGTGTACTAATAACTAAGAAAAGGTGTTGTTATTGTAAAAACCTACAAAAAAATTTGAACTGGCGATAAATTCTTAAAAATACTTGACTTTTTTATTATGTTATGATAATATAAATATTAGTGATGATCAGGATAGGAGTGCGGGATTTGCTTTCTGAAAACGTTTCGGAGTACAAGCTGGCGACTGACGAGATCGACGATCTGGCGGTGCTGGCAAAGACTGATTCCGCTGCGGCAGCGGAGCTTATTTCCAAGCTGCTGCCGTCTATAAGGCTTTACTCGCATTGCTTTGACAGCAGCATTTCCGAGGATCTGCTTCAGGAGGGGCTGCTGGGTGCGCTGGGGGCTATCTCCGATTACCGGCGCGAAAAGGGCAGGGCGGCAACCTTTATCATCGCCTGCGCTAAGAACAAGATGTTTTCTGCACTTAAACGTTTTAATTTCGCGGGTGAGGCTGCGGAGCTTTCCGACGAAGCTGCCGATACCGATCCGGGCGTTAAGTATGACGCTCTGTATGATGCTATCGAGAGCTGCCTTACCGAGCTGGAGAAGCAGGTGGTCTGGTGCTCGCTTATGGGACTCAGCTACCGCAAGACCGCTGAGAAGCTGGGTATCAGCGTGAAATCGGTGGACAACGCCATGCAGAGAGCGCGCAAAAAGCTGCGTGCTGAGGTGGCTGATATATAGTTTTATTTGCCGCAAACGGCGGCATTTTAATTTTTGATGTTTAAGAAAGGCAAGGGTTAAGATCATGTACGAGGACAAGACACTGGTATGCAGAGACTGCGGAAACGAGTTCGTTTTCACAGCAGGTGAGCAGGAGTTTTTTGCGGAGAGAGGCTTCCATGAGCCTCAGCGCTGCAAGGCTTGCCGCGACGCACGCAAGCAGAGCAACAGAGCGGAAAGACAGATGTTCACTATCGTTTGCGCTTCCTGCGGCAAGGAGGACAAAGTCCCCTTCCAGCCGCGCGAGGACAAGCCTGTATACTGCAGCGAGTGCTTCGCTAAGCAGAAGGAAATGTAATTCTTCCGGATAGATAAGAGGACGAGTGCTTTCGGGTACTCGTCCTCTTTTTTTATTCCTTTATCTCGATCTTTCTGCCGTCCTTGGTTATCACGACGTTTGGGAAGATCTTTTTCAGCTCCGCTTCGTAAAGCCAGGGTGCGGGGCAGGCGGGACTGTAGTGGGTGAGCCAGAGCTGCTCGGCTCCCGCGTCCGCTGCCAGCCGGCAGGCGTCCTGCATAAGCATATGCCCTTTTGCGTTCATGTCCGATTTTTTGGACACGTCACCGTACATTCCCTCGCAGATGAAAAGCTGCGAGTCCTTTGCAAATTCCGCTATCGCCTTGAAGGGCAGCGTGTCTGTGACGTATGTGAACTTGATCGGGCGGCGGTTTGCTACCGTCACCATGTCGGGGGTTATGGTGCGCCCGTCCTCGAGAGTCACCGCCTCGCCCGAATGAAGCACCCGCCAGTACTGCACCGGTATCTCCAGCTCCTTTGCCCGCTCCGGCTGGAACTCCTGCCGCCGCGTCAGCGTCAGCGAGTAGCCGAGACAGTGGGTGGAGTGCCGCAGCGGCAGCGAGCGTGCCTCCAGCAGAGGGTCTATCTGCGGCAGCGGGAAGCTGCACTCCCGGTCAATGGGCAGCTCGTTGAAGCGTATCCGGTAGGGGAGCCGGTCACAGATAGACAGCAGCCCCTTTACGATATCCACCTTGCCCTCGGGCAGGTAGATGTCCAGCGGTTCCTCGCGCCCGGAATTTCCCAGCGACAGCAGGAATCCCGGCAGCCCGGAAACGTGATCGGCGTGCAGGTGGGTGAGCAGTATCACGTCCACTCTGCTGTGCCGCAGCTCCGCTTCGGTGAGGGCTATCTGTGTGCCCTCGCCGCAGTCTATCAGCACCGCGTGACCGTTCTGGAAATAGTAGCAGCTGGTGAGCCAGCGGTAGGTCAGGGGCATCATGCCGCCTGTTCCCGCAAGAGTTATCTCCGGCATGATGCACACTCCTTTGCGAAAGATCTTACCACGGCTGCACCGTCCCCACTATCTCGGAGATGTTGTCGATGCCGTTGTCTATGCAGTACTGCTCCAGACCGTCAACTATCTTGACGGGAGCGTAAGGATCGGCGAAGATCGCGGCGCCCACCTGTACAGCCGATGCGCCTGCCATCATCATTTCCACCGCGTCCTCCCATGTTGCGATACCGCCCATGCCCACTACCGGCACCTTGACGGCGTTTGCCACCTGCCATACCATTCTCACGGCAACGGGGAACACCGCCGGACCCGAAAGCCCGCCCACGTTGTTTTTAAGTATCGGACGGCGGGTCTTTATGTCGATACGCATACCCAGCAGGGTGTTTATCAGCGACAGCGCGTCGGCGCCCGCCGCTTCAACGGACTTTGCGATGTCAACGATGCTGGTGACATTCGGCGAAAGCTTTACCATAAGCGGCTTGTGGGGCAGCTCCTTACGTACCGCAGCCGTTACCGCCGCCGCCACATTACAGTCGGTGCCGAATGCCGCGCCGCCCTGCTTGACGTTGGGACAGCTGATGTTCAGTTCCACCATGTCCACCTGCGAGGGGTCAATGAGCGACGCCAATTCGGCGCACTCCTCCACGGAAGCGCCCGCTATGTTGGCGATGATCTTTATATCCTTAGTAAGCAGATTGGGCAGCTCGTAGTCTAAAAACTTCCTCACGCCGCCGTTTTGCAGACCCACGGAATTGAGCATACCCGCAGGAGTCTCCGCTACGCGGGGGCCCTGGTTGCCCTGCCTGGGGTTGAGGGTTGTGCCCTTGACGGAAATCCCGCCCAGCTTTGACAGCGGGTAGAGGCACTCATACTCGCGCCCGTAGCCGTATGTGCCGCTTGCGGGAATGACGGGGTTTTTGAACTCCACGCCGCATATGTTTACTTTCAGTCTGTCGCTCATGTGAAGTCCACCTCCTCAGAATCAAACACGGGACCGTCCTTGCAGACGTGTGAGAGGTAACTCTCGCCGTCCTTGACCGTCCTGCACACGCATACCAGACAGGCGCCTACGCCGCAAGCCATGCGCTGCTCCAGCGACACCTCGCACCTGACGCCGTATTCCTTCGCAAGCTTCGCCACGCCGTTCAGCATGACTGCGGGCCCGCAGGCGTAGATGATATCCGGCTTGTCCGCTTCAAGGCGTTCCTTGAGCGCTTCGGTGACAAAGCCCTTTCTGCCCGCCGTGCCGTCGTCGGTGCAGAGGGTGGTCTCGCAGCCTGCCGCCGCGAAGTCCTCCTGCAAAATGGCGATGCCCGCCGTGCGGAACCCGCTTATCACCTGAGCGTCCTTGCCGTAGCACCTGGCGATCCCCAGCATAGGCGGGGTGCCGATGCCGCCGCCCACGCAGACAGCCTTTGCGCCCTCGATGACGGTGAAGCCGTGACCCAGCGGCGCCATAATGTCGATATTCTGTCCCACGTTCAGCTCGGATATCTTATCGGTGCCATTGCCGCGCACCTCGAACACCAGCCGGATAGTCCCGGCGGCTTTATCTATATCGCAGATCGAGATAGGACGGCGCAGAAAGAAGCCCTCCGCCGCCACCTGTGCGAACTGTCCCGGCTGAGCAAGCTCTGCCGCATCGGGGCAGCTTACAGTAACATCAAACACCCCGCGGGCAATAGCACGCTTGGCGATGATAGGGTATTTCCCCTGTTTGTACATGGTATCAGTCCTTTCGGGTTGGTATGATATTATTATAGCTTATTTTGGGGGAGATGTCAAGCAAAGCGGGTGCAGCGGCGCGACGCTGCCGAGGTTGGGAAAACACCCCTGCGGGGCTTATTTCCGGGAGTTTGCTTCGCAAACGTCCCCCCCGGGCGAGGAGCCCCTTGCAAGGGCTTGGGGACAGAGTCCCCAATTGCCCCTTTGGGGCAACCAAGCAGCGGACGATTGTGCCCTGAACGCTGAGTTTGTCTGCGACTTGCACTTTGCGCCTTGAGTGAGGGGGCAGGAACCACAAGGGGACAGGACGGGTGGCTAT
>CACXDI010000149.1 GCA_902766335.1 uncultured Ruminococcus sp. | reverse complement strand
TGACGGCTCATCACTCGTCGTCAAGCTCCCTTGCAGGGCGTCAGCCCAACTGCGGTCGCTTTCCTAGATTGCTGAGCTGTCAGCACCAATCTTTGTCTACTAACCTTTTAGGAATTAGTATAAAATCTCTGCGTTGTAAAAGCTTGAAGGGCGACAGCCCATCTGCGCTTTTACGCCTTGATATTTTTTATTTTTGCTGCGCCTTTCCGGCAAGGTTTAATTGTGGGAGCAATAGTAAGGCAAAAAGAAACGGATAGCCGCCCGATGCGAACGGTTATCCGGGTTTGAGTATATTCTGTTAATGCGACAGATCAGAATTTAGCGTAACAGTCTTATAGACCGGGCGTCTGCGTCGAGTTCCGCTGTGAGCCCTATGGGTATCGTCAGCATGGGCGCACAATGGCTGATATCACACTCGGCAAGCACAGGGATATCCGGTCTGCCTATATAGTCGTAGATGAAGTCATAGTAGGTCATCTCGGTCTCGCAGTCATAATAATCACGGCATTTGCCAATGATGAGCCCGCCCAGCTTTTCAAAGACGCCGCTTATTTTCAGCTGCCCCAGATGGCACTCCACCAGATCGGCTCCTGTCTCCGTGTCCTCGATGAACAGTATGTCTCCCTCTCTTAACGTGGGGCTGTAAGGCGTTCCCCATATGTTGGAGATGCCCCAGAGATTGCCGCCGGTAAGTCTGCCCCTGACCTTTCCGCCGTGGAGCGTTACCAGCTTGTTAGGTATCTGCTTTTCCTCAGTCAGCGGATTAGTCCAGTCGATGACTTCATCGGAATAGTATTCAGGCGGCATATACTGATAGCTGTCTTTGAAGTTCAGCACATCAAAGAGACATTTCAGCGCGATGTCACGATATGGGCTGAGCCTTGCATAGCTTGTCACAAAATTCGTACCGTAGTATGTCGGCACGCCTGTTTTCTCGTAAAGCGCCAGAAGCAGAGCCGTCACATCGGACATTCCCACAACAGGCTTGGGGTGCGCCTTGTAGTACTCGTAATCAATGTACGGCAGCATACCGTTGGTGACGATACCGCCCACACTCGCCATGAGTATATCCACATCTGGGTCATGCAGCAGGCTGTTGAATTCGTCTGCCCTCTCCCGGGGAGTTCCCGTGCGAAAGGCGTTCTTCCTGCCCCACAGCTTGCCGTGCTTCACGTCAAACCCGTTGTCCCGCAAAAAATCTTCCGCACGCTTTGCCGACTCCGGGGAATCATATATTATGTTATAGGAGGGACTGAATATTCCTATAGTTGATTTAATGCCTTTGGTCATAATAGATACATCTCCATAGATCCCGCTCCGGCAGAAAAAGCCGTAACGCTCTCGCTTACATTTATTATACCAAACCGCCCGCAAAAAGTCAAATCGTTTGATACAGCTGCGCAAAAAAGGTTGTGACTGAGAAAATACGGCACCGCGCTGCTTCCTGCGCAGCCAGAGGCTGTGACAGAAAAAGCGCAGTTCAATAATGGACTGCGCTTGTCTTTATAATGTCATAATATCTGCCCGCCGCTGTGCAGAGCGATAAGCTTATCGCCCATTATCTCTTTCATCAGCTCGAATGCGGGTATGCCCGTACAGTGTCCGCTGTAAAAGACGGTGTTCATCTTTGACAGCTCCCGAGCCGTCTGAATGATAACAGCTTTTTCCTCGCCGGTATGCTCCGCGTTGCGCTTCATCATGTGGAACCCGCTTATCACAACGTCGGGGGCGCTGCCGAAAAGCTCACGGTACCTGTCGAGGATATTGAGTATGCCGTTATGCGCACAGCCCGATAATAGCCAGCGCTTGCCGTCCTGCGTGATGACAAGGCATTGTTCGTGAACAAAATCGTCCTCGGACTTTTTGCCGTTCTTCATGCAGGACAGCTTTCTGTTGCCCTGCGGATAGCACCGCCTGCCCGTGATCCCGCTGAACAGGAACAGCTCGTCGTTGAGCCGCAGATCGCCGTCGATCAGCCGTACATTCGGCAGCCCCAGGATATCCCTGTCGATACCGATATAGCGTTCACCGTTAAAATGCGGTTCGGCAGCCGTTCTTTGCATGACTATCTGCGCAGTGTGGTTGAGCTTGGAAAACGGCAGGATCCCGCCCGAATGATCGTAATGTCCGTGGCTGAGGATAACGGTATCCACGGCAGTAAGGTCAATGCCGAGCACTTCGGCGTTCCTGACTGCTGCGTCGGTCTGCCCGGTGTCCAGCAGCAGCTTATGCTTTTCCGTCTCGATATATATACTCAGACCGTGCTCTGCGATACAGTTTTCAGCGCCGCTGGAGTTTTCCACAAGAGTTACTATCTTCATCAATGCTTACCGCAGCCGTGGTCTCCGCAGCTGTGACCTTCGCCGTGCTCGTGACCGTGGTGGTCACAGGTGGGATTTGAGTTCTGCGCGAGCGTGTTGGCAAGAAAAGCCTTTACCGCTTCATCAGCGCTTCCGGTATTGCCGCCGTAGAGCGCGATCCCTGCCTCCTGCATTGCTATCTGCGCACCGCCGCCGATACCTCCGCAGATCAGAACGTCTGCCTGAGCGTCCTTGAGAAATCCGGCGAGAGCGCCGTGCCCCGCGCCGTTGGTGCTTACCACCTGCTCGCTGATGATCTTGCCGTCGGCAGCGTCATAGAGCTTGAACTGCTCCGTTCTTCCGAAATGCTGGAATATCTGTCCGTTTTCATAGGTTACTGCTATTCTCATGATACCATGTCCTTTCTGTGAGATCTACAGCTAAGTATATCACCGTTTTCGACTTGTGTCAAGTTTCATTCTCCGGCAACGATCTCAAAATGGTTCTTTTTGCACCGTATCAGCCCGTCCCGCTGCATTTTGCTCAGCTCATTGGACAGCACCGAGCGCTCCACATTGAGGTAGTCCGCAAGCTGTTGGCGGTCAAAGGGAATGTCAAACTCGCGGCTATGCTTTTGCACCGACACGGTGTTCAGATACGCCATGATACGCCCCCGCACCTGCCTCGGAGCAGTATGAAAGCTCCGGCTGGACAGGTGCAGGTTTTTTCTTGTGGTGATCGTCAGAAGATTTGTGAGAAGTCTCGCCCTTGTCGTGTCGCTTAGGTGCGGCAGCGACTTCATGCTCAGAAATATGACAGAGCAGTCCTCGGCGGCGCAGACGTCCACCAGCATAGGCACATCGGGCAGCAGCGCGTAGCTCTCGGCGAAAAACTGCCCCTTGCTCACGAGGTTGAGTATCGTGCGGTTGCCCCACATATCGTTGCTCTCGACGGTGACGCTGCCTGCGGTCACAAAGCACAGCTTGTCGGTGACGTCGCCCGCACAGAAGATCACCGCGCCTTTTTTGAATCGCTTTTCCCGGGCTTTCAGCGAGGTCACCAGCGCGGCTGCCTCATTTTCATCAAAGCCCCTGAACAGTACAGAATCACGCAAAACTGAAATATCCATATTTCCCTCCGAAATGTTGCAATTACAACATACTTTCTGTTTCAATTATACTATAATGGAGACATAAAGTCAAGGAGGTATCAGCTATGATACGGAAAATAATCGAGATAAACGAAGAAAAATGCAACGGCTGCGGGCTGTGTGCCAAGGCTTGCCACGAGGGTGCTATCGCTATCGTGGACGGCAAGGCAAAGCTCATGCGCGACGATTTCTGTGACGGCTTCGGCGACTGTCTGCCCGCCTGTCCTGCGGACGCTATCCATTTTACCGAGCGTGAGGCGGCGGCTTATGACGAAAAGGCTGTGCAGGCCAGCAAGCAGAAGAAGACAGCTTGCACAGGGTTCACCTGCCCCGGTTCGGCTTTGCAGAACTTCACTCCGAAGGACGCTGACAGCGGTGTTCGTCTGCCGGGCTGCCTGAGACAGTTCCCCGTGCAGATAAAGCTGCTGCCCGTCAACGCGCCTTACTTCAGCGGCGCCGATCTGCTGATCGCTGCGGACTGCACCGCCTATGCCTACGGCAACTTCCACCAGGATTTTATCCGCGGGAAGATAACCCTCATCGGCTGTCCGAAACTGGACGCCGTGGATTACGCCGACAAGCTGACGGAGATATTCCGCAGCAACGACATAAGGAGCGTCACCCTCACCCGAATGACCGTGCCCTGCTGCGGCGGTCTGGAGAACGCGATAAAGCGTGCGATAGCGGCAAGCGGTAAGGAAATCCCGCTTGAGGTGGCTGTTATCTCGCCGGAGGGGAGTATCGTTGAGATAAAAAAATAACGGAAGTATCTCACAGATACTTTCCGTTGTTATAAGTCTGTACAAAACCGCAGCTGCAGTCA
Organism: uncultured Ruminococcus sp.; assembly: GCA_902766335.1. GTDB lineage: Bacteria > Bacillota > Clostridia > Oscillospirales > Ruminococcaceae > YE71. Next base: position 153 of record CACXDI010000149.1, on the reverse strand, counting down.
ATATCCCGCAAGACATAGACCGGCATTTCAAGATCGGCGAGCTCGCTCAAAGGGAAGCCCGCAGGGATAATACTGATCCCTAAAAGAACAGCAGACAAATCTCGGCACTGACGGCTCATCACTCGTCGTCAAGCTCCCTTGCAGGGCGACAGC
>CACXDI010000148.1 GCA_902766335.1 uncultured Ruminococcus sp. | reverse complement strand
GCTGTCGCCCTGCAAGGGAGCTTGACGACGAGTGATGAGCCGTCAGTGCCGAGATTTGTCTGCTGTTCTTTTAGGGATTAGTATAAACGCAGAGTGATCTTACAGGCTCTGCGTTTTGCTGTACGTACAAAAAATGATGATACAAGGAAAAGAGGAGAGAAAAATGGCAAATACAGCGGTAGAGTTTAAAGACGTAGTCAAGACCTACGGCAAGGGCGACGGTATGCAGACGGCGGTAGACCATGTGAGCTTTACCATAGACGAGGGCGAGTTCGTGGTGATACTGGGACAGTCGGGCGCGGGCAAGTCAACGGTGCTGAATATGCTGGGCGGCATGGACGTCCCCACCGAGGGCAAGGTGATCGTAGACGGGCAGGAGATATCCTCCTTCAAGGACAAAAAGCTGTCGCAGTACCGTGCGGAAACCATAGGGTTCATCTTCCAGTTCTACAATCTGATACCCGGGCTGACGGCTTATGAGAATGTGGCGCTGGTGAAGGACATCAAGAAAAACGCCCTGGACGCTAATGAGATGCTTGACCGCGTGGGGCTTTCAGACCAGAAGCACAAGTTCCCTTCCCAGATGTCGGGCGGTCAGCAGCAGAGGGTGTCGATAGCGAGGGCTTTGGCGAAAGCCCCGAAGATAATCCTCGGCGACGAGCCTACCGGAGCGCTCGATTCAGAGACCGGCAAGCTGGTGATAGATATGCTGCAAAAGCTCTCCACCGAGAGCGGAAACACAGTCATTCTCGTCACCCACAACGCGGATATCGCCAAGTGCGCCAACAAGATAATACACATGAGAAACGGAAAGATCAAGTCCATAAAGCTGAACGAAAAGCCTCTTTCCGCAAACGAGATCGAGTGGTAAGGGGGCGGCGGTATGTTAAGGCGAAAAATGCTCCGTGACATTCGGGCGAACCTTGCGCAGTTTTTCTCCATATTCCTGCTTGCCGCGGTGGCGATGTGGTGCTTTACCGGCTTTCAGGCTGACGTTATCGGCGGGCGGAAGGCTATGGCGGCATTTGACAACAAGTCCAATTTTTCGGACGGTTGGATATACGGCAGCAGCTTTGACAAAAAGCAGGCTGAAAAGGCAGCCGCGATAGACGGCATAAAGGACGTGCAGCTCAGAACGGAAGTCCTCGGCAAGGCGGACGAAAAATACAACACCGCCGAGATATGGTGCTATTTTCAGGAGGATAATATAGTCACAAAGCCCTACAGCGTCAAAGGCGAGGAATATGACCCCGGCGACGAAAATGGCATATGGCTGTTCGACGCCTTTGCGGATATCTGGGGGCTGAAGATCGGCGACAAATTCACCGTCCACGTTATGGGGCAGAACATCGAGAAGGAGATCAAGGGACTGATAATGTCCCCGGAGCACGTGTTTTGCTGCGCTTCTACGGACACCGACACCGACTTCCACAACATCGGGTTTGCCTATCTCTCGCAGAAAACTCTGCCGGAGGAGCTTCGGATAAACAACGAGATGATCTTTACCTGCGAGGGCAAGGCGCTGTCCTATGAAAAGAGGATAGACTTGGCGCTTGAGGGCGAATATTCTTTTATAGCTGACCGCAAGAGCATTGACGGCTGCAACCGTCTCTTGGACGAGCTGAACCAGCACGACGGATTTTCCTACATATTCTCCTTCGTGTTCGTGGCGATAGCGCTGCTGGTCATCACCACCACGATGAAGCGTATGGTAGCGCAGCAGCGGACGCAGATCGGCACCCTCAACGCCCTGGGCATGAAGAACCGAAAGATCATACTGCACTATCTGAGCTACAGCTTTATACTGTCGGTGCTGGGCTGTGCGGCAGGTATCCTGCTGGGCATTTACACCTTCGGGCGGATAATGGTGGATATGTTCTCCCAGTTCTACCGCGTCCCCGGCTGGAGCGGCGGCTTCAACTACAAGAGCATAGTTGTCGCGGCGGTGATAGTGCTGTTTTGCGTGGGCGCGTCATATCTCTCCTGCAAGCAGATACTCAGGATACACCCCTCGGAGGCGCTGCGTCCCGCGGCGGCTAAGACCGCAAAGCCCTGCATTTTTGAGAAGCTCCCATTCTGGGACAGACTGGGATTCACCGCCCGCTACAGCCTGCGGGACATCTCGCGCTCGAAAATGCGTGCCTTCATGGGCGTGTTCGGCACCTGCATGGGCATGATCGTCATGGTGCTGGGACTGGGCGCATTTGACACGCTGGGCTTTGTTCGGGGCTGGTATTTTGACGATATGCAGAACTACCAGAGCCAGGTGCTGTTTTCCGACAGCGTCACGATCGGCGACGCCGAAGACCTCGCGGACGAATACTCCGGCGAGCTTATCGGCATGGGGCTCATCTCCATAGCGGCGGAGGATCACCCTGTTTCCGACGACATTATCAGCTGCAAGCTGACCGTCACAGAGGGCAAGGGGCTGTTCTGCATTTCCGACAGCGAGCTGAATGTAGTGCCGCTGAAAAAGGGCACGGTGGCGCTGACCATGAAGCAGGCGGCAAAGCTGGGGTTGAAACAGGGCGACAAGGTATACTGGAAAACGGCGGACGGCGACAAGTGGATAGAGAGCGAGATAGGGCTGATATCGCGGCACCCGTCGATAACGGGCATCACCATTCTGCGCGATGACTACGAAAAGGCGGGCTTTGAGTTCAAGCCGCAGATGTTAGTCTCAGGGAAGGACTGCGCCGCCGCTTCCGGCAGGGACTATGTGTCGGCGGTACACGATATGGACGATCTGAAAGCCTCCTTTGACAAGACTATGGAGGTCATGGATTTCCTGGTCTACTTTATGGTGTTCTTCGCTTCCCTGCTGATAATCGTGGTGCTTTACAACTCGGGCAACCTCAGCTTCAACGAGCGCGAGAAGGAGTTCGCCACGCTGAAGGTCATGGGCTTTGGCAGCCCGAGGGTGCGCCGGCTGATATCGGTGCAGAACCTGTGGCTGTCGCTGCTGGGTATCATCTGCGGTCTGCCCTTCGGGCAGAAGCTTTTGCAGGAAATGATGGACTCAAACGGCGACTCCATTGACTGGCCCTGCCGGGTCAAGCCGCTGACCTATCTGCTGGCGGCGGCGTTTGTGATGATAGTTTCGGTGCTGGTAGGCTTTATGTTCTCAAAGCGTATCAAGCGCATTGACATGGTAGGCGTACTGAAAGGAATGGAATGATATGTACAAAACAACTGTAAAGATAGACGGCATGATGTGCAGTATGTGAGAGTCGCACGTCAATGACGCGGTGCGTTCAAAGCTGAAGGTGAAGAAGGTAACTTCCTCGCACAAAAAGGGCGAGACGGTCATCATCAGCGAGGGCGAGTTCGATGATAAACTCCCGGGTGCAGACCAAGACCTCGCCGGGAGTACAGGCTGCGATGATGATGAGAGTCATGTCGCCGCCCACAGGCTGATGAGAAGCGCAGTATTGTTCCTTGTTGAACACTAATTACAGAGTGGCACAATTATATTGCTCCCCCAACTAAACCTTGGGGGAGCAATAACACATTTTTTCGGTTTGTCATTCTCCGGAATGGAGAAAAAAATTTGTTCCGGAAGTTGGTGTTCCCGTCTGAACTCTGCCCGGGATCATTTTCACACCTGAGCATGGTCCCGCTCACTGTCACTTTGCTCATTTTTCGCCGGCGGTGTACACCTCATAGCCTTCAGCTCGTCTATCCAGTCATTGGGTATCCCCTTTCTGACGATAAGCACAAAGCCTGTCATCATCAGGATAGCCGCAACGGCGCTGACTATAAGCGGATGTCCGTACTGGGTGAAGGTGAAAAGGAAATCGGTGGTGTCATCGCCCGCCGGCGCTTTGCCCTTCATAAAAGCAAAGGGTATCATCACCCACGCAAGCATGGTCACTGAGGGTATCAGCCCTGCGTAAAAGGAGAAGAGCCTGTAAAAGGAGCTCTTTGAATCCTTCCTGTAGAGCAGCATATAAACATAGGATATCAGCAGAGGGAGGAGCGCTCCGTTTGCCTGCATGAGCATTTTGGTGAAGGGGGTATAATCCCCGCCGTGAGAGCTGACGTGCGCATTTAATATGCTGAATTCATCTATCTCTGCTCCGACGGCGAGCATGACTATAAGATGTCCGGTCTCGTGTATAAGCACATACAAGAGCATGAACAGCACCAACGACATTATCCAGTTGAATATTATCCTTGGTCTGCCTGTTTTAAAAAGCATAGCTTATCCCTCTCAGTTACGTGACGGTCAATGTCACGGTGATATATCCGCCGCAGGTGCGTCAGACGCCAAGCGGCTATATGGTCATTACAATAATAAGCAAGCCTGCCGCCGCAGCTCCGCAAGACGCGACACGTAGATCATGCCGCCCATGCTTGTAACGCTGTCGGGTATCGTTATGGTCTTTATAGCGCTGCATCCGTAGAATACGTAATCGTCAAGGGTCTTTAAGCCGCTGGGGAGCTTTACGTCAGTAAGGCTCGTACACTTATAGAATGTATAAGCGCCGATGCGCGATACGGTTTTCCCGTCGAGCTTTTCGGGGATAGACAGACTTGCGGAGGAACCCTTGCAGCCCGTGATCTCTGCTGTGCCGTCGGAAAGTTCTCCTTATATACAATTTCGTAATGATAGTATAACATATTTTTAGTAATATGTCAAATTAATTTACAAATTTCAACATATTGCCGAAAAACGCCCTTGTGTTCCGACGCTTTTGCCGCTGCTTATGAAATGGGGCGGAAAAGCTCAACACCGATAAACTATATTTATAAAGGAATATAACCTGGATTTATCGGCAGCGGGATTTGTGATAACGTTATCCTGATGTGCCGCCGCAGGTTTAAAATATCCCGCCGGGCAGACATAAGAAACTCGTCACAGACCGCGTATTTACACGGCGGTATCGTTATCACAAATTGCAGTACCGCTCCCCTTCCCAGCCTGTCCGGATGGGGTATAAAGCAGGTTTATCAGAGAACCGGCGGGGTATAAAAAGAGCCTTGCGGCAACGTTGTCACGCTTTGTGCTTGACCTTTCGGAGATTTTGCGGTAAACTCAAAACATCGAAAGCAAACCACATCACGAAAGGAATGGTCACAATGGCAGAACTGAATTTTGACACAAGAAAGATAAGAGCGGGCTACGATCCCAAGGACAACAATCTCTCGGTGCTCCCGCCTATCTATCAGACAACGGCATACGATTTCAGAGACACGGAGCACGCGCAGAATCTCTTTACCTACAAGGAAGCCGGCTACCTTTACACAAGAGTCGGCAATCCCACGGTGACATATTTTGCCGAGCGGGTGAAGGCTCTGGACGGTGCTAAGAACGCTGTAGCGGTAGGCTCCGGCATGGCGGCTATCACCTACACTCTGCTGAACCTCGCTTCAAAGGGCGGCACGATACTTGCTTCTCCCTTCCTCTACGGCGGTTCGATAGACGCCTTCGACAGGCTTTTCCCGGAGCTGGGAATAAAGATCAAGCTCACCGACGCGGTGCTTGACCCCGCAAAGCTGGAAGCAGAGCTCACCGACGACGTCAAGGCGGTCTATGTTGAGTCTATCAGCAATCCCAACGCTTACCTGCTGGACATCGACGCTATCTCTGAGGTGGCTCACAAGCACGGCGTGCCGGTGGTAGTTGACAACACTCTTGCGACGCCTTACCTCTACAGACCTCTGGAGCACGGTGCGGACATCGTGGTATACTCGGCAACGAAGGCGCTGACCGGTCACGGAAATATCATCGCAGGTCTTGTGCTGGACAACGGCGACATGAGCCTTTACACAAAGGAGCGCTATCCCCAGTTCTTTGAGCCGATAGTTATGCTCAAGGGCAAGGCTCCCGCGGACATATTTGCGGACAATTTCTTTATCTTCCGTCTGACGCTGGTGTATCTGAATCTGCTGGGTGCGGCGCTCTCTCCTCAGGACGCTTATCTCGGGATAATCGGTCTGGAGACGCTCTCGGAGCGCGTTGCCAAGCAGTCGAAAAACGCCGAGAAGATCGTGGCATATCTGGAGAGCAGCCCGGCTGTAGAATGGGTACGCCACCCCAGCGCTAAGGATTACAAATTCAAGGCGCTCGCCGAGAAAAATCTGCCCAACGGCGGCGGCGGAGTGCTCGCCTTCGGTATCAAGGGCACTCCCGAGCAGGAGGCGACGTTCTTAAACAACATCACGCTGTTCAACTATCACGTAAATCTCGGCGACGCAAGATCGCTTATCGTTGACTCTCCCAACACCACCCACAGCGAGCTCAACGAGGAGGAGTTCGTGCTTGCGGATATCCCGAAGAACCTGATACGCATTTCTGCCGGTCTTGAGGACGCGGAGGATCTTATCGCAGACTTAGAGCAGGCGTTCAAGGCAGCGGGACTTATCTGAGGCAGCACCGCGCCCAGGCTTCACGGAAATGCTCTAAAAAAATTAACAATTTGACTATTGACAATTTACCGTCTATCTGATATAATTCATATTAAATTGATATGAATAATCGGAAAGGCGGTAATTTTGTGTCTTTAAAGAGAATTTCCGAAATGACCGGGGTATCGGTGTCCACGGTGGGCAGGATACTTTCAGACCCCAACCACAAATGCTCCAGCGAGGACGTGAAAAAGCGGGTGCTGGGGGCGGCACGTGAGATAAACTACATACCCAACGCAAGCGCACGCTCGCTGAGGGCGGGCGGCAGGAGCGAGGAGCGGATATACCGTGTGGATATCCTGCTTACGAGATACGCTCACGAGACTGCCGATCCGTTTTATGACGAGCTGCTGATGATACTGGAAAAGGAGCTCCGGGACAGGGGCTGTATCGTGGGGCACGTATGGCACAACGCCGAGTTTTCGGACGAAAAGCTCAGCCGCACCGACAGGCTGCAAAAGCTGGTGGAGGAGCTGTATCCTTCGCCGGGAGCACGCTCGGACGGGCTCATCATCATCGGAAAGGTGACGGGCAAGGCACTCAGGCTGCTTAAAGCGAAGGAGAAGAACATCGTTTCCATAAACCGCAACTCCACCAACTACGAGGCTGACGAGGTGCTCTGCGACGGCAGCAGGATAGCCCAGACGGCGGTGGAGTATCTCGCAAAGCTGGGTCACACAAGGATAGGGTATGTGGGTGACTGTCATAACGAATCGCGGTTTGCGGGTTATCAGGCGGCGCTGGCTGCCAATCACATATCGCCGGACATAGACCACATCTTCGACACGCTGCCGAATGAAGCGGGCGGTATCGCGGCTATGGAGTATTTCAGTGCGCTGGAAGAACCGCCCACCGGTATATACTGTGCGAACGATATCCTGGCGGTGGGTATGCTGGGGGCGATGAGCAAGCGCCGGCAGAGAGGGTATATGCCTTCCGTGATATCCAGCGACGACATTGACGCCGCCCAGTACACCAAGCCCATGCTGACCACCATTTCCCTGCCGAAGAACGAAATGGTGCGGTTCGCGCTCATGCTGCTGCTGGACAGGATAAAGGGCGGGCACAGGATAGTGTCCCGGCTTGAGGTGGAAGGCACGCTGGTGATACGCGAAAGCTGTCACCCCTTCAGGGAGCTGAACGAGCCGGAGTATTATATCTGAATCTGACCGTGATAACGTTATCACATTTTCCTCTTGACACAGAGAGTTTTTTGTTGTATTATTAATTCATACCAAGCACATAGGAAAAATATGAAAGGATGAGAAAGAAATGAGCTACAGGAAAATAGACACCGCTCTGATACACGGCGGTATCTCGATCGACGAGAGAACGGGTGCGGTGAACGTACCTATCTATCAGACCTCCACCTTCAAGCAGGACGGTCTGGGAAAGCTGAGGGGGTATGAGTACTCCCGCACCGGCAATCCCACCCGCGAAGCGCTGGAAGCGCTGATCGCCGAGCTGGAGGGCGGCTATGCGGGATTTGCCTTTGCAAGCGGTCTGGCGGCGGAAACGGCAGTGCTGAGCCTGCTCCATTCGGGGGACAGAGTGCTGATCTCCTCTAATGTATACGGCGGGACGTTCAGGCTTCTGAATCAGGTGTTTGACCATTTCGGGATAAACTACACCATTTCCGAGACCGACGATGCGGAAGCCTTTGAGAAGGATATCACATCCGACGTCAAGGCGGTGCTGATAGAAAGCCCGGCAAATCCGCTGATGACGGTCACGGACATACGCGCCGCAGCGGAGATCGCTCACAGGCACGGGCTGCTGGTGATAGTTGACAACACCTTTATGACGCCCTATTTGCAAAGACCTCTGGAGCTGGGTGCTGACATCGTTATCCACAGCGCCACCAAGTATCTGGGCGGTCACAGTGATGTTGTGGCAGGGCTTGCGGTGGTCAAGACAAAGGAGCTTGCGGAGCAGATAGCCTTCATACAGAACTCCACCGGCGGAGTGCTCCCGCCCTTCGACAGCTTCCTGCTGATACGCGGTATCAAGACGCTGGGCGTGAGACTCGACAGGCACGTATCAAACGCGCTGGCGGCGGCGAAGTTCCTGAAAGAGCACAACGCGGTCAAGAGCGTACACTATCCGGGGCTCAAGAGCGACAAGGGCTACGAGGTCAACAGGCGGCAGGCTAAAAACGGCGGCGTGATGATCTCCTTTGAACTCAAGGACAACTACGACATCAAGGTGTTCTTTGAGAGCCTTAAGCTGATAACGCTTGCAGAGAGCCTGGGCGGCGTGGAGTCGCTGGTATGCCACCCCTCGAGCATGACGCACGCTTCTATCCCGGAGGAGATACGCAAAAAGGTGGGTATCACCGACGGGCTGATAAGACTTTCTATAGGTATCGAGGATATAGACGACATTCTTGAAGACCTTGACAACGCTATCAAGGCAAGTGAGGTAAAATAAAATGATATACGAGAATATGCATGAACTTATAGGTCACACACCGCTGGTGAGGCTGAACAATATGGGGGTCTCCCCCGAAGTACAGATATATGCAAAGCTTGAAATGTATAACCCCTCGGGCAGCGTCAAGGACAGGATCGGCGAGTACATGATCGCCGCCGCCGAGCGCGAGGGCAGATTAAAGCCGGGCAGCACGATCATCGAGGCTACCGCCGGCAACACGGGACTGGGAATCGCATTCGCGGCACTTGGCAAAGGCTACAGGGTGATCTTCACCGTCCCGACTAAATTCTCCGCAGAAAAGCAGGCGCTCATGCGTGCGCTGGGCGCGGAGGTCATCAACACTCCCCGTGCGGAGGGTATGCTGGGGGCGGTGCGCAAGGCTGATGAGCTTAAAGCTCAGATACCCGATTCAATATCTCTGGAGCAGTTCAAGAATCCCAACAATCCGCTGGCTCACTACGAGACTACCGGCAAAGAGATCTGGGAGGACATCGGCGGCAGGGTGACCCACTTCATCGCGGGAGCGGGCAGCGGCGGCACCTACACCGGCATAGCCCGGTACCTTAAAGAGCATGACCCGGACATCAGGGGCGTGCTTGCAGACCCCGAAGGCTCCACCATAGGCGGCGGCGAACACTTCGACTACAACATCGAGGGTATCGGCAACGACTTTATACCCGACACCATGGACATCGGTCTGGTGGACGAGGTAGTGAAAATAAACGACAACGAGGCTTTTGCGGCGGTGGGACAGCTTGCGAAAAATGAAGGCATAATCGCAGGCTCCTCCTCGGGAGCGGCTATGGCGGCGGCGATAAAGCTGGCAAGCCGACTCGACAAGGGAGTCATCGTCGTGGTGTTCCCCGACAGAGGCGACAGATATTTCAGCACGGGACTTTTCGGCTGAGTATCGCGACAAAAAAGGAAAAGTATGATCTACAGGATAGCATTTGCAAGCAGCGACGGCGAGAATATCGACAGGCATTTCGGGCAGGCGGAGCGGTTCTACATCGCGCTGCTGGACACCGAAAAGGAGGACTGCGAGCTGATCGGATACCGTCTGGTGAAGCCGCCGTGTCACGGCGGCAGCCACGAGGTATCGGACTTTGAGGCAGCAGCAAGGATACTCTCGGACGTCAGCGCCGTAGTCGCGCAGAGGGCGGGCCCCGGCGCGAAGAAATACATCGAGGAGCAGGGTATCAGGGTATATCAGATACCGCTGACTATCGAGCAGGCGCTGTGTCTGCTTATGGAAGAAAAACAATGGGAGGGTGACAAATGGCGATCTCATACGAAGAACTGACTACAAAGCACCCTTGCTTTGCCAAAGGACCAAACAGCGGGAACGGACGTATGCACCTGCCTATCAGTCCCACCTGCAACATACAGTGCCGCTTCTGCGAGCGCAGCTTCAATACCTACGAAAAGCGTCCCGGCGTGACCTCGACGGTCATCACTCCCGAGGAAGCAATAGAAGCGATACGGCGGGCACTGGAGGTCTGTCCGGCGATACACGTAGCTGGTATCGCGGGCCCCGGAGACACGCTTGCGAGTCCCTACGCGCTGGAGACCTTCCGGCTGGTGAAGAAGGAATTTCCCCAGCTGGTCAAGTGCATGAGCACCAACGGTCTGCTGCTTGCGGAGAAGGCGCAGGAGATCATCGAGGTGGGCATTGATTCGCTGACGGTGACGGTGAATGCCGTTGACCCGGAGATAGAAGCGAAGCTCAACGACGGTATCGTGTGGCACGGCAAGCACTACACGGGAGTCGAAGCGGCAGAGATACTGATAGAGCAGCAGCTCAAGGGCATACGGCTCATAAGCGAGGCGGGCATAACCCTCAAGGTGAACACGGTGCTGGTGCCGGACATCAACGCCGATCACATCGAGGAAGTGGCGATGACAGTCGCGGAAGCGGGTGCGGATATCTACAACATCATCCCGCTGATACCCAACGCCAAGCTCAAGGACAGCCGCGAGCCGGACTGCATGGAGCTGGAGCGGGCGATACTCCGGGCGTCGAAATATATCGACGTGTTCAGACATTGTCAGCGGTGCCGCGCGGACGCTGTGGGAATACCCGGCGGCGAGGATTACGGCAGTCAGATATATATTGACCTTCAGAGATTGTCCAGAAAGGATACGTTCTCTCACGGTTGATATAAAATACAATATGTATTATATGTATATACAGTCAAAATACCGCATATGGTATTTGATATATCAGTAAATATGAAGTGAGGTAAAGTAAAATGGCTAAGGAATTAAGACAGATCGCGATATACGGAAAGGGCGGTATCGGCAAGTCTACTACTACTCAGAATCTTACCGCGGGACTCGTTGAGCGAGGCAATCATGTAATGGTGGTAGGCTGTGACCCCAAGGCGGACTCCACCAGACTGCTGCTGGGCGGTCTGCACCAGAAGACGGTGCTGGATACGCTGCGCGATCAGGGCGAGGACGAGATCGAGCTGGAGGCTATCCTGAAGGAAGGCTTTATGGGCACCAAGTGCGTTGAGTCAGGCGGCCCCGAGCCGGGCGTAGGCTGCGCGGGACGCGGTATCATCACCTCTATCGGTCTGCTGGAGCGTCTCGGCGCTTACACCGAAGACCTGGACTACGTTTTCTATGACGTACTGGGCGACGTTGTCTGCGGCGGCTTTGCGATGCCTATACGCGAGGGCAAGGCGAAGGAGATCTACATCGTGGCTTCCGGCGAGATGATGGCGCTTTATGCGGCGAACAACATCTCAAAGGGTATCGCCAGATATGCGCGTCAGGGCGGCGTGCGTCTGGGCGGTATCATCTGCAACAGCAGAAACGTTGACCGCGAGGCTGAGCTTGTCCGCGCATTTGCCAAGGAGCTGGGTACTCAGATGATCCACTTCGTGCCCCGCGACAACGACGTTCAGCGTGCGGAGATACGCAAAAAGACGGTGATCCAGCACTTCCCCAAGTCCAAGCAGGCTGACGAGTACCGCACCCTTGCGGAGAAGATCGAGCAGAACGATATGTTCGTCATCCCCGAGCCGATGACTCAGGAGCGGCTGGGGGAGATACTCTTCGAGTACGGTCTTATGGAGAACGTTGACGGCGACTATAGAATATAAGGGAGTAATGACATGAGTAAAGTTAATCTGGATATACCCGAGGTGGAGATACGCGAGATACGCTTAAATTCCATTACCGGGTTTCAGGGTACGGCAAAGGAGCTGGTGAGCGCCTGCTCCGGCTGCGGGAAGCTTAAAGACAAGAGCAGGTCTTTCAGCCAATGTCTCGGCTGCGGCACCTCAAACGCCGCCTGCACGCTGACGCTTATTCAGGACGCGGCGATCATTTCACACGGTCCTGTGGGCTGCTCCACCTGTCTGCACGAGTTCGCGTTTACATACCGCGTCAACGCTTATTTAAGGCAGCTTGAGCACCCCACCCAGCGCAAGATATTCTCCACCAATCTGGAGGAAAAGGATACGATCTACGGCGGCGGCAAAAAGCTCGACGCTGCCATTCACGAGGTATACAAGCGGGCAAAGCCTAAGGCGATATTCGTCATCACCACCTGTGCTGCGGGTATCATCGGCGACGATGTGGAGAGCGTCACCAACAATGCTGAGAAGGAGCTGGGCATTCCCGTTGTGGCGGTATTCTGCGAGGGCTTCCGCTCAAAGATGTGGACGTCCGGCTTTGACGCGGGCTATCACGGTATAGCAAGGAAGATCATCAAGCCCGCAAGGCAGAAGAGAAACATCATCAATGTGATAAACTTCTGGGGCAGCGATATTTTCCGCGAGTGGTTCGCGGAGTTCGGCTACGAGCCTAATTATATCACCCCCTTCGCGACAGTTGACAGCCTCAGCTATTCCAGCGAGGCGGCGCTGACGATCCAGGCTTGCTCTACGCTGGGCAGCTACTTAGGCGCGGCGCTGGAGCAGTCCTTCGGGGTGCCGGAGATACGCAATTCTCCCCCCTACGGCATCGCCCAGACTGACCGCTGGTTCAGAGAGCTGGGACAGATACTCGGCAAGGAAAAGGAAGTCGAGGAATTTCTCGCCCGCAAGAAGGCGGAGTACCTGCCGAAGATCGAGGCGCTGCGTGAGAAGCTGAAGGGCAAGACCGCCTACGTTACGGCGGGTGCGTCGCACGGTCACTCGCTGCTTGCGCTGCTCAAGGAGCTTGGCATGGAGCCGCAGGGTGCGGCGATATTCCATCATGACCCGCAGTATGACAACGAGGACGAGCGCTCCGACACGCTCAGACACACCGTCGAGGACTACGGCGACGTCCCCAACTACAACGTCTGCAACAAACAGGAGTTCGAGCTGGTTAACGTGCTCAACCGCATCAAGCCGGACATTCTGCTTGCGCGTCACGGCGGCATGACTCTCTGGGGCGCAAAGCTGGGCATACCCTCGCTGCTGGTGGGCGACGAGCATTTCGGCATGGGCTACGAGGGACTCGTCAACTACGGCGAGCGCATACTTGAGACTATCGAGAACGATGAGTTCGTCAAGAACCTCGCTCAGCACTCGGTGAACCCCTACACAAAATGGTGGCTCGAACAGGAGCCCTACACATTCCTCGGAAAGTAAAGGAGAAGAACAGATATGGCAGGACTTATAGAACAGGAGCGCTACACCTGCGCCATAGGTGCTTTGCAGACGGTGGTAGCTATCCCCCGCGCCGTTCCGATACTTCATTCGGGACCCGGCTGCGGAGTTATGATAAAGGGCTTTTTTGAGCGCTCGGCGGGATATGCCGGCGGCGAGACTGCGCCCTGCACCAATTTCAGCGAAAAGGAAGTTGTTTTCGGAGGCACCGACAGGCTCCGCAATATAATCAAGAACACCTACAAGGTGCTGGACACCGACTTGCAGGTGGTAGTCACCGGATGTACCGCAGGTATCGTGGGCGATGACGTGGCGAGCGTCACTGATGAGTTCCTTTACGAGGAGGACAGACCTATCGTACACGTTGAGACCTCCGGCTTCAAGTCTAACAACTATGTATCTCACTCGGCGGTGGTCAATGCGATCATAGACCAGTATGTTAGCCGATTCGAGGAGGAGAATCCCTCGCGCAGCGAGAAGAACCTGGTCAACGTCATCGCTTCTATCCCCTATCAGGATCAGTTCTGGAAGGGCAATCTCAAAGAATACAAGCGGCTGCTGGAGGGGCTGGGGCTTAAAGTCAATATCCTCTTCGGACCCCATTCCGGCGGCGTGAAGGAATGGCAGACTATCCCGAAGGCTAACTTCAATGTGTTCATCTCGCCCTGGTACGGCGAGCCTATCGTCAAGAATCTGGAGAGAAGATACGGTCAGCCTTACTTCAAGTTCGGCTATCTGCCGATCGGCGCAAACGAGACCACACGCTTCTTAAACGGCGTGCTTGACTTTGCTATAGAGCAGGGCGCGGAGATCAACGAGAAAAAGGCAAGAAAGTTCATCGAGGAGGAGGAAAAGGCTTACTACGAGGAGCTTGACAACCTCGCCACCTTCCTGCTGGAGTTCCGCTACGGACTCCCCTCCTACGCGCATATCCTCCACGATTCGGGGTATGTTGTTGGTCTCACCAGATTCCTGCTGCACGAGACAGGCGTTGTTCCCAAGGAGCAGTTCATCGTGGACAACGTGCCGAAGAAGTACCAGGAGCAGATAGCGGCGGACATCAAGGCTGCCTCCGACAAACGGGAGATCCCGGTGTACTTCGATCCCGATGCGGGCGCCATGCAGGACGTTATCCGCGGCTTGAAGCACAAGGGACGCGGGCTTATCCTGGGCAGCGGCTGGGACAAGGAGCTTGCGGCTGAGATCGACGCCGACTTCCTGTCGATAGCCTGTCCCACCCCCTACCGCATAGTGCTGACCACCAATTACGTGGGCTACACCGGCGGTCTCAGGGTCATCGAGGACATCTACAACACTTCGTTGGCTACATACAAATAACGAAACGGAGCTGCCGTAAAAGGCAGCTCTTTTTGGAAAGGAAATGATGATATGGCAAGGATAGCGATAGCAACATCAGACGGCTTTACCGTCAACGAGCATTTCGGGCACGCAAAGTTTTTCCGCGTATATGACCTGTCGGAGGAGGGGTACGAGCACATCGAAGTGCGGGACGCGGTAGCCGCATGTCAGCACAGTCTGGGGCATGATACCACCCGCTTCGACAAGATCATCGAGCTGCTCTCCGACTGCGACGCGGTGCTGGTTCAGAAGATCGGTGAGGTGGCTGCGGCGTACCTGATCGAGAAGGTGGTGCGGGTCTTTGAGGTAAGCGGCAGCATCGACGCGGTGCTGAAAAGATTCATCTCGGACAAGCTGGTGTGATACGATAAAAAGAGCGCTGTTCATGAAGGACAGCGCTTTTTTCAGGCTTAAAATTCATATGGTGTTATCTGATATACAAAGTAGTTGAGCCAATTGGAAAACAGCAGGCTTGAGGATGATATCCAGCGGCTCACCGGCTCCTTTTCCGGATCGTCGTCCGGGAAATAATTCGCGGGGATCGCCGGCTCAAGACCTGCGTCGGTGTCGCGGATATACTCCTCGGCAAGCCGGTATAGATCGTACTCCGGATGACCGTTGACGAACACATTCCCCTTGCCGTCGGTGACGATATAGACTCCCGCCTCGTCAGACTCGGCGATGACCGTAAGCTCGCTTATGCCGTCAATATCCTCGCGGCTGACGCCCGTGTGTCTCGAATGGGGAGCGTAGAAATGCTTGTCATAGCCCCTCACCAGCTCGTTTGCCGGATCGGTAACGGTGTGCTCAAAAATGCCGGACAGCTTGCCGGGATAATCGGTCTTGCGGACGCCGTAGTGGTAGTAGAGCCCCGCTTGCGCCGCCCAGCAGAGGTACAGCGTTGAGGTGACGTGGATCCTGCTCCACTCCAGTATGGCGGTGAGCTCGCCCCAGTAGTCCACCTCCTCGAACTCCAGCTTTTCCACCGGAGCGCCGGTGATTATCAGCCCGTCGAAGTACTTGTTCTCGATCTCGTAGAAGGGCTTGTAGTTGCGCAGCAGATAGGACAGCGGCGTGTTCTTGTACTTGTGGGAAACAAGACGTATGAACGTCACCTCTATTTGCAGCGGCGAGTTGGAAAGCAGCCGCAAAAGCTGCTGCTCGGTGTTTTCCTTGTCGGGCATCAGATTCAGCACAGCTATCTTCAGCTCTCTGATGTCCTGATGTATCGCACGCTCCTCCGTCATAGCGAAGATGTTTTCTTTTTTCAGCTTTTCAATGACAGGGAGCGATTCCTTCAGTCTTATTGGCATATTACTCTCCTCCGATCATATATAGTACATATTTTCCGTAGATATTTCTGCATTTTCACGGTGCTCGGCGATGATGTCCGCAAGGGTCATCTGCTCGGTAAAGCGGCGCATATAGCCGTTGATCTTGTTCCACAGACAGAAATTTACCGAGCCGCGCATACCAGCCGTGTTGTCCTCGCCGTCTTCGTAGGCGTCGGCGAGAATGCTGTTGTCAAGGGCGTTGAGCACCTCGGAAAGATAGATCCTGTCCGCGGGACGCGAAAGCACATAGCCGCCCCGGGAGCCCTTCTGACCCTTGACGAATCCGCCCTGACGCAGGCTTATGATTATCTGCTCCAGATATTTCTGTGAGATATCCTGCCGCTCGGAGATATCCGACGATGATACGGTCTTGCCGTCTCCGCCGTTTATCGCGATATCTGCAAGCGCGATTATTCCGTATTCAACTCTTGTAGAGACTTTCATGACCCACCTCCGGTTATCTGTTCGCCAAGCAGCTTATCCAGCGTCTTCCAACCCAGCGTTGCGCACTTGACCCTCGCAGGCATTTTGGAAATGCTTTGCAGAGCGCCTGCCTCCTCCAGCTCCTCAAGCTCATCATCTGAGATCTCCCCGCCTATCATCCTGCCGAAAAGCTCACTCAGATGACGCGCTTCATCGGGCGTCCTGCCGATGATGAGATCGAGCATTATATCGGTGGAAGCCTGCGATATGGCGCAGCCAACACCGGTGAAGGAGCCGTCCTTTATTACGCCGCCGTCAATGGAAAGGTGCAGCGTCAGCGAGTCTCCGCAGGTGGGGTTCAGCCCCGCATTCGAGCAGGTGGCACAGGGCAGCTCGTGCAGGTGCTGAGGGTGCAGATTGTGATCGATCAGCACCTCGTTGTAAAAATTATCCGCCATATCCCATGCGCCCCCTTATGCTTTTAAGTGTTGTTATGAACCTTTCGATATCCTGCTCGTCATTGTAAAATGCGAGACTCATTCGCACCGTAGACTGCACTCCCAGATGCTGATGCAGCGGCTGAGCGCAGTGGTGACCCGCCCTTATGGCGACGTTTTCGCTGTCGAAGATAGCCGCGATGTCGTGCGGGTGAACGCCGTCCACCGTGAAAGTTATTATCCCGTGATGCTCTGCCGCACTATCCGCGCCTATGATATTGACGTGGGGTATTTGTTTCATATATTCGTATGCAAGTGCCGTCAGAGCGCTTTCTCGCCTGACGATATTCTCAAAGCCCACGCTGTTGATATAGTCGATCGCCGCGTGCAGACCGACGGCTCCTCCCACGTTTACCGTGCCCGCTTCAAACTTGTGGGGAAGCTCGGCATAGGTGGCGCCGTCACGGGTGACGTACTCGATCATCTCGCCGCCGTAGAGGAAGGGCGGCATTTTCTCCAGCAGCTCCTCACGTCCGTAAAGCACGCCGACACCCATTGGCGCGAGCATTTTGTGCCCCGAAAAAGCGAGGAAATCCACCCCGAGCTCATGCACGTCCACCGGCATATGCGGGACGCTCTGAGCGCCGTCGCAGACGATGAGCGTGCCGTTTTTATGGCAGATATCCGCGAACTCCTTTATAGGATTCACCCGCCCGAAAACGTTGGACACCTGCGCTATGGCAAACAGCTTAGTATTCGGCGAAAGCGCTGCATTTAGGGCGTCTGCGGTGTATTCTCCCTGCTTGTCACATTCGAGAAATTTCAGTTTTGCACCTGTGCGTTTTGCAAGCTGCTGCCATGGCAGAAAGTTGGAATGATGCTCCGAAACTGCCGCTAAGATCTCGTCGCCCTCGCGGACAAGATCACCGAAGCAGTAAGAGATCAGGTTCAGGCTCTCGCTGGCGTTGCGGGTGAAAATGATCTCCCGTGTGCTTGCCGCGCCGATGAAGCTCCGCACCGACTCGCGGGCGTTTTCATACGCGTCAGTCGCCTTGACGCTCAGCTCGTAGAGACCTCTCAGCGGGTTGGCATTCTCCTCGCGGTAGTATTTTTCCACCGCCTCAAGCACCTGCCGGGGCTTCTGGGTGGTGGCTGCGCTGTCGAGATATACCAGGTCTTTATATGCGGCGAAAACCGGAAAATCCGCCTTGTAGTCACTCATTCTCATCACCCCACCCAAGTGTTTCATATATTTTTATTTTCGTCTGCTTATCATCTATCAGCCGGATAGCCTTCATAAGCTTTGACCTCGCCATAAGCTCATAGATCTTCTCTTCGGGAATGCCCCTCGACTTCATGTAGAAGATGTGGCGCTCGTCGATACGCCCGATCGTCGCACCGTGATTGCCCATTACATCTTCCTCGTCGCAGAGGATAACGGGGACGGTCTTGTTGACGGCTTTTTCGCTCATGAGAATGACCTCCTCCTTCTCGCTGCCGACGGAACCAGCCGCACCGTTTTTAAAGTCGATAGTCCCCTTGAAGGTCTTTTTGGCGTCCTCCCGGAGCACACCGTTCACGGAGATCTCCGAGCTGCTTTTCCTGCCGTAATGGTTAGCGACAAGATTCAGGTCAAGCCCTTCGCCCGCCCCGAGATCGTATGCAATATCCGCCGTAAAAGCAGACCTGCCGCCCTTCAGCTCGGTGACGATCTCGCTTACCAAATCGCCGCCGAGATACAGCTGAACAAGGTCAAGTCTCGCGTTGTCCGCAAGAGTGACATTAAGCCTCGAAGCCGTCTGAGAACTGCCGTCAAAGATCTGGATAAGCTTTGAGCTTACGTTTGTATCAACAGTGATGTTTGTGATAGTGTCCGAAATAATGTACTGTACTATTTCTTTGTTATCATCGTCGGATACTGTTACATCCTTTATTTCATATTCTGATATATCACGCTCTGTATAATTCACTCCCAGACTCGCAAATGTGGGTACGGGGAGAATGTTCAGTTTTGTGTTCGCCATTTTTTCACCCCACGCTTCCGTGCATTTCAAGCCCGATAAGATTGTTCATCTCCACCGCGTATTCCAGCGGCAGCTCCTTGGACACATTGTCCGCAAAGCCACGCACGATCATCGCTCTCGCTTCCTCCTCCGAAAGACCTCTCGACATCAGATAGAATATAGCTCCGTCGCTGATCCTGCCTATCTTCGCCTCGTGCCCGATGTCGCATTTATCAGTCTTTGTGACGATCACCGGCACCGTGTCGGATCGCGAGATGTTATCTAGCATAAGCGATTCGCAGTTTACCGAGGACTTGCTGCCGACAGCCTTTTCGTTCACCGTGACAGCGCTCCGGAACGTGCTTTTCCCGCCTGATTTGCTGATAGATTTCGTGTTCATATAGGACGAGGTATCAGGCGCATTGTGAACGATCTTCGCACCCGTATCGAGGTCCTGCCCCTCGCCTGCGAAGGTGATCCCGGTAAATTCTGCGCTCGCTCCCCTGCCGTTTAATATACTCATAGGATAAAGGTAGCTTACGTGGGATCCGAAGCTTCCGGACACCCATTCTATCCGTCCGTTTTCTTGTACTAATGCTCTTTTGGTATTGAGGTTGTACATATTCTTTGACCAGTTCTCTATCGTCGAATAACGCAGCGTTGCGCCCTTACCGACATACAGCTCAACGCAGCCTGCGTGCAGTCCCGCCTCATAGTATTTCGGTGCGGAGCAGCCCTCGATGAAGTGCAGATACGCACCCTCCTCGAGGATTATCAGCGTGTGCTCGAACTGTCCCGCGCCCTTTGCGTTGAGACGGAAATAGGATTGCAGCGGAATGTCCAAGTGTACGTTTTTCGGGACATATACAAATGAACCGCCAGACCAGACCGCACCGTGAAGCGCTGCAAATTTGTGATCTGTGGGTGGCACCAACTTCATGAAGTGCGACTTGATTATGTCCGCATACTTCGGATCGTGCATGGCACTTTCCAGGTCGGTGTAGACCACTCCCGACTGCGCCACCTCCTCGCGGACGTTGTGGTAGACCAGCTCCGAATCGTACTGAGCGCCCACGCCAGCAAGACTCTCACGCTCCGCCTGAGGTATGCCCAGCTTTTCAAAGGTGTTCTTGATGTCGTCGGGGACGTTGTCCCAGTCGGTGTTCATGCGGCTTTTCGGGCGGATGTAGGTCACGATGTTGTCGATGTCCAGCCCCTCTATCGAGGCGCCCCACTCCACCATTTTCGTCCTGTTGTATATCTCAAGTGACTTCAGGCGAAACTCCCTCATCCAGTCGGGATCGCCCTTTTCATCGGATATCTCGCCGATGATCTCAGGGGTGATGCCGCTGTCAAGAAAGTCATTCTCGTCCTCGTCAAAGCGGAAATCGTACAGTGAACGGTCAATATCCGCAACCTGTGTTTTCTGTTTCATTTATTTATACCTCACCGATATATTTCTCAAATCCTTCAGCCAGCACGTCGAACGCCAGCTGTCCGTCGCCCTCGCGCACCACCTTTCCGTTAGAAAGGATATGCGTCCTGTCAACGTGCAGCTCCTCGAGGATCTTCGCGTTGTGGGTGATGATGATGAGCGTGCCGCCCACCGTTTTGCGGTACTCCTCGATGCCCTTCGACACCACCTTTACAGCGTCAACGTCAAGCCCCGAGTCTGTCTCGTCAAGAATGGCGAGACGCGGCTTCAGCGTCAGAAGCTGTAAGATCTCCGCCTTCTTTTTTTCGCCGCCGGAGAATCCCACATTCAGATCGCGGTCAGCATAGGAACTGTCCATACCCAGCGCTTCCATTGATTTTTTAAGGGTTTTCTTGTGCTCCCACAGCTTTATTCTCTTGCCCGTGACCTGCTCCACAGCATTGCGGAGAAACTCCGAAAGGGTTATCCCGGGTATCTCGATCGGGTTCTGGAAGGAAAGAAATATGCCGCGCTTTGCACGCTTGTCGGCGGTCTCCTCCGTGATGTCATCGCCGCCGAAATATATTTTTCCGCCGGTGACCGTGTATTCGGGGCTGCCCATGATCGTGCTTCCGAGGGTGGATTTTCCTGCTCCGTTTTGCCCCATAAGCACGTGGGTCTCGCCCTCGTCCACCGTAAGCGTGATGCCGTGCAGCAGCTCCTTCTCCTCTATACCTGCCGAGAGCTCTTCTATCTTTAGTAATTCTGACATATTATCAAGCCTTTCATATTTTTATATATTCATAGCATCAAGCGCCGTGATGTATTCAAGCGACGGAATAAATATCCCCTTGTGCCGTTCGCCGCGATAGACCTCGCTGCCGTTTTTGTACGCGATCGTCTGGGCTATCGGGAATGCCGCCCAGCCGTCCTCGTCGAGGGGCTGCGTCGAAAAGATAATGCCGCCGTCTACCCGCTTGCAGCTGAGGGTATTTTTAAGATTTTTGTGGACGTAGAGCAGCTCGCCGTCATACAGCATCAGATTCAGCTTGTTTCTCGGGGCGTTGTCCGCGATGAATCTGCTCACCGTCTGGAATCTTTCGCGCTCCGTAATGCTGCCCTTCGACAGCACATCGTTCATGTGGTCAATGAATGCCAGGAACAGCCGCTCGGAATCGGTGTCGCCCGCCTGCTGCTTATAGTACCGGTAGGTCACGCCGCCGGAATAGATCGTACCGTTGTGTATCAGCGTCCACTCGCGTCCCGAGATGTCCTGCGCCGTGAACGGGTGGCAGTTCTCCTCCGCGATACTGCCGACAGTCGCGTAGCGGATATGCGCCAGCATGATCTTCTGAGGCGGGATGCTTTCCAGGATAGCCGGCAGCATCACGCTGTCTGTCGCCTTGACAGGCTCTCTCACGACACACCGGACGCCGTCCTCATACATCATCCCCCAGCCGTGCGGGTTCAGTCTGCTGTGCGAAAAAAAGCTTTCGAGATATTCATTCAGATCAGTTTTTCTTTCAGCCGAAAAGCCGAATAATTCGCACATTACGTCACCCTCTTACCCGCATATTTTCTGGTTTAAGATCCTTTCACAAGGTCTGTTGTTCAGCTTTTGTTTCTCATAGGCGATGATCTCACGGACGTGAGCATCATCAAGAAACTCAGCGATATCGTCAAGTATCTGCTCTGCCCTTTTGCGTATCGGCACGCCGCCTATGCTTACGCCCTCAAGATCCAGCAGCGCCGCATTTTTGTGATCCCTGACCGCCTGCTCCTGCATCTCGGGAGTGTACTCAAAGTCCTCCTTCGCCGAGAGATACATTATCAGGTAGTGGGCAAATTCAAGATCATTTTCATCTATTCCCAGCGGCTTGGACGGCTCAAGATCGAACATTCTCAGCTCTATGTGAGATATGCCGTTTTTGAAGCTCTCGATGCTGTTTACGCCCCTGGGCTTGAGCCTTACCGGAAGATACAGCTCGCTTGCCGAAAACAGCAGTCCCTTGTCAACATATTCCCTTATGCTGCCGATATGATCCTCCAGCGAATCATATCTGAGCACCGGCAGAAAATCGTTCCAGTAGCCTCTTTCGCTGCTGCGCATAGACCCGTATCTGCTGACGGTACAGCCGTGACCGCCTTCGGTGTCCAGCGATCGGTCATATATGGGGCTTGCGGCTGTAAGCAGCAGCGGCAGCCAGCTGTGAACGCTCAGCTGCTTGTAAAGCCTGAGGTAATATTCATTTCTCCAGCCCTCAAAATTATCGCCGCTGTACAGCGTTTTCAGGTACTCTTCGTCGAAGGAGAAATTGAAATGTATGCCCGAAAAGAGCATAAGCCGCTTGCCGTAGCGCCGCTCCAGCAGGTCTCTGTATCTTCGCTTGCCCGAGTGCTCGCCTGTAAAATCGGCTACCGGGATCTCATTCTCGCTCTCAAAATACGGCGGGTTTGAGTAGAGCCACAGCCGCTCGCCGTTTTTGGCAAGCTCCTCGCTCACCCTTCTGTCCAGCTTTTCCAGCTCGGTCATCACTTCGCCGACGCTTTTACAGACAGGCGTTATCAGCTCGATCTGGTTTTCGCAGAAATCTCTCGTGATATTCTCGCTGTCCGCAAAGGGGTGAGGAGTCTGCGCGAGTCTGCCGCTGCTGTCTACACGCAGAGTCTCACGCTCAAGACCAAAACTGCCCTTGTAAAACAAATCGTTGTTCATATCATCAGTTCCTTTTAGAGAAGTCATATCGCCGCGTATTTTTCCACAAAGCTCATGATCGGCGTGCCGCTTTCTACGGCTTTTATCATCTCCCGCGCGGGGTTTGTAAGCCTTTCGGCACGCTCGTAAAGCGGGGCTAAGAACACTTCCTCGCCCTTGTGCCTTTGCTTCAGACCCTCTGCCGCGATGTCCAGTATGCGTACAAGCTGTGCCGTCAGACCCTTTCGGTCTATAAACCCGGGCAGCTCACGCTTTGAGAGCATATCCTGCAATTCAGCGGCGGTGTAGTCGTGAGAATATATCGTGCGGTCACTGTCTATAAGCTCGGAAAGCTCGCCCAGCCTGTCGGACAGCCCCGTGTGGAATGCCGCAACTGTCATGACGTCCTTTATCGGCTGAGTGCAGGAGCTGCGGTATTCGATAGTGCCGCGGAAGGTAAGATCCTCAAACTTAAAGGTGCGAAGATATTCCAGATCGCCCTCATCGGGTGTGAACAGTGTGCTGTTATAACCGGAGCCGTCGAAGTACTCGCCCTCTACCTTATCCAGCGAAAAATACTCCCTGACCGCCGTGGGCTTGAAATCTATATATCTGCCGCCGCGCATGGTACAGTATACCGACTGCGACTTTATGTACTCGATAAACTCGTCGATACTGCCCAGCCTGCTGCCGAACATTCCCACATTGTGCGGATTGTATCCCTGCATACTGTGCTCCCACAGCATATTCCGGGCACACAGATACTCGGGATATTCCGGCAGGTATGAGTTTGCAAACAGCACCGCCTTGTATGGCTCCAGCATAGTGAACACATTCAGCGTGTCAATGAGCTCATCGTGCTTTACGTCAAGCTGCACCTGAGAGGCGCTGGTGAAGGTGCCGAAGTCGGGGCGTCTGTGGAAGCTCATATCTATCGTGCCCTCATACCTTTTATATGTATGCAGATAATGATAAAGCATTCTGTAGCGCTCATTCGGCACGGGGGAATTATGGTTTATATCGTAGTTGGGATTTATGCCCATACCCGTAAGAGTAAGTCCCCTGCTCTGCAACTCGCCCTGAAGATATTTATAGTATATCTCAAAGCGTCTGTATATCTCGTTGAGATCATCACATTTTCCGAAGGAAAGCTCCAGATTGGAATAGGAGCAGTCAAAGGAAAGGTTATCCCCCGTCCGCTTATCGGTCATAGAGTTGACATCTCCGTTGTCGTCCCTTGCCGAGCTTTCAAAGCCGAAATGCTCCCGGAAGCTGTCGGAAGCGGATATTACGCTTTCCTCGCTGACAGCCTCGCCCGAAAGACCGACTACCGGCAGTTCTATCTCTATACCTATAGAATCGCTGCGTTTTTTTTGGGTGGGTAATATATACTTATTATAAATAGCTTCATTTAGCATTTCTTTTTTCACAGGATCACGCTCCGTTTGAGTAAATTCCTATCTATGCACTATGGTTTTTAATTATTATAGCACACATTTCATACTATGTCAATAGGTTTTATCACATTTTATCATTTGCACAACGATACACCGGAAGTGTTGATAAATGT
This sequence comes from uncultured Ruminococcus sp., assembly GCA_902766335.1. Lineage (GTDB taxonomy): Bacteria > Bacillota > Clostridia > Oscillospirales > Ruminococcaceae > YE71. The sequence goes on along the minus strand of CACXDI010000148.1, from coordinate 16,406 downwards.
TTGTCTAATATTTCCTATTGACTCGGTAGGATATATGTGCTATAATTCATACATACCCGATAGGGATTCGAGAGAAAGGAGCGGCAAATATGATCGAGCTTAAAAACATCAGTAAAATATACAAGACAAAGAAAAGCGAATTTGCTGCTCTAAACAACGTGAGTCTTACAATTAATGACGGTGAGATCTTCGGTATCATCGGACTTTCGGGGGCAGGCAAGTCAACGCTGGTACGCTGCATAAACTTCCTTGAAAAGCCTACCGGCGGTCATGTCATCATCGACGGCAGCGAGCTTGGAAAACTGAAAAAGAAGGAGCTGTTAAAGCTCCGCCGGAATATCGGCATGATCTTCCAGGGCTTCAATCTGCTGGAGCAGAGGACGGTGCTGAAAAACATATGCTTTCCTCTGGAGATAGCGGGTGTGCCGAAGGCTGACGCGGAAAAGCGTGCGCGGGAGCTGCTCCAGCTCGTGGGGCTTTCCGATAAGGAAAAAGCTTACCCGTCGCAGCTTTCGGGCGGTCAGAAGCAGAGAGTCGCTATCGCACGGGCGCTTGCTCCCGAGCCGAAATACCTTCTCTGCGACGAAGCCACAAGCGCTCTGGATCCAGACACTACACGCTCGATACTGGAGCTTATGCGGGATATCAACAAAAAGCTGGACGTGACGATAGTAGTCATAACCCACGAGATGAAGGTCATCGACTCGATATGTGACCGCGTGGCAGTCATGGACAGCAGCGTAGTCACCGAGGTGGGCGACGTGGCAGAGGTCTTTGCAGAGCCCAAGTCGGACATCGCCAAGAAGCTGATACTACCCGAGCTGAAAACGGTGGAGAGCATTACAGGCGGCGAGCGTATCCGGCTGATTTACAACGGCGAAAGCTCATTCAGTCCCCTGCTGTCGAACATCGTGCTTGCAAGCGGCGTGCCGCTGAACATACTCTACGCGCAGACAAAGGACATCGAGGGCAGGGCTTACGGCGAGATGATCTTACAGCTCCCCGAGGACAGCCGCTCGGCTTCAAGAGTGCGCAATTATCTGAAAGCGAACAACATAGCATACACGGTGCTTGAAGGAGGTGCGGAAAATGTCGGAGATGCTTCAAAAGCTGTGGGATAACGGTATTTTACAGCTGGGTATCTGGGAGACGGTCTACATGACCTTTATTTCCACATTCTTCGCCTACCTCTTCGGACTGCCGCTGGGCGTACTGATATGCGTCACCTCAAAGGACGGTATCCGCCCGGTAACATGGCTCAACCGGATACTCGACGTACTGGTGAACATCTTCCGCAGCATACCCTTCATCATACTTATGGTAGCCGTGCTGCCCGCGGCAAAGCTGATAGTTGGCACAAGCCTCGGCAACAAGGCGATGATAGTGACGCTGGTGCTTGCGGCGATACCCTACGTGGCACGCATGGTGGAGTCATCGGTGAAAGAGGTGGACAAGGGGGTTATCGAAGCAGCGCAGTCCATGGGAGCGAGCGAGCTTGACATAATCAGGAAGGTGCTTATCCCCGAAGCCAAGCCTGCGCTTATCGTGGGCGCTGTGATCTCGCTGGTGACGATACTCGGCTACTCCGCTATGGCGGGAACGATCGGCGGCGGCGGACTGGGAATGATCGCCATAACCTACGGCTATCAGCGCTTCAACAGCGAGATAGTATGGATCTGCGTGGCGCTGACTATCATCATAGTTCAGCTGATACAGGAATTTGGTATGCGGATCGCAGGAAAAACAGACAAGCGAACAGCTTGAAATAAAAAAGGAAAGATGAAAAATGACACTAAGATTCACCGAGCTTCTTCGGATAAATTACAGGTTCGGGCGAATGCTGCGATGTATGACACCGGCATTCAGAGACAAACAGTAATTTATGATAAAGGAGTTTTTAAAATGAAAAAGAACAGAATAATATCCACCGCTATCGCATTCACACTTGCAGCATTTGCACTTACAGGCTGCAACAGCACCAAGGCTTCGGACAAGACCCAGGGCTCAAAGGCAGATGCCGCCGACAAGACCATTGTGGTAGGCGCTACCTCCACTCCTCACGGCGAGATACTCGAGCACATCAAGCCGGTGCTTGAGGAAAAGGGCTGGACTCTCGACATCAAGATCTACGATGACTACGTTCTGCCCAACAAGGCTCTGACCGACGGCGAGCTTGACGCCAACTACTTCCAGCACACGCCTTACCTCAACAGCTACAACGCCGAGAACGGCACCGATCTTGCAAGCGCTGCCGAGATACACTACGAGCCCTTCGGACTTTACGGCAACGGCGTTACCTCCCTTGCCGACGTTAAGGCAGGTGCGAGCATAGTTATCCCCGCCGACGACAGCAACGAGACAAGAGCTCTGCTGCTGTTACAGCAGGAGGGTCTGATAAAGCTCCCCGACGACGCTTCAGCAGAGAAGGGCGTCACCACCCTTGATATCGTCGATGACGGCGGCTACACGATCACCACCGTTCAGGCTGACACGGTAGCGGCTCAGTTCGGCAACTCCGACGAAGGCTCGCTGGCAGTCATCAACGGCAACTACGCTCTGGCGGCTGGCCTTGATATAAAGACCGCTCTCGCAGTAGAGAACGCAGACGGCGACGCGGCTCACACCTACGCCAACATCATCGCAGTCCGCAAGGGCGAGGAGCAGAACGAAAAGACAAAGGCGCTGATAGACGCCCTCAAGACCGACGATGTAAAGCAGTTCATCGAGAAGGAATATGACGGCGCAGTAGTAGCGATATTCTAAAAGCAACACGGCATAACAAAAGAGCCTTGCCCCAAACCGGGAGCAAGGCTCCTGCTATTTGATCTCAAATATCAATTATTGTTTTCGCCATTCTGGTCATCATTATAGACCACTATATCGTCCTCGACTTCCTTCTTCTTTTCGAGGTCTATGCCAAGCTTGTCCTTGGCTTTTTTCTTGAGCTTTGAAATAATGATACCCACTGCTGCGCCTGCGGCAACCACCACTCCGACGATAAGCTGTAAGGTAAAGGTTACTGCTGACGGGTCAAGGTATGTTCTGACACGTTCGCCGTGAAAAGCGGCAAATAATGACAGTTCTGCTGAAAGTGTTGAAATGTGATCCATAAACATTATGTATTTCCTCCATTTTTTCTTTTTATCAGCTGTGAGAGGATATAATTTCCGCCGATCTCAGCGCTTTTCATGAAATTATAAACCGTCTCGCTGCGGGTCTTCTCAAGGATATCGTGGTATTCAGAGTAATGCTCGATCAGATACGAAGCAGCTTCCTTTATAGCCTGCTTATCCTCGGGAGGAGCTGACCTGCCTACCACATTTCTGAGCATTTTATCAAGGGGGACAACATCTATCTCCTCGTGATCCGGATTGATAGCTTTCATCGGCGTATCAATAAACAGACAGGGACGCAAGGTGGAGAAAACATATTCATACGATATGCTTGACCAGTCGGACACAACGAGATCGGCGCGGAGAATAGTGTCATTCGACGAGAAATCGGATTCCAGCACCACGTTTTCATCATCCCGGTATTTGTTTTCTATTTCCTCCCACTGCTGAGGTTTTCTGCGGATATACTGGGGATGCGGACGGATTATACATACGCACCCGAGCTCTGTCAGCGCACCGACGACATTATCCAGACAGCTGTCAAGAATGTTATCTATCTGATATGAGGGTGCGATCAGCGCCGTCATACGTTCGTTCTTGTAATGGCTTTCCTTATATTTTTCGTAGGTCTCCGCAAGATCCTCAAGATTGCCGTAGCCTACCTCCAGCAGATTCTTTTCCGGCAGCGAGCACTGCTTTTCACGCGCCCTCACTTCCAGGTAATTCTGTCTGGTAGGACAGAAGATAGTATCATAATTATCCAGCGCTTTTTTTCTAAGCGTCAGATTAAAGCTGGTGAGCGAATGAACGGAATAGATATATTCCACATCCTTGCGCACATAGCTTCGTTTAAGATAGTAATTTCCCAGATCAGTAGTGGTTGTCAATAATATATCGGCATCCATTTTCATAAACAAGGTTATCAGCTTTTTCTGACCGATAAAATACGTCTTGAATCTGTCATTTGTCTTTGACATTTCAAATACAACGTCATCAGGATCGCTGGTCACATAGTGTATCACTATATTTGAATGATCCAGCAGCCATTCTATCTGACGCTTATAATACTTGTAAAAGCCCTTCTTTTCGGAATAGAATACCAGATGCTTGTTGGCGATAGAAAAGAATCTTTTGTAATCTGCATTCTGACGTTTTATCTGCTCGCGGGTAAGATTATTCCCGGCGGCTGTCATTTTTTCATATTCCTCGCTTTTCTGCTTCAGCGCTTCAAAATCTATAGACTTTTTAGGATCGATCGCCCAATTCAGGATATACATCTGGATAATGCTGAAAATATTGCTTGCGATCCAGTAAAGGGTTATTGAGCAGCGTACAAAAAAACCGAGATAAAGAGATAACAGAGTAGAAAAGATCAGTATGCCGTATTTATTTATATTCCCCTGCTGCGACTGAAGCACCTGAGCTTTGTTCTGACAATGGCACAAAAGAAGCGAGGAAAGCGCCGCAAATATCGGGAACAGGATATACCACCCGCCTACTTCTGCGGCGATCTTGCTGTGGTCTATGTTCATAAAGATAAGCTTTTCGGCTGTCAACCCCGACTGCTCTGGCACCTTGACGATCTCTATAACTCCCAGAAGGATAGTAAACTGAGCCGCCACCGGTATGATACTTAAAAACGGGTGGTATTTCTCAGCCTTATAAAGTGCCGCGGTCTTTTCGTTGATCGTATCCTTATCACCGAAATAGCGTATCTTTATATCAAGCAGCTTCGGCGACATCTTAACTATCTTGATACCGTTATACTGTGCCCATATACTGATCGGCAAAAGAATGATCTTTGTAAAAAAAGTAAACACGATCATAATAATAGGATATATATCAGTAAGCGAAGCACAAAACTCCATAAGTTTTCTAAGAAAACTGTATAAATATTCCATTATTGCTCTTCTCCGATCTTACCACCAATAATCTGATATGGGGTACTGTCCTTCCTTTACATAAACCGAGCTGTCACCCACACGTCCGGTATATTGATACTTAGTATAGCAGTTGAAGCTGGAGCTGCCGTAAGAAGCTGTCTTGGGGCATTCCGGGAAGCTGCGGTCATATTCAAGATCCATTATCACCCGCGTCCGCTCTGCTCCTTCATCGAGCCTCAGCAGAGAGGTGCCGATGCTCTCAGGATCCTCGCCTATAATGTCGAGCAGAGTAGGAAGAAGATCAGTCTGCAATAATCCGGGTGCAGAATTGACTGTCATTTCCTCCGCGGTGTAGCCCTTAGGCTTGATAAGCATTACCGGACTGCTTTTATAAACATCGTGTACCCCGTGGTCAGCAGTCAATATTATAGTACTGTTCTCATAGCAGCCGTTTTCTTTGAGCCTATCCATATACTCGAGCAGGATATCTACGCAGTATGCGCTCGCCTCCTCAGCGGTAAGGAAATCGTGATTATCTATATCTCCGTCTCTGTAGTAAGGCTCGTGCATTCCCCATGTATGCATAAATGTAAAAAGCTTTTCATCAGAGGATACTGTCGTTCTTTCCTTTATCCCGTTATAAACATCATAATTATAATACGCAAGCCCCTGTCTCTGGGAATCCTCGGCAAATGTAGACCATTGCTGGGTGTCATAGATATATTCATCAGGCGGGCTGGTATAAGCATTCAGCTCGCTTGCCCCCTGCACTATGAACAGCACCTTCATAAAATTAGGAGCGTACTTATATTCCGACAGCCTCAGCATAGCACGGTATGTAGGCATACTTTCCGTAATGTACTTGTATTCCTGCATTTTGATATTGTCGATCTTGCCGATCATATTTTCTGCTCCGCCGGAATAGATGAGGGTATCGGTATAATATCTCACATTATAGCCGTCGTCATGGAGCGTTTTATAGAAATCAACAGCGTTCTGATTTTCCCAGCATTTTTTATACGCATCCTGTAGCGGGATACTATAATCTATTTCCTTTGCTGTCATCAGAGAAGGCACTGATAAAGAGGTATAGTAGGATTCGGTGCCGATGTTATCATAGAAAACAAAATCAGAAAGCTTTTCCTTATATTCTTCATTTTTATTTATCAGATCACTGAGATCCTTGGCGGAAAAGGTATCCATGATAAAAACCATAACGTTTTCATTTTTGGATATTTCAAACTGACCTGCTCCGTCACACAAATAGACCTTACAGTTCGTTTTTTTCAAAGCATCGTCCGGCGCCTTGGCTATCATTACAAAAAGCGGCACCAGCTGCATGACAAGTATAAGACCGGAAGCGGCGATAACATATTTATATATATCCCTGAACCTTTTCAGCAGGATAAAAAGTGCTGTACACACGGCTATCCAGATCAGCATATTAACGAATCCGAAAACTCCGCAGTTGAATTTCACGTTGAAAGCCGATCCGTCCAGTATCTTTTTATCATTGAACGCAATATTCTGGATATACGCAAGTATGCAGATCGCACCAAAAAAAGACGCAAAAGCCTTGCAGCCTTCTCTTCTGAATATCAATGCTCCCAGCAAGGTCATGAATACCGTTGACGCAAGGAATACAATGAGCATCGGCTTCAGGAAATCATAAAACACGAAATTCATATCCGTAAGATTTGCAAAAAAAGTCTCACAGACGCCGAACACCGTGACCATATATGACAGACTGATCACAGGGACGATGATATACAGCACCCGCTTGAAAAACGGGATCTTTCCGGTTTTATCATTTTTGTCTTTTTTATCCGCAAGCTTTTTCAGCTTCTCATCGAAAGAAAAAACCTGATTGATACCCTGCTTTTTACTTCTTATCAGATCTCTTCCCAGAAAGAAAGCTGACGCGCCGAATATCAGTGCTGTAACAAATGTGACGATCATGCCTATAACAACAGTATAGCCGTGTTCGAGATAATTAAGTCTTGCGGAAACGCTGCACGCGGTCACAACGAAGGAATACAATAAAACCGTACAGTTTCCTTTTATGACCTGAGTATCACGCCTGATCAGCGAGGCAAGAAAAAAAACCGCGACAGTCAGAAAGCACAATATGATCGTCGCTATATTGTTATTATAAAAATATTCAGCCATAAATTCTCCACCTTTTTGAATATATCGGAAGTGACCGGCATATGACTACTCAGCTGAATGACAATATTTCCGGGCACGTTTTTCGCGGGATCAAATAGCAAAAACCTTTTTACAGTAAGCAGTATAATTATACCACTTTGCGGCTGCTTTGTCAATAGCGATAAAATGCCGGCTATGCTGCATCTGTGCCGGCTATGCTGCATCATAGCTGGGGAGCATGGCTTTGGTCAGGTGTGCCGGATCGTTCCGGAGTCTGCGCCCGCCCGGCATTATTGCCGAAAACTATTGACAATCTGCCATATTTAAGGTATAATCTATACTGGAATAATATTTTAATATAAAGGGGCTGATAAAATGAATGTACAGGAAGAATTAAAGCGCTTCCCTCTTTTTGACAGAGTGAAGCACGATCACGATATCAGCGTTTACATCGAGGAGCAGAACAAGTCGCTGTATTCCATGGGATTCACCGAGCACAGCTTTGCTCACATCGGTGTCGTCGCAGACCGCACGGCTTACATACTCGACACGCTGGGCGAGGACGATCACACCATTGATCTTGCGCTGACGGCAGCCTGGATGCACGATCTGGGGAACATCATAAACCGCGTTGACCACAGTCAGTCGGGGGCTATGATGACCTTTTACCTTCTGGATAAAATGGGTGTGCCCTCTGAGGACATCGCTCCCGTGATACGCGCTATCGGCAATCATGACGAGGGCAGCGGCGTACCTGTGAGCAGCATAGCGGCGGCGCTTATCATCGCGGACAAATCGGACGTCAGAAGGAGCCGTGTGCAGTACGATGACGCAAGCAAGTATGACATTCACGACAGAGTGAATTATTCGGTCAAGTCCTCAAAGCTGAAGATAAACCAGGAGCACACCGCCATAAAGCTGAAGCTGGAGATAGACACCAGGTACGGCGAGATAGGCGAATATTTTGAGATATTCCTTGAGCGTATGCTGCTCTGCCGCAAGGCGGCGAACTTCCTCAACATGGACTTTCATCTGATAATCAACGAGCAGACGCTTATGTAAAGATTGACGATAGGAGATAAGAACAGTGGAAAATATCTTAGGTGCCCTGCGGCATATTATTGCAGAGTCAAATATCACGCACATAATATGGTGCTCGGCAATACTGCTCGTCATGCTGATCCTTGCGATACTGCACCGCTGCTGGAGTGACGACGGGGTAATGCTGAAACGGTGGAGGCTGCTTTGTCTGATACCGCTGATCATCTGCGGCGTACACGCTTACATTTATTTAATGTACGCGCTGCCGCTGCTCGCCGGATTTTACCCCATGTATATAATAGGTATACTGGCGCTGCTGCCGATACCCTTTGCAAGACGGAGGATCGGCTACAGGATATCCTCCCTGCTTACCGGTTTGCTTTCCTGCCTTTGCGGGCTGTATTTTATGCTGACCTCGCCCAACAGCTTCAACCACACGCGGGAGAGCTACACCGAGTCCTTCCATTCGCTGGTGCAGGATATGGACGAGCATTATGTCCTCAAGGAATGGAAGGAGGTAGATTTCCAGGCGCTGGAGGACAAATATATGCCGGCGGTGGAGAAAGCCGAAAAGGATCAGGATCCGGCAAAGTTTGCCGAGACGGTACAAATGTTCTGCTACGAAATTCACGACGGTCATGTGGATGCGGAAGTCGTTCTTGAGCCCGATGATCCTGCCACCTGTTTTGATATTCGCGATTACGGCTTTGCGACGGTAAGGCTCGACAGCGGAGAGGTCATCGCCGTATGCGCCAACAAAAAAGCCAAAAAGCTGGGTATCGAGGACGGTACCGTTATCACCAAATGGAACGGCAAGCCTGTTCTGAAGGCGGCAGAGGACGCTCCCGATCAGGGCGAGCCGGTAAAGTCCAACGCGGATATGCTCGCTGTAATGAATCTCGACCTTGTGGGCGGCGATACGGTAGAAGTCTCATTCATCGACAAGGGCGGAAAGGAACAGACTGTCACAGTATCCGACAGCGGCAGCTTTAAAACAAAATTCAAGGCAACGGCTCGGTTCAGAGGTCTTGAACCGCCGATCAGCGAGGAAAAACTGCTGGAGGAGAATTTCACCACCAAAATGCTCGACGACAAGTGCGGCTATCTAAAGATCACCGCCGAGGAGCTTGATTCTGTCTATGAAGAATACGTAGGCATACTGACCGGCGATCAGAAGTATGCAAGGGAAATATTCCGGGAAAAGCTGAACGGCCTGAAGGATCAGGGCATGGAATATCTTGTCATTGACCTGCGCAACAACTGCGGCGGCTATGACGAGATAGGCTCAGCGCTGTGCGATCTGCTGACCGATGATGACCTGTACGGTCAGGGGCTTGGCATACGTAAGGACGGCAAGTACATATGCGTTTCCGATCACGGTATCCACGGCACCGGAGAGTTCGCCGATCTCCAGGCGGTAGCGCTCACCAACTGCGACTGTGCCAGTGCGGGCGACGGATTATCCCTGTCTCTTTCCAAGCTGCCGAATGTCACCCTTGCGGGCATCACCGATCCCAACGGCTGCAACCAGGAGACCGGCGGTATCAGCGTTCTTTCGGACGGTATCGTGACGGTGTACTATCCCACCGGGCTGGTGCTCAACGAAAATGGCGAGCCGAACATCGACACCAAACCTGACCGGGTAAGCCGGGATCCTGTCGAGGTACATATCCCCTTTGACCGTGAAGCGGCTATGAAGATGTTCCACGACAAAGAGGACTACGAGCTTGACTGGGCGGTAGAATATCTTAAAGGCAATACCGCACAACCACCGGCTAACGCCTTTGCACGTCATCTGCTTGCATATTTTCCGTCATAGTAACCAAAAACTCCTTGACTTGCGCCAGCAAGCCTGCGTCGTTTTTAGTCACTCTGACGAAAAATCTGACGGCGCATCTGACGCACAACGATTGTGCGGTATTGCCTAAAGAAAACGCTTGAATCACCGGGCGGTCACTAAAGCCCGCTGAGAGATAGGATCTGACCGGTGCTTTAGGATCATTCCACACAAGAAAGGGGGCAAACCTAAATGGAATACTTTGACGTCATGCCGGAGCTTGTCGAGACGGAGCTGACAAAGCGCGGCGTCTCGGCGGACAAGCTCATGTACTGCGTGAAGGCAGACCTGGACGCCGAGGGCTGTTATATAGACGTATACATAACTTTTACGCCGGAAACGCTGTCGGTCATATCCGGCTATGAGGAATACGGCAAGCGGAAAAGAAAGGAAAAACGTCCTGCCCTCATGACGTTCAAGACCTCGGGATACGAGGAGTTCCAGCTTGATGACATAAAGAGCGTTTACGTTGACAGATACGCAAACGCGGCAAGGCTCATGCTGGTGCCTGCCCAGGGCGAGGAGTTCCCGATAGCGAGGTTTTCGCTGGGGTTTTCGGACAAGTTTGAGAAATTCTGCGAAAGAGTCAACAAGACGATAAAGGGCGAGCCGATAGACGATTCGCTGCTTGAAGGCAAGCACACCCACTGTCCCATATGCGGCGAGCCCTATCCTGACCCCAACCGTCCGGTATGTCCCAACTGTGTTGACAGGCGCTCCACATTCCGAAGGCTTTTGAAGCTGTTCGGAGAGTTCAAGGGCTCGGTGGCGCTCATACTGCTGACGATACTGCTGTGCAATCTCACGGCGGTGCTGACGCCGGTCTTTGGCTCGAAGATGCTTTACGATGACATTCTCAACGAGAAGGGAAAGCACTACGGACAGCTGGCGCTGATGATAGGCATAGTCATCTCGGTGGATCTGGTGTCGCTGATCATGCGGATAGTATCGGGGCTTATAACCTCAAGGGTAGTGCCCAAGGTAGCGCACCGGCTCCGCACCAACATATTCAGCTCTATGCAAAGGCTGTCGCTGGAGTTTTTCACCAGCAAGCAGACAGGCTCGCTGATGTCAAGAGTTGACCGCGACAGCATGAACGTCTACTGGTTCTTCACCGACATAGTGCCCTATGGGCTTACCAACATCGTAAAGCTGCTGGGTATCACCGTCATAATGCTGACGCTGTCGCCCGTGCTCTCTATCGGGCTGATACTTTCCATAGCGTTCATCGAGATCGTCCAGAGCAGGTTTTACAGATCACAACGCAAGCTTTACCGGCGGTTCGACGTTGCCACACGCTCGGCAAACTCGGTGCTTTCCGACGCCATGAACGGACAGCGGGTGGTCAAGGCATTTGCAAACGAGAGCCTGGAGACCAAAAGATACACCGCCAAAAACAGCACTGCATTCGCTATAAACAGCACGATAAATTCGCGTATCGCAGGAACTATCCCGGTGATATGGACATTCTACCGAATACTCAGTAAGCTGTTCTTCTACATAGGCGCTGTGCTGGTCATAAGGGGACATCTGCTCTTCGGCTCGCTGACGACGCTTATATCCTACACGGAAATGGCTTACGAGCCGATCAACTTCTTCACATGGATAGGAGACCGCTGGGCGAGGTGTATGGACGCCGCGTCGAGAATGTTCGAGATAACCGACGCTCTGCCCTCGGTCAAGGAAGCCGACGAGCCGGTGCGCATGGAGCGAATGAACGGCTCGATAGAGCTTAAAAACGTGTCCTTTGAGTATGAAGCGGGACACCCGATAATCAAAGACGTGAGCCTTAAAGTCGAGGCGGGGCAGATGTACGGCATAGTGGGAAAGACCGGCGCCGGCAAATCCACCATTATCAACCTGATCGCAAGGCTATACGATGTCACCGGCGGCGAGATACTGATAGACGGAGTAAACGTGCGAAGCATAGCCTTTGAGGATCTGCGGCGGTGCATAGGCATAGTCTCGCAGGAGACGTATCTGTTCATCGGCTCTATCGCGGACAACATACGCTATTCAGACCCGAAGGTTTCCATGGAAGAGGTCATAGAAGCGGCTAAGGCGGCTAACGCTCACGATTTTATCATGAAGCTGCCTGACGGCTACGATACAAAAGTCGGAGAGGGCGGAGTGCTGCTGTCGGGCGGCGAGAAGCAGCGCATTTCCATAGCGAGGGCTATAATACAGCGTCCCGACATTCTTATACTCGACGAAGCCACAGCTTCAATGGACACCCGCACCGAGCGGCGGATACAGGCGTCCATAGACAAGCTGAAGGCGGGCAGGACGATAATTTCCATAGCCCACAGGCTGTCTACGCTGCGCGACGCGGATATGCTCTGCGTTATCGAAAACGGAGAGCTCAAGGAAACCGGCACACACGATCAGCTTATAGCTAAAAAGGGCAAGTACTTCGATCTGTACAAGATGCAGTTCGAGGCGCTGCAATTCATCAACGAATAAGGAGGAGCAGCATGACTGAAACAGAAGAATTATACAAAGTCGATGAGCTGAAGCTCCTTGACTGCAAGAAGATACATCTCACTCACGAAAAGAGCGGATTCCTTACGCTGGAATACGAAGGCAAGGTCTATCACAAGACAGACCCCACACGGCTGGTGCCCTTCTTCTCAAAGACCACCTACATCAGCCTGTCCTACGAGGACGAGGAGAAGGAGTTCCACGAGATAGGTGTCATAAAGAACATGGCTGACCTGGAGGAAGAACAGTACAAAATACTGGACAGCTATCTGAAATACAAGTACTTCATGCCGGAGATACTCAAGGTATACAGCATACGCGACAATATGCAGGGCTCGATATTCGTGAAGTCGCTGACTACGGCGGGCGAAAAGACCATATGCATAAAGGACTGGTATCAGAACTTCCGTATGCTCACCGACAGCTATCTCTATGTCAACGACGCAGACGGCAACAAGTACTTCTGCGAGGACATACACAGGCTGGACAAAAAGAGCCTTTCGGTACTGGAGATGTTCACTTGATCTGAAACACAAAGGAAAGGGGGCAGATATATGAAGCTTATACTGAAGCTTCCGCCCGGCGGCAGCGAGGGTATAGTGTATTCACTTCCCTTCGGGTTTGCGGGCTGCGGCGACGAATGTGACGGAGTGTTTGCCGTTACCGAAAAGGAAATAAAGATATACATAGACGGCGAGCTTGAAGAAGTGTACAATATTTCGGACTTTTCCGAATTTGTTGTACGGCGGGGGATAGGCACATCCTTCATTCAGGGTATAGCTCCCGGCGGCGAGGTGACAGGCTTCTGCGGGTTTACCCAGGATCTGTTCCCCCGCTACGGCGAAGTCGCCAAGCTGCTTTGCCACTACATCAGAACGGACGAGCTGATAAAAGAGACGGGCGCGGAAGAGACGGTCTGTCCCAAGTGCGGGCTGCCGCTGGAGGGCAGCAGCGAGTGCGTTTTCTGCAAGAGCACGGCATCGACTATGGTGCGGCTGCTTAAAATGATACTTCCCTACCGCAAGAGCTTTACGATTGCGGTCATATTCACGGTGCTTTCACAGCTGATCTGGGTGGCGGTGCCGTTCCTCGACAGGCTGCTGATAGACAAGTACGTCACTCCCAAAAAGGACAGCATAGCCGGTATCCTGCTGCTTGCGGTTTCCATGATATTGCTTATGCTGCTGGAGGGCGTGTTCGAATACTTCAACATGAAGCACAGCTTTAAGGTATCGCTGAACATCGGCAAGAATCTCCGGGAGACGGTGTTCAGGAAATCGCAGCAGCTTTCCATGAGCTCAATATCCCGGCGCACGGCGGGCGAGATGATAAACCGTATCTCCAACGACGCGGCTAAGCTAGAGGACTTCATCACCGCCAACGGCAAGGACGCGATAGTAAGGATACTCTCGGTGGTGCTGCTGACAGGGCTGCTGATCTCGCTCAACTGGAGACTTGCCCTGCTCACGCTGATACCGATACCGCCGGTGCTTGTCATGGTAAAAAAGCTCAACGACACGATGAAAGTGAACTACACGAGGGTCTGGAAATACAGCACCCGGCACAGCGAGCTGCTGCACGACATACTCAACGGAATAAGAGTAGTCAAAAGCTACGGCAGCGAGGACAGGGAATCGGTGCGCTACACCGACGCTTCCGAGCGGCTGGTGAGAGCGAACATACGCGCCGAGACAATATGGTATCTCACCATGCCATTCTCCTTTTTCATGGTGACGGCGGGGAGCTATTTCGTGCTGTACTTCGGCGGAAGGAACGTCCTTATCGGGAGCATGAGCGTCGGGCAGCTGGTGCAGTTCACAAGCTACGCGGCTATGCTGAGCGAGCAGCTGTTCTGGCTGATATTCATTCCCCGCACCTTTGCGGACGCCTCCGTTTCGGCGGGAAAGATCTTCGAGATAATCGACGAACGCAGCGAGATCATGGACAGCGAGGACTCGCGGGAGCTTGATATCAAGGGCGAGATAGAATTTCAGAACGTAAGCTTCGGCTACAAGCCCTACGATCCGGTGCTCAGGGAGATATCCTGCAAGATAAACAAGGGCGAGATGATAGGCATAGTAGGTCATTCGGGAGTCGGAAAGTCAACGATGATAAATCTGATAATGCGGCTCTACGACTGCACCGAGGGCGAGATCTCGATAGACGGCGTGCCGCTCAAGAGCATATCTCAGAACAGCCTGCGCTCACAGATAGGCGTTGTTTTGCAGGAGACATTCCTGTTTGACGGCAGCGTTTACGACAACATAGCCTATGCGGATCCGGCTGCCTCCTTTGAGGATATAATCCGTGCCGCAAAGGCTGCTAACGCTCACGATTTCATCGTCAAGCTGCCGGACGGCTACAACACCAGAGTAGGCAACAAGGGCTACCAGCTTTCCGGCGGCGAGCGGCAGCGGATAGCTATAGCAAGGGCGATACTCCGCGATCCGAAGGTGCTGATACTGGACGAAGCAACGGCATCGCTGGACACCCGCACCGAAAAGCAGATACAGCAGGCGCTTGACCGTCTGACAAAGGGAAGGACTACTATCGCCATAGCACACCGGCTTTCTACCCTGTCGAGCGCGGACAGGCTGTTCGTTCTGGACAAGGGCAGGCTTGCCGAGACCGGCTCTCACAAGGAGCTGATGAGCAAAAAGGGCGTTTACTACAAGCTCGTAATGGCTCAGCGTGAGACCACAAAAATGAGGACGGCTGTATAAAAAAGCAAAGGAGCTGCTTATGAAACACAGGATAACCGATCTTTTCGAGCCGGACAACGGCTGCGAAGGATTCATGCCCGGCGAGGAGCCTACGGCTACGCTGGTGCTCGACGACGGCAGGCATATCAGGGTATATGACCGGCTCGCCTACGATAAGAACTGGGACGTGGGCGGAGAGATAAGCGACGAGGACATCGAAAAATACGGCAGATAGCAACTGAGAGTTGCTTGACTGCTTTGCTCTTCCGTGGTACAATGATATCAAGGAGGGATAGCGGTATGGAAACTAAGCATATAATCTACGAGCTTCGCACACAAAAGGGAATGTCCCAGGACGCACTTGCGGAGAAGGTATTTGTCACGCGGCAGGCGGTGAGCCGCTGGGAGACCGGCGAGACTGTGCCGAACACCGATACGCTCAAGCTGCTCTCGGAGCTGTTCGGCGTATCTATCAACACGCTTCTGGGGACGCCCGCGCAGATGATCTGCCAATGCTGCGGTATGCCTCTGGAAGAGACTATCATCAGCCGGGAGAAGGACGGCTCGCCCAATGACAGCTACTGCAAATGGTGTTACGCGGACGGACAGTACACCTACAGCGACATGGACGATCTTATAGACGTTTGCATAAAGCACATGGCGGACACCGGTCACACGGAGGGAGAGCTGAGGAGGTATCTCAAAGACAAGCTGCCGAAGCTGGACTACTGGAAGCGCTACGAGCAGCTGAGCGACGGCGGCGAATTTGATATGTTCAAGCAGCAGCTCATCAGCGAGATAAACGCTCTGAACATCGAGGGTATGCCTAAGCTGGAAAAGCTCAACGCGCTTGTGGGGAGCTATGTGAATCTTCCCTACCGTCTGCCAAACGGAAACACAGTCAAGTTCCTCGATGACGACACCACCTATCTGGGCAATCAGTTGGAGTGCGAGTTCGGCGGGGACAGGTGCTTCGGGGTGCTTGCGAACATGGATTTCATCCTGGTCTGCACCTACGAAAAGGACGGCAGAGACCCGGAGCTTGTGATATACAAAAAGAGATAACGAAAACCGTCCCTTCACGTCTGACGCGGAGGGGCGGTACTGTATAAGCAACACCGCACAATCATTGTGCGTCAGAAACGCCGTCAGATTTTTCGTCAGATTGCATAAAGTTGACGACGGCGGGCTGGTCTGTCGG
>CACXDI010000147.1 GCA_902766335.1 uncultured Ruminococcus sp. | reverse complement strand
GCTGTCGCCCTGCAAGGGAGCTTGACGACGAGTGATGAGCCGTCAGTGCCGAGATTTGTCTGCTGTTCTTTTAGGGATTAGTATTAATTTCTTTTTTTCTTCAGATAGCTCTTGTTCTCATACATTTTCTGATCAGCACGCTCATACACCTGGGACACCTTGGCGTCCTGCTTGTATACAGACATACCGAGAGCGATAACTACCCCGCCGTTTTCAACAGCCTCTTCGTTATGCCCGTTCATATGCTCCAGCAGCTCGTCAAGGCGGGAAAAATCGTCGCCCTGACAAAGTACTGCGAACTCGTCTCCGCCCACGCGGAACACGGGGCTGCGCTTGAAGGTAGTGCAGATGATCCGGCAGGCGTCGCGCAGCAGCTGGTCTCCCGCCTTGTGACCTTCGTTGTCGTTGACCTTCTTGAGATCGTTGACATCAAGGATAACGAGGGCGAAATCGGGAGCGCGGTTCATCTCGATCTGTGCGTTCAGTCTTTCCTCATATACGCGGTAGGCGTTTCTGTTCTTAACGCCCGTGAGCGCGTCGATGTTAGCCTCTATCCTGGCCTGAGCGAGGCGGCGGCTGTATTCCTCCTCCTGACGCACCTGAGCGTCGATGTCGTTGACTCCTACTACAAGGCGTCTGCCGTCCTGCTCCTCCACTATCGCAGTTTTGAGCTGAACATAGCGTGGCTCTTCGTTTATCATAACACGGTAGCTCAGAGTGAATATGCCGTTCTTATCCACCTCTTCCAGGACATTCTCCATAGTGAGGGCTGTAAACACCCTGTTCTGATCCTCCTGATATACGTGCTTTATGGAATTTTGTCTGAGATCGGAGAAGAAGTTCTCGCCCTCATAGGGCATGGCAAAGGAATCAAAGCCCGCTGCCGAGCTGTATTCACGGTAGCGTCCCGTCTCGGGCACTATGATATATATGCATAGGAAGTCACCGGCGAGGGCGCTGATACGGCTGTAGGCGGTCTGTTCCTCCTGGACGCGCTGTGCGGCATGGCGCTGCTTCATCTGCTCGTCCACGTCGGTCATGCTGAGGATCATGTAGCGCTTATCGTCCTGCATACGGATGACCTTCATGCTCACGTACATGGGACCGTTCTCTGTATTCACGCGGTAGGTCATCATAAACACGTTGTTCTGATCCAGTGCCGCTTCAAGGGTCTTTCTGTCCATAGCACGGATGACTTCGTCTCTGTCCTCATGGTACACGTTCATCTCGGCGGCGTCCTGAGCTTCCTCAAAGAAATGCCATGCGCGTCTTACCTCGGTAAGGCTGCCGTCCTCAGCGTCGGAGTGGAATTCTATAAATTCCTCGGTGAGAAGGTCAACGTAATAAAGCGCCATAAATCCGTTTGCGAGCGCCTGGGCGATATGAGTAAAGATAACGCTTGCGCTTCTCGCCTTTTCGTAGGACTCCTTGGTGGAAGCCTTGTCTCTAGAGATACGGAAGCTGTTTGAAACGTCCTGGAAGATACCCAGAACGCAGAGCCTTCCGTTGGTGTCGGTATACTTCAGCTTGGTGACCTTGACGTCCACCTTGCTGCCGTCGAAGCCCGGCATATTATCGTAGTAGATAAGCGGCTCGTCCATGGAAAGCACCATTTTGTCTTCCTCGGCAAAGCGCTTTGCCCTTTCATCGTCAAAGACATCGGCAGCCGTGTGCCCTACCAGCTCTGAGGGGTCTTTTTTATGGATATAGTCGGCAAAGGACTGATTGCAGGCTAGGTATTCGCCGGTCTTTGCGTCCTTGGTCAGATAAATTCCCGGCATATTGTTGAGCAGCGAGGATACCGTTTGCTGGAGCTCTGCCACCTGGGACGCCTCTTCAAGAAGGTGCCTCTGCCTGTTTGCGATGCGCTCTGCCTTGAGCTTCTGTACCAGCAGGAAGAGAATGACCGCAAAGATCACCGTCAGCACAGTCAGAAAGATAAGCCAGTTATCCTTCAAAAAATTCGTGACAGATACCTTCTGATCCGCTATCATATAGGAAGCGAGGGCGGAGTCCATTTCGGCGCTCTTGGTGACGAGGGCTGTCTTGTTCATTATGACATAAAGCTCCTTGTCAGACCTGTTCACTGCAAAGGACAGCGGCAGCGACTCGCCGGTGGGGACGGTATAGAGCCTGTTTTTGCTCAGCGTCTCCTCTTCGGAGGGTATCCTGTAGTTGCTGACAAGAACGCCGTCCACATTGCCCTTTGCCACCGCGTCATAGCACGCCTGAAGCCCGTCAAAGGACTTTATCTTGGAATTGGGGTAATTATCCTTGATGAATGTATCGACATTTATCATGTCCGCATTGACGGCAAAGGTCATCTCGGTGTCGTCCGATAAGTCCTGACGCT
Source organism: uncultured Ruminococcus sp. (assembly GCA_902766335.1). GTDB lineage: Bacteria > Bacillota > Clostridia > Oscillospirales > Ruminococcaceae > YE71. The sequence goes on along the minus strand of CACXDI010000147.1, from coordinate 5,701 downwards.
CCGACATACGCAGGATAGCATTCATCTCCGTCTTCATGGCGGGCTCGGTAAGCCTTATGCCGCGCTGATCGGCGTCGTAGGTGCTGAGGTAGACGGGGAATACGCAGTCCACCTCTCCTGCCTCCAAAGCGTTCAAAGCCTCCTCGGTCGAAGCGTAGGGGACGGTCTTGAAGCTTAGATAGGGGCTGTTTAGGTTGTTGAGCACGTGGGTGAGGTAATCCTTCAGCGCGCCGGTCAGTTCGCCTGTTTCTTCATCGGTGCTGCAAAACGGCAGGTAATTGTCACGGTATCCTATGCGGATCTCGCCGTGGTTTTTCAGCCACTTCTCCTGCTGGGGAGTCAGAAGAGCGTTGGTCTTGTTGTTATATAGCCGGTTCTTTGATATCCTTTCATTGAAGTATGGATCCTCGTCCTGGATCTCTGCCATAGCCATATTCAGCTCTCTGAGAAGATCGGGACGATCCTTGTTGACGGCGTAGTAATATTCGGAGCCGCCTATCCTGCCGACAGGCACCACATCGTGCTTGAAATCAAAGGAGAATACGGTAGCAAGTCCGTCGATCTCGCCGTTTGCTATCATTTCCATAGATTCGTTTTCGGTGCAGCTAAGAGGAACTACCTCCATGGTAATATCGTTCTTTTCTGTCCATTCCCTGAGCAGACCCTCCTGGATACTGTCCTTGTTCACGCCGATACGCTTTCCGTTCAGCGTGGAGATATCGTCCGAGGTTATCTCCTTATTGCCGCTGCTGACATAGATATAGTACGCCTCCGAGCCCATGAGAAGATCGGAGTAGCAGAGAAACTCCTCCCGCTCCGGCTTATAGGAAACGTCGCTGAGCAGGTCTATCTCGCCGTTCTTGAGCTTTTCAAGAAGATTGGGCCAGCTGTCCTCAACATATTCATATGTCCAGCCGGTATATGCCGAGACCCTCTGATGATATTCGTAGTCGATGCCGCACCGTCTGCCTAAGCTGTCGTAATAGCAGAACGATGAATCGAACCAGCCTACCCGTACTACCTGCTGTTCCTCCTGTGCGTCTGCAAATGCCGTCAGCGGTATCAGCATATTTGCAAGAATGACAGAGATAAGGAGAGCTGTTATCATTCTATTTATTTTTTTCAGTGATCTCAATTCCGTTTCCCCCTGAATATGCAGTATTTTCTTACGATATATCTTATGCGTCCGTCTTGTCCGTTCCGGATATCAGGCGTGCCATAGTTTCAAACATCTTCTCCGGCTCTATGGGCTTGGAAAGATGTGCATTCATTCCCGCTTCAAAGGAGCGGGCTATATCCTCGTCAAAAACATCCGCCGTCATGGCTATGATAGGAATAGTCTTAGCTTCGGGATGATCCAGTGCGCGTATCGTCCTCGTCGCCGTCAGTCCGTCCATTTCGGGCATACGGACGTCCATAAGTATAGCGTCATAATAGCCCGGCTCGCTGTCGGAGAACATCTGGACTGCTTCCTTGCCGTTCCATGCGTGCTCCGACTCTATCTCCTCAAGTTCAAGAAGATCGGCAAGTATCTCGGCGTTCTGCTCAACGTCCTCTGCCATGAGCACTCTGCGTCCGGCGAGTATATCCTCTGCCGGGCCGATGACCTCCGGCTCCTCGTCTGGGAGCGATATGCCCTTCTTCAGAAGTATCTTGTGTATCTCATGTATCAGCACGTCGGCGAAGAGGGGCTTGGGAAGTATGGCGTCAACGCCGTCCATAGCAGCCTCCTCCTCGACGATATCCCAGCTGTAGCCGGTTAGCATTATGACAACCGTATCCCCGTTGTCGAACTTGTGTACAAGGCGGGTGAGCCCGAGACCGTCCATTTGAGGCATTTTATAATCGGTGAGCAGAAGATCGTATGCCATGCCCGAATCGTAAGCCTCGCGGATCATCTCCTCGGCGGTTATGCCGTCGGTGAAAACATCAGCCTCAATGCCAATCGTCCTGAGGACAAACTGCGTATGCTCGCAGGCAACCTCATCGTCATCGACGATGACAGCCCGCATACCCTCGGGAAGAACTATCCCGTGATCGTTCCTTGCGGCGCGGTCAGAGCCCTCCAGCTTGACCGTTACCGCAAATACAGAGCCTATCCCCTTCTCGCTCTCCACCAGTATCTCGCCGTTCATCATCTCGACGAAATTCTTGGTGATCGCCATGCCGAGACCGCTTCCGCCGTACTTGTTCGTAGTGGTGGCGTCCTCCTGCGAAAAGCTCTCGAAGATCTTGGGGATATACTCCTTATCCATACCGATACCGGTGTCCTTCATAACGAACCTGAGGGTACACAGTCCCTCCTGCTCGGCGATCTGCTCCACAGTGAGCGTAACGCTGCCGGGGCTTTCGGTGAACTTCACCGAATTGCCGAGAATGTTTATCATCACCTGCTTGAGCTTCATGTCGTCGCCGATATAGTAATCCCTGACGTCCCCCACGATGCGGCAGTCGTAGCTCAGACCCTTGTCCTGACACTGTCCGTTGATGATAATGTTTATCTGATCGAGAAATTCGCGGAAGGAGAACTCTTCGTTTTTCAGCACCATACGTCCCGACTCTATGCGGCTCATATCGAGGATATCGTTGATGAGCCCCAGCAGATGATCGGCGCTTGCGCCTATCTTTTCGAGGTGCTCTCTCGTCCGCGGGGGAAGATCGGGATCGCGAAGGGCGATGTTGTCAAGACCGATGATAGCGTTCATCGGGGTGCGTATCTCGTGGCTCATGTTCGAGAGGAAGCTGGTCTTTGCGCGGCTGCTTTCCTCTGCAAGCGCCTTCTCTACCTCTATCTGCTTTTCGCGCTTCTGCATGATACCGTATATCCGGAGCAGTATCAGCAGCGAGAAGCATATCAGAGTGATCTGCACCGAGCTTGCGGTGTTGAGGTCTCTCTCGACGCTGTCCATTTGTTCCTTTATCTGGTCATCCTCCTGTGCGTCCTGCTGAACCTCATAGGCTGTCCTCAGCTCTGCCTCGGAGCGCTTGAGCGACTTGTCGGTGGTCTGACGCATCCAGACGCTTGATGTGAATATGATAAGCCCCAGCAAAACTATCCACGCAAGAATGGAATGACCCATTCTGCGCTCCTTATCCCTGTGCAGGAACACGCGGAAATACAGAAATCCCAGTATGCTCCAGATCGTGAGGATAAGATAGGATTCCATTGAGAGCGTTGTTATCGAAAGAAGGTTAGGTACCAGAAATTCCAGCGCAAACAGCAGGGATATGACGATACCCGCAAGACCGAACACCGTATTTTTTATATCCTTGTTCTGACGGGCGAACTTGAACGCTGAAGCCGAAGCGAGGGCATAGGCTATCGTCGCGCCTACCGTCGTAACGTCCACTATCCAGCTGATAGCCGTTCTTCCGAAGAAGGGGAGCGCTAAGGATATGGCAAAGATCGAGATCAAAGCGTTCTTAGGCGCAAAGCCGGAAGTCTTTTTGCCGAACCATTTCGGGAAAAGCCCGTCGTCCGACAGCGAGCAGAGAAGTCTGCTGAGTGCGATATAGTTTCCGATCAGTCCGGTGAAGATAGCGCCCAGCACCGATACGCCGAGTATTACGCTGCCCGTGCTGCCGAGTGCCGTGAAGGACGCAAAGAAGGTAGGCTGCGAAGCCTCGCCGGAATACTGACCGAGGTTTTCGATATAGTCTGCCCAGCTGCCGCAGCCCTCGGGGAGCGCCTTTACCGCCAGCAGTGACAGCAGGATATATGTACCCGCCGCAGTGATGACCGCCGCGAGCATGATGCGGAAGGATCTTTTGAGCGGAAATTTCGCCTCCTCCGCCGAATGTGTGATAGATTCAAAGCCCACGAATGCCCATGGAGCAAGGGCGAAGATCGTAAAGATCCCGTTTGCAGGAGACTTTTCGGGTGCGAATGCGGGCGTAAGATCGCCCTTGCAGCCGTCCGACGAAGCCGCCGCCGCAAAGCAGATGATGACTCCGATGAAAAGTATCCCCGCCAGCAGCACCTGCGTCCATGCCGAAAGCTTTCGCATAAAGCAGACTGCCGTGGCGATAGTGAGTGCAAAGGCGGAGAGCAGTATCTCCCCCAGGAAGATATCATAGCCGGCGATCTGGTACAGATACCCGAATCGGAAGGTGTCGCCCAGGACTGTCCTTGCGATGAGAGGCAGCGCCGTGGCGTTAGCCCATATTATGGCGATGTAGGTGATTATCAGGAACCAGGCGCTCAGAAAGCCGTGATCGTAGCCGAATGCTTTTTTGGTGTAGGTATAGATACCGCCGCAGTCAGGGTGGCGGTTCATCAGGTAATGGAAGTTCAGCGCAAGCACCAGCATGACCAGCCCGCCCAGTCCCAGACCGACGGCAGTTCCCACGGGCCCCGCCACAGGCAGGAAGGTGGTCCCGGGCATAACGAAAGCTCCCCAGCCTACGCTGCAGCCGAAGGAAAGCGCCCACGCGCCGAGAATACCCAGATATTTTTTATTGTTATCCGTTCTTTCCATTTAAACGATACCTCTTGACCAGAGCGGGGCTGTTACAAGCTGACCTCGTACTTCTTTATGCCGTCGGCGGTCTTTGCGTAAAATTCCCCGATCTTAGCGAGTTTTTCGGAGACCTCGCTGTCGGAAAGCTTTCTCGGACTGCCGGGGCGGTACTCCTCGGCTATCTCGGACGCCATTCCCGAAAGGGTCACGAGCCCCAGATTAGCGCAGACGCCCTTCATGGCGTGAGCTGCCTCAAACAGCTCATTGGCGTCCATGCTTTTGCCCGCTTCAAGCAGGCGCTCCGCCACGCTGTTCTTGATGAGCTTGCGGATATGCTTGTCTATCAGCTTGTCCATACTGAGCACGCGGACAGCCTGATCGTAGTCACCGCCTATCTCCGAATATAATTCCTGAATGGTCATATATCTCAACTCCTCGATGTTATCCTCTATGACAAATTTACGATTATAAAATGAATAATTTGTATATATTCCATTATACCACATTATGAGCATACCGTCAAGGAAAAATTGACTGAAATTCATGTGCAGGCTTTAGGCAATTTGCAAGCCTGAAAACAGTTCCCACGAGACTATACAGCATCGGGGAAAAAGCAGGGGGGACATATTACTTTTTTACCAGCAGCCCGACGATAACAAATACAGCTGCGAACACCGCCGGCGGTATCGCAAAGCACCACTTCGGCACCGGTCTTGTCACTATATCAGGCTTTTTTTAACGGTCTTGACCATTTTCTCCTCCCGAGATCATAGCTGCGGGCTTTGAGCTTCATATCATTGTGCGCGATGATAAAGGCATACATAAAGCATTTGAGCGCGTGGAACATTCCCGCGCAGGCTATCACGGCGGCGATCGCGAGCAGTATCCAGCCCACCAGCGCCGCTGCCTTTCCCGCGCCCGCCGCATCAGCGGAAATATCCGCCGCCAAGGTCAGCGCCGTCAGACCGTTTAACAGATCCATGCTCCTTCATCACCTCGCTTTGACCTGTTAATGTAATCATATTTCATCGTTTTTCACAATCGCGAATCTCCCGTCAAAAATTGACATACGCCGCTGGGTGTGTTATAATAAAGCCAAAGCCCATGCTGCGCATGGGCTGCCGGGCTTGACGTCCGGCTTGCGGACTAGCGTCCGCGTCTTTATTGTTTCAATCGCAAAAATGCCCTTGCAAGCAAGCATTTTTGCTTCATGATATAATAAAGCCAAAGCCCATGCTGCG
>CACXDI010000146.1 GCA_902766335.1 uncultured Ruminococcus sp. | reverse complement strand
GCTGTCGCCCTTCAAGCTTTTACAACGCAGAGATTTTTTATTTGTGTCAAGCATTTTTGGCAAGGTTTAGTTGGGGGAGCAATATCAGTGGTATAAAAATATAAATGTATAAATGTGCGATCTGTTGACATTATAACACATTTTATGTGAAAATGCAATACTGTTTTTTTGTGAAAATAGTATCTCCGTATGCTGGATCTATTGACTTTAAGGAAGGATTTTGATATAATTAAACTAAGAATGTTTGATCGTATCAAACGGATGATCTTGACGGAAAGGGGGCAGCAGCGGTGAAAAACAAGACTCTGATACTCGTGGTAGCGGTAGCTGTGCTGCTGCTTGCCGCAAATATTGCCGAGATCGCGCTGGTATTCAATATGACTACCTCTCAGTCAAAGCAATCGGGCGCTGACCGCCTTGAGGTGGTGGGCGGCGAGCTTGAGGATACCATAAATGAAGCGAGCTTCTCGGTAATGCAGTTCGCGGTGGAGGTGCAGCCGTTCGTTGAGGACAGACCCAGGTGCGAGTCCTTCGTGCGCCGTAAAAAGGACGAGGTGTCAGCCGATCCCGATACCGGCTGCTTCAATGCCTATGTTGCTTCTGAGGAATGGCACTATATCCCGGATTTCACAGACCCCGATGATTATGACGTTACAAAGCGCTCCTGGTATGAGGGAGCTATGAAAAAGCAGGGCGAGCCGTATGTTACCGATCCTTACGTTGACGCTATGACGGGAAGCATTTGCTATACCGTGTCGGTGATGCTCAGCGATAACAAGACTATCGTCTGCATGGACTACACTATGGATAATATCCAGCAGCACATAAAGCAGATGAACAGCGAGGGCAAGCAGCAGGCGGTAATAGTTACCGAAGAGGGCATAATCGCCGGCTGCTCCGATGAAAAGCTGGTGGGCAAGGACATTATCCAGTCGATACCTGATTACGCCGGGATATTCTCACTTGTAAAGAACAGCGAAGGCTCGGTCTCCATAAAGCAGAGGGGAGTCAATCTTTTCGCAGCACATTCCGGCTTCGGCTGGTATCTTATTGTGAGCGAGAACAACTGGTCACTGTATAAAAGCTCCTATGTGGCTATGATCGCCATGCTGGTGATCTCGCTGACGATCTTCGGCGTTATGCTTGCACTTTACCTGATGACTGTCAGACGCGAAAAGGAAACTCAGGAAAAGCTGGAGCATGACCGGGAGTTTATGCGGAGCATATCCCATGAATTCAAGGAGCCGGTGGACAGGATAATCCACGGCGCAAGCGTGGAGAATATCCGCAATTCGGTGGACTACGAGCAGGAATTTCTGGATATCAGAGAATCCGGCGCACGGCTCAGCAGTATGCTGTCCAAGCTGAGGTCTTATTCCGAGCTGGTGAACAGCGATAAGAATAAGCCGAAAGAAAAGCGCTCAAAGAAGCGCAGAGACAGCGGGCTTGTGGCGAGCAGGCATTTCCGCTCCAGGATATTCGCGGCGCTGCTGATCGTTACGGCGATATGCGTGTATATCAACGTCAGCGACTCGCTGCGCTACGGCTCCGGTCAGATGCAGAGGGCGGTGACCACCTATGAGTATCAGCTCTCCGAGTGGATAAACACCCAGAAAAGTATCCTGGATATGTTTTGCAGCAACATCTCCACCAATCCGGAAATACTTGATGATTACGACAGGACGGTGGAGTATCTTGACGGTATAACAAGGCAGTATCCCGAGATATCCATGAGCTATTTTGCCAATCCGGATATGGAGCACCCGGTAAGGATGAACAACGGCTGGGAGCCGGGAGAAGAATTTCGCGTCGAGACCCGAAGCTGGTATAAGGAGCTTATGGCGGCGGACAAGGACTGGATAATCTCCTCTCCCTACTATGACGCACAGTCGGGGCTTTACTGCGTTACCTTCGCGGAGAAGATATATGACGCCGATACCGGCGAATATCTGGGCAACTTCGGCATAGACTTTTTTATGGACAAGCTGGTGGATATCCTGGGAAGCAGCTACAGCGATTCCAGGTACGCATTCCTGGTGGACGCCAAGGGCGAGATGATAAACCACCCCTACGGCAAGTTCCAGATGTCGGAGGACAACTCGGTCAATATAATCGAGCTGCCCTATAACGTATCTGAGCCGGACGGTCAGCAGGTGAAGCTGATAAAGGATTACGACGGCAAGCTAAAGGTCGTGATCTCCACCAGAAACGAAGACTCCGGCTTTGGCATATACGTTGTTGACGAGATCTGGGCGATATACAAGAGCGTGTTCATTTACGGCTCTATATGCCTGCTGGTGCTTATCATATGCGTCGTTGCCGTGTATAAGGTTATGACGGGACTCATAAATCTTCAGGACGAGGCAAACCTCAAGCTGAAGGAATCCGCCGACGCGGCGATAGCCGCCGACAAGGCAAAGAGCGACTTCTTAGCACAGATGTCCCACGAGATACGCACTCCCATAAACGCCGTGCTGGGCATGAACGAGATGATAATACACGAAAGCGGCGATGACAGGATACGCGAATACGCGGCGAATATCCAAAGCTCCGGCAGAACGCTGCTCTCTCTTATAAACAGTATCCTCGACTTCTCGAAGATAGAGGACGGCAAAATGGAGATAATCCCCGCCGAGTATGAGACTGCCGTGCTGATAAACGATCTTGTGAACTCCATATCCCCCAGAGCCGCCGCCAAGCAGCTTGATCTTATCGTCAAGGCGGACGAATCGCTGCCGTCGGCGCTCAAGGGCGACGATATGCGTATAAAGCAGGTGATACTCAATCTGCTCACCAACGCCGTCAAGTATACCGAAAAGGGCTCGGTGGAGCTGGTCATCAGGGGAGAGAACTCCGACGGCGGGCAGCTGGATATGTACGTCGAGGTCACCGATACCGGCATAGGTATCCGCAAGGAGGATCTTGACGATCTGTTCGAGTCCTTCAAGCGGCTAGAGGTCAAGCGCAACAGGAATATCGAGGGCACCGGTCTGGGTATGTCGATAGTCACCCGTCTGCTGGACATGATGAACAGCAGGCTTGAGGTAAAGAGCGTCTACGGCGAAGGCTCGACCTTCAGCTTTAAGATAAAGCAGGGTATAGTGAGCGCCGAGCCTATGGGCGATTACGAAAAGCGTATCCTTGCGGATCACGAGAACGACAGCAAGGGTCAGTACCTCTACGCTCCCGGCGCTAAGGTGCTGGTGGTGGACGACAACTCCATGAATTTAAAGGTTGCGGAAAACCTGCTGGGTCTGTACGGCATATCTGCCGACACCGCAGATTCCGGCGCACAGGCTCTCGAAAAAATGCGGGGCAGCAGCTATGACGTGGTGTTCTTAGACCATATGATGCCCAAAATGGACGGCATTGAGGTAATGCACGAGATACTCAGGCATGATCTTATGGCTAAGGGCTCGGCGGTGATAGCGCTGACTGCCAATGCAATAATCGGCGCCAGGGATATGTACATCTCCGAGGGATTCAGCGATTACCTCACCAAGCCGATAGAGAGCAGGGAGCTTGAAAAGCAGCTGAGACGGTTCCTGCCCGAGGAGAAAAAGCAGTACCGCGAGCCGGAGCAGCGCCGGAGGACAGCTCAGCCTGCCGCCGACAGCGACAGCTTTACCGCCGAGGAGATATTCGGGATAAGGGATATCTGTCCCGGACTGAACGTGGCGGCGGGAATGGGCAACTGCATGGATTCAAAGGAATTTTGGCTGGATACCCTCAGAGGCTTTATCGAAGCGGATAAGTCGGAGGAGCTGGAGCGGGCATTCGCCGCCGGCGATACCGAGCTTTACCGCATCACGGTACATAGTGTAAAAAGTGCCGCAAAGACCATAGGCGCTGATATGCTCTCGGAGCACGCGAAGGCGCTGGAGTTTGCGGCAAGAGATAAAGATACGGCGTTCGTAAAGGCACATCACAGCGAGCTTGTCAACGAATACCGCCGGATCATGAAAGAGATCGAAAGGGTGATTGAAACATGAAGGTATTGTTTATCGACGACGACAGCATGATGCTCAGAATGGCGTCCTTTATCATGAAGAAGGGCGGTCATCAGGCGGTCACGGCAGAGTCCGGCGCGGAGGGTATCGAACTCATAAAAGAGAACGCTCCCGACGTTGTGTTCATCGACGTGGAAATGCCGGGAATGAACGGCTTTGAAACGCTGGAGGCTTTAAATGCGGAGGGCGCGTTGTCCGGCACACGGGTATATATGATGTCGGGAACTGTCACCGGTGATGTGGAGTCTCAGGCAAAGTCGCTGGGCGCGGCGGGCGTGATAGATAAGCCGCTGAACGCCGCCGAAGTGCTTGGCGCGGTAAACGGCTGACCCGGTATTACAGCAGATAAAAAGAGCCTCGCTTTACAAAAAAGCGAGGCTCTTTTTCATACTAATCCCTAAAAGGTTAGTATCAGCTCGGCAATAGCGGCGTAGTGGAGTATATCGAAGCTCTCGGGGGCTGTGCGTTCCAGCAGAGACTTGTGCTCTTTCTCCCAGTCTGCAAGCTGTTCGCCCGTGAGCGAAGCGCCGACGCCCCGGCAGGCTTTCATTCTGCCGTTCCAGCTTTCGCGGGTGAAGGGTACGCTGAGGTCATATTCCTCGTGATACACCGGCTCGAAGTATTCAAGCACCTCGCCGGGGATCTCTATAGGGTGACGGGTCTCGCCCGCCCCTGACCAGCCGGGATTGTATCTCAGCACCAGCCTTTCGCTCTCGCCCGCTATCGGATCTTCAAAGGGCAGCCACGCCATGTAGAGCACCAGCAGTCTGCCGCCGGGCTTTAGCATTTTCGCAAACAGCGGGGCTGTCACCCTGTGATCGAAGTACCAGAAGCACTGACAGGCGGTGATGACGTCAAAGCTTTCGCCGGGAAAGTCCAGCTTTTCGGTGGGGCAGGCAAGGAAGTCTATCTCCATGCCGCCCTCCTCGGCGAGCCGTTTTGCCTGAGCTATCTGCTCCTCCGAGATGTCGGAGCCCGTCCATTTCGCGCCGAAGCGGTACATATTCCGCGGCAGCACGCCTGTACCGGTGCCCACGTCCAGCACCCGCTGACCGCCGATACACAGCCCCCGGTCAGTCACCCGGCGGTAGAACTCCTCCGGGTAGATGTCTCTGTACCTTGCATAGTCGGCAGAGGTTCGCCCCCAGTCAAAGGGCTTGCCGCCGTCTATCCGTATGTCTGTTATGTCCATATTGCCGCTTTCCTTATCTGTAGCTTCCGTATTTCTCCTTGAATCTCAGCTTGTTCTGATACATTCTCTCGTCGGCGATGCTGAATATCTGCCCGACGGTCTCGCCGGCTTCGGTGCGTTCAGCCATGCCGCCCGCCATGGAGCAGCGCTCCCATACCGGCTTTTCGGTCTGGGCATAGGTCTCCTCAAAGCGTGCCGCCGCCTGCCCGAACAGCTTCTCCCTGTCGGTGTAGTCGTTGTTTGAGAGAAGTATCGCGAACTCGTCGCCGCCCACGCGGTAGACGTTCTCGCTGCCGAATACGTCGGTCAGCACAGCGCAGCAGCCGCAGATGTAGCTGTCGCCCTCTTTGTGACCGTGGTGGTCATTTATGTATTTGAGGTTGTTTATGTCGAACACCGCAACGGCAAAGGGCTTGGCGCTGCGATCGAGAGCCTCGGCGGCAAGATTGTACGCCGCCTTGTTGCCGGCTTCGGTGAGAGCGTCAAAGTAGGCAGTCCTGCTTATCTGTCCCAGAGCCGCGTCCTTTTCCTTTATATCGTCCTGCGCCTTGAGGAAGTTCTTCATGTACAGCAGGTTGTTCTTCATAAAGACGATGAACACATGATAGATGTCCTCTATCTCGTCCTGGGTGTGTATGTTCAGCTTTTCCATAAGGCGTATGTTGTTCTCGTGGTCGGAATCCGTCTCGTAGGAGAAATTGTCGGTGGTGCGCTTCATGGTGGAGAGAGGTCCCGCGATGTTTTTCTGTACGATATAGATGTCTATAAGCAGTATCAGTATGACCGCTATTATCAAAAACAGCAGTATCTCCGACACGAACCGTATGTCGTCATGGTGGAGCTGTTCTATCGAGAAATCCACGCATACATGGCACTGGTAGTTGCCCTCGCTGTCGAACAGCGGCTTGCAGTAGGTCAGAAGGTAGCCGTCCTCGGTCTGTCCCGTAAGGGCGGGAGTCTGCTTGCCCGCCGTAAGCTCGTCTATGTGGTCTATGAACGCCTTGTCGAGCTTGTAAATGTCGCCCGGCTTGTCGGCGTCCACGGCGCCCTCGGTGCTGTCTAAGTCGAAGATGACCACCGCGCCGTCCCGCTTTATCCGGTAGACGTACATATAAAGCACGCCCGGGTAGTTGTCCTTCAGGTCATAGAGCCTGTCCAGTATCCGGTTGTATTCCTCGGAGCTGAAGTTTTCCTCGAGGTAGTAGTCGGTCTTGTTGGGGTCTATCTCCATAGCCATAAGGTTTGTGACGCCCTTGCCCATTCTGGAGTAGTCCTCTATCATTCTTTCACGAAATCTCACGAACACGATAGAGACCACCAGCAGTATTATCAGCAGGGTACTGGAAACGAACAGCATCGGCAGACGGAAGGATACCGATCTGTACCACTTTATTGAAATGTGTCTTTTCACTATCCTTTTCGCCTCACTTTCATGGTGTATTGTCTATCCGTTGTAGTCGTAGAATAACCGGTCAAGCAGCCTGTCCAGCCCTGACCTGTCGCCGAAAGCGGCTCTGATGAGCGTCCCGGCATTTTCGATCATAAGCTTAAGATACAGCCAGTCGCCCAGATCGTCGTATTTCCTTGTGGAGTTTATCAGGTGATTCTTTCGCAGGACAGTGTAGCCCTTGCCCTGCTTTTTTCCGTAGGCTTTGAGCTTCTTTGCGGTGGCGGCGTCCTCCATGGCTTTCAGCTCCTCGAAGCCGTCCACGGCAAGAAAGGTTTTTTTCTCAGCCCAGAATATCCCGCAGTAAAGCCCCGTGATCCCGAAGGACGCCCGGCATAGCAGATCGTTGCACCAGAGCGGGAAGGAGTATCTCTCAAAGCGTATCGGTGCGCCGCCGCCGATGTATTTTCCGGAGCGCAGCAGATACGCCGCTTCCTTTATGGTGCCGGGTGTCATGCGGTTGTCGCAGTCTATGGTCATGATGACGTCGCCCCGGGCGGCTCTTATGCCCGCATTCCTCACCTTGGCGATACACCTGTCCTCGTTGTATATGACGCGGGCTCCGTGCTTTTCGGCAAGCTCCGCCGTCCTGTCGGTGCAGCGGTTGCAGACGACGATGATCTCCGTATCGCCGCCGAAGCGCTCAGCCGCCTTCCGGACAGACCGTATGCACCGCACCACATACTTTTCCTCGTTGTGGGCGGGGACGATAACAGAGAAGCTGTACATGAACGACTCCTTTGGGTAAAGAACTTTGCGTATACTATAAGTATAGCATATTTCCCCCGGATAGTCAACGCAAAGCTATGTGAAAATTTTCGTCCTCGGGTATGGACATTTTCCCGCAGGTGTGGTATACTGTAAAAAAACGAGGTGAAAAAATGAGCGGAAGGATAATAGACCCTGCAAATAAAAACGCGCTGCCGTGCGTAAAAAGCGTTATGGGATATCTTTCGGAGATATCCGGCGACAGGATACTTACCGGACAGCATACCCAGACTATGACAATGGAGGAGCTTCACCATATAAAAAATATGACCGGCAAGGAGCCGGCGCTGCTCGGTTTTGAGCTGCTGTCCTATTCCCCGAACATCAACTATGCCGACACAGACGAAGAGTGCATGACGGAAGTGACCGAGAACTACGGCACCCTGAAGCGGGCGTGGGAGTGGGCTGAGAGGGGCGGTCTTGTCACCTTTACATGGCACTGGTTTTCTCCGCTGGGCGGGCGCTCCAAATCCTTCTTTACCGAGAACACCTCCTTTGATGCGTCTAAGGCTGTCATCGAGGGCACTCCGGAGAACAGGGCGCTGATATCCGACATGGACTGCATGGCGGGTCTGCTGAGACCATTTTGCGACAAGGGTATCCCCATACTCTGGAGACCCTTCCACGAGGGCGACGGGAACTGGTTCTGGTGGGGCGCTAAGGGCAGCGAGACGGTCAAAGCCCTGTGGCGTATCATGTACCGCCGCTTCACCGAGGTCTGCCGGCTGGATAATCTGATATGGGTCTGGAACTCTCCCGTCCCCGAAGGTTATCCCGGCGATGACACGGTGGATATCATCTCCCGCGATCTCTATCCCGAAGCTCACACTCATACCAGCTGCGCCGGTGAATACCGCGAGCTTGCAAAAATAACCCATCAGCCCAAAATAGCGCTGATAGGCGAGACAGGCACTCTGCCAGATCCCGACGCCATACATGAGGAACGTGTGGGCTGGGCAAGCTTTATGACATGGTCAAAGGAATTCTGCCTTACGGAAAAATTCACATCAGCTGAATACCTCAGAAAGGTGTACAGCAGCCGGAACGCGGTCACGAAGGAAACGCTCCCCCGGCTTTACTGACAGCAGTTGAAAGCCGGAATGGGCTGCGCCTGTCCGGAGGTTCAGACCCGCATTTTGCGGCTGCTGCGCGAAAAATACGAAGAAGTTTTGATATTTTCTCACAAAAACAATTGACAAATCATTAGGTTTGTGGTATAATAAAGCCAAAGCCCATGCTTTGCATGGGCTGCCGGACTTGACGTCCGGCTTGCAGGCTGACGCCTGCGGCTCTATTG
>CACXDI010000145.1 GCA_902766335.1 uncultured Ruminococcus sp. | reverse complement strand
GCTGTCGCCCTTCAAGCTTTTACAACGCAGAGATTTTTTATTTGTGTCAAGCATTTTTGGCAAGGTTTAGTTGGGGGAGCAATATCATATTACTGTGGTATCAGGGGGCATCGAATGAATAGACGTTCATTCTTCTGTAATCTTCAAATTCAGCAGCCTCCTCGTCGGTCATCGGGCTGAATTTCATAACAAAGCCGTTGGGCAGCAAAGCTGTAATGCTGCCGTCGCTGTCAGGAGTGTTCAAAACCATGCTGAAGCACTCGCAAACGGAGAAGGCGAATACATTTGCGCTTATATCGCCGAAGCCGTAAATATCGTCGTCGTTGAAATCCTCGCGCTTGCCGAAACCGCTGAATTTGTAGCAGTAATTCTCCGAGCCGTCATGGAACCTGCCGCCGCTGTCATAGTCAACAGCATCGTCATTTTGCAGAGAGACCGAGCCTTCACCCCGGTTCAAGGCGTCTATGACAGCATTTATGCGCTGCTCGTCAAGATTCTGATTATCATTATAATAGACCGGATCCCCGTCTTTTTTGCCGGTCACAACATCATAATTGTACATAGCAGCCTCTTTCCAGTTTTCGCCGACGGTCATGTGGATATTGGCATATGTGTACTTAAGCTCGTAGTCGCGGATATCGTACATATAATACTTGCCGTCGCCAAAACTTACGCCCAGCGCCGAACCGCTGTACCCGCCAAAGTAGCCCACCAGCAGCTCATATATGCGGTCACCGTCCTTCACCTTTCCCATGCAGAGGTAATGTGAGATCTGAATGACATGATGCGGCTCCGCGAATGTATCGTCTACCGCGGTGTATGTGTTATAAGGGGTGGTGTCGGGATCGTCCACCCACTGATGACCGTTGTTGTCGGTAAACTCAACGTCCTCGGGCGGCGCGTTGTCGTCAACTATAAGCCCGTCGTCGCCGTTTATCACGGTTATATTAAGGTTCTGCTTTAGCAGTCTAAGCTTTGTCTCCTCGTCGGGCGGGTCTTTGGGCTGGTGCTTTTCCATGCTGTAGTAGCCGCCGTTCTTAAAATCGAATATACCGTCCGCGGCTTCGACTTTGGTCTCCACCTGCGCCGCAGGATATCCGAACTCCTTTCTGGTCTCTGACACCACCGAATCCGTTGCAGACGAACTGCTGCTGACCGGCTCGATCTCAAGCACATCTTTATCCGACACAGAGATCATTCCGCCCAGTATCGCTATACCGAGAGCAGCCACAACGGGCAGCGCTACCGCCCAGCGAAGCCCGGCAGTCTTTACCGCAGGCGTTTCATTTCCGTTTATACGGTCAATCAGCTCGGTCACCGTTCTGTTATTAGGGGTAAGCTGTGCCTTTATTTCCTTGAATGTCTGTTTCATATCTGTCACTCTCCAATCTTTTACGCAGGATATCACGTCCACGCGAAAGCCGTTTGCGAAGCGCTTCCTCGCTTATCTTCAGCACCCTCGCGCACTCGGCTGCAGGCATTCCTTCAAAGTAATACAGGTAGATCGCCAGGCGGTACTTTTCCGGCAGAGACTGCACCTCGTTGAAAACCCGGCGCTGCTGCTCGGTCTCAAGGCTTATATCGGCAGGCTCCCCGGAAAAATTCTCCAGCGATATCCACCGGGGCAGTACCGTATATCTTCTGCTTATATTTATCGTGGTACGGATAAGCCAAGCCTTTTCATGCTCATCGGACTCAAAATCCGGCGCCTTTTCAAGATAGGTCATAAAAACCTCCTGGAAAACATCATCGGCATTCGGCTTTGACCTCAGCTGTGTTACCGCAAGCCCGTAGACGGTATCCTTGTACCTGTATACCGCCCTTTCAGTTCTGGATATGTTATCCTTTTTCTTCATACGCGATCCTGCACCTCCTTTCTTTAGAATACGATCATATTCTGTAGTAAATCATTTTAAAGACCGGTTCTGTGACAGAAACAGTCAGGCAATAATAATATTTGTGACATATAACAAAAAAGCACCGCAGGAATTGTATATCCTGCGGTGCTGTAATTACTGATCTACACTGTCAAAATCGTATGAAGGTGAGGAATCGCCGAAGCCGCCTCTCAGCTCGGGAGGCATGAACTCGCTTTCGTCAAGCTCGCCCCTCATGAGCTTTTCAAACTCGGGGCCGTCTATCTTTTCGTGCTTGATAAGATACTGAGCGATAAGATGCAGCTTGTCGATGTGAGCCTTGATAAGCTGTTCGCAGTCCTCAAAGGCGCTCTCTACTATGCTGCGTATCTCGGAGTCGATCTCTGCAGCAACATTCTCGGAATAGCTGGGAGTGCTGCTGTAATCACGTCCGAGGAATACCTCATGCTCTCCTCTGCCATAAACGACAGGGCCGAGATTCTCGCTGAAGCCGTATCTGGTGACCATGTTCCTTGCTGTTGCGGTGGCACGCTCCAGATCGTTGGAAGCGCCTGTTGAGATATCGTCGAGAATGATCTTCTCGGCAACTCTTCCGCCCAGCAGAACGATAATGCTCTCATACATCTCGTTCTTGGAGACATAAGCCTTATCCTTCTCAGGAAGGCTCATGGTAAAGCCGCCTGCCTGACCGCGGGGGATAATGGTGACATGGTGTACCTTATCCTGAGTATCGCAGAAGTAATGGCAGATCGCGTGACCGCCCTCGTGATAAGCGGTGAGCTTCTTCTCCTGATCGGTAACGACTTTGGACTTCTTCTCGGGACCTGCAACTACCTTGATAGCTGCTTCCTCCATATCCTTGCGGGTGATAGCCTTGCGGTTTGCACGGGCTGCAAGCAGCGCCGCTTCGTTTACAAGGTTCTCAAGCTCGGCACCTGTAAAGCCTACGGTGCTCTGAGCGGTCTCCTTGAGGGAAACATCGGGAGCCAGCGGCTTGTTGCGGGTGTGTACCTTGAGTATCTCTTCTCTGCCCTTGATATCAGGATAGCCTACAAGTATCTGTCTGTCAAAGCGTCCCGGACGCAGCAGCGCAGGATCGAGTACATCGCTTCGGTTGGTAGCCGCCATAACGATGACCGACTCGTTGGCCTCAAAGCCGTCCATTTCTACCAGCAGCTGGTTAAGGGTCTGTTCGCGCTCGTCATGACCACCGCCCAGACCTGCACCTCTCTGACGTCCTACGGCGTCGATCTCATCTATAAAGATGATAGCAGGTGCATTCTTCTTAGCCTGATCGAACAGATCGCGCACACGCGAAGCGCCGACGCCGACGAACATCTCAACAAAGTCGGAACCGGATATCGAGTAAAAATCTACGCCCGCCTCGCCGGCAACGGCTCTTGCGAGCAGAGTCTTACCTGTTCCGGGAGGTCCCATAAGCAGTACGCCCTTGGGTATGCGTGCGCCAAGCTCGTTGTATTTGTTGTTATCCTTCAGGAAGTCAACTATCTCCTGAAGCTCTTCCTTTTCCTCATCGGCACCTGCTACATCTGCAAAGGTTGCCTTCTGGGAATCGGGAGCCTTGTGGGCATTGGACTTTCCGAAGCCGGTCATCTTTCCCGTACCGGCGTTCCGCATCATCCATACAAAGAAGAAGATCATCACGCCCAGCATAAGAAGCGTCGGGATAAGATTCAGCCAAAAGCTGTTGTCTGAGATAGGCACCAGATCGTATTTCAGCGGAGCATCGGGATTAGCCTCGTCGTATTTGTGGCGGTAATTCTCTCCGTCCTCAGACCCCAGCACCTCATTGACGAACAGGCTTACATTAGGTACCGTGTAGTTGCGTTCCTTGTCCTTAGCGTCGCCCTGGAGCTTATAGGTAAGCTCGCCGTTATTGAGATTAAAGGTGAACTCAGATACCTTCAGATCGTCAAAATACCTCATGATCTTCGAGTATTCCGTCTTATCCTTGGTCTTGCTCAGCGACGAAAGCGCATAGATCATACCACCGATAAGCATACTCGCAATAAGAAGATATATAAGAAACGATTTTGAGTTGTTCTTCAATTACTTTAACACTACCTTTCTATTGAAAAAGTGCGGTATCGTATATATAATATACTATAATCTCTGATTATATACCGTCATTGTGACAACCCGATGAAATTTTGCAGAGCAAAACGGTTTTTGTCTGATCTGTAAGCTTCACTCTGTCGGCGATCCCGAAACCCTCAGCGGCTATAACGCCCTCGCCGTCCGACAGCAATACGCACCTTCCGCGTTCACCGCGTTCCAGCTTTGACTGCATAAGCTTGCGGAGATCCGATGTATGCTGCCTGCCTGCAAGCTTTATCCTGTCGCCTGCGCGGCGGTTTCTTATCACAATGTCACCTTTTATTTTATCATAATCCAGCAGGAAATATGTTAATTTTTTATGAAAGTTTGCATTTTTTTTACTATTAGGCTCAATTATCATCTCCACCGTCTTATCAAGGAAGCTGTAGCTGCCGCTGCCGTTCACGCTTACCTCGGTATACGGTATCTCCTCGGGCTGTTTTTCTATAAAGAGAACACCATTTTTCGCAACGGCATACAGTCCGTATCCCAGCGTCAGCTTGCCGCCGCCCAGCAGTTCGCGGATATTATTCACCGTCTCGCGGGAGCAATCGTGACCCGCTTCATCGCAAAGACGCTTTATCGCTCTGCCGGATATCGCGGCAGGAGCTTTTTCAAGCAGCGCACAGTCAAGACCCTTATCCTTCCTCGCTTTAGCAAGGAAGCTGTCGGTCTCAGCCTCGATAAATGCGGAATCCTCCCTCAGATTGCAAAGCGTTCCGCGTATAGTCTTTTCAAGCGAGGGATTTATCTCCTTGAGCGCCGGTATAACATTGTGCCTGATACGGTTGCGGTCATAGTCATCGGTGAGATTGGTGGAATCGGTGACCCATGTCTGTCCGCGCCCGGTCAGGAACTGCTCTACCTCTTCCCTGCTGCACTCTATCAGCGGACGCACTATCCTGCCGCGAACTGCGGGTATAGACGCAAGACCTTTTAGCCCGGTGCCCCTTGACAGATTGAACAGCAGCGTCTCCAGAGAATCAGACAGGGTATGCGCGGTGCATATCTTGTCGCAGCCGGTCTGCTCAAATATCCTGTAGCGCATTATTCTCGCCGCCTGCTCGGTACCAAGCTTGTTCTCTGCGGCATAGGACTTGACGTCTATGCTGTAGACTTCGAGCGGGACGACAAGCCTTTCACAAAGCTCACGGCAAAACTGCTCGTCGCGGTCAGATTCTTCGCCCCGAAGGTTATGATTGATATGACAGGCTTTTACATTATATCCCAGCTCGTGTAAGCAAATAAGGAGAGCTACGCTGTCGGCGCCGCCGGAAAGGCAGCACAGTAAACTCTCCTCAGGCTGTATCATTTGATATCTGCTTATCGCAGAAATTACTCTTTCGATCATGTCAGTTTTCGTCTCGTCTCATATCTGTGCCGCGGAACAAAGTATATTCTCCGCGGAAGGAAAGGTTTATCGTGTCCGTCTGTCCGTGACGGTTTTTCGCAACGATACACTCAGCCACCGTCTTATCGGAAGCGTCCTTTTGGTAATAAGCGTCTCTGTAAAGGAACAGAATGATATCCGCGTCCTGCTCGATAGAGCCGGATTCACGAAGGTCTGAAAGCAGCGGACGCTTATCATCACGCTTTTCAGAGCTTCTCGAAAGCTGCGAGAGGGCTATTACCGGAACATTAAGCTCCTTAGCCATTATTTTAAGCTGTCTGGTGATCTCGGAAACTTCGTTCACACGGCTGGAGTGCTTGTTGGGCGATTCCATAAGCTGAAGATAGTCTATCACAACAAGTCCGAGATTGTTGAGTCTTCTGAGCTTTGCCTTCATCTGTGGAACAGTTATTCCCGCGCCGTCATCAAGGTATATCGGCAGACTGGAAAGCTGATCCACTGCCCGCACAAGATGTTCCCAGTCCTTGTCCTCGATCTTTCCGGAACGGAGCGCGTTGTTGTTTACCAGCGCTTCGGAAGAAAGCATACGGGTAACCAGCTGCTCCTTGCCCATCTCAAGAGAGAATACAGCAACGTCTTTCCTGGAGCTCTTGCACATATTTACAGCTATATTCAGCGCAAAGGCAGACTTGCCCATAGCAGGACGCGCCGCGATAATGATAAGATCGGAATTATTAAGACCGTTCGTTACCGCGTCAAGCTGAGCGAAGCCTGATCGAGCTGTCCTATGCTTGTCCTTATCCTCGCCGGTGATCTCCTGCAGGTGTTCAAAAGCCTGGATAAGCGGCTCGGTTATCTGGGTAAGACCCTTTATCTCGCCGTTTCTGATATCAAAAATATTTTGCTCGGCAAGATCAAGCATGGCATTGGGATCTTCCACGCCCTCTTCGGCTTTATTGATGATATCACTGGCGATCTGTACGAGCAGCCGCATCTGGTACTTCTCGTGCACGATCTGACACTGCTTGACGATGTTTGCGGTAGAAGGTATCGCGTCCATCAGTCCTTTAAGATAGCTCCGCGCCATTTCCGGAGTATTGAACACACGCCGCATGACCGATTCGTCGATCAGCATTACCAGATCAATATCTCTCTCAACCGAGAATAGCTGATTGATTATTGAAAACAGCCCCTGATGTACCGGAAGATAAAAGCTCTCGGGCTTGAGTATCTCAAGCACCTCAGACAGCTTGGAGGGATCTACCAGGATACCGCCCAGAACTGCCTGCTCGGCGTCGGGAGCATAAATGGACTTGGTGCTTTTTAAGCCATTCAGCTCTTGAGCAAACCCTGCTGCCATCAGCCCTCTACCACCTTAACGCTTATGGTGCATGAAACGCCCTGAGACATCTTTATAACTGCGGAATAGTCGCCGAAGCTCTTTATCTCGCTGTTAAGGGTGATCTTCTTCTTGTCAATAGTCTGACCGTACTGCTCGGAAACAGCGTCGGCTACTACCGAGGTCTTTACGGCTCCGAAGAGCTTTCCGCCCTGTCCTGCCTTTGCCTTGACAACCACTTCCTTGCCCTCGAGCGCGGCGGCGATCTTTTCATTCTCAGCCTTCTCAACATCAAGCTTGTGCTGGGCGGAAGCTTTCTTGCCCGCAAGCTCATTGAGGTTCTTTGCATTTGCTTCAACGGCAAGACCGTTTTTCAGCAGATAATTTCTTGCATATCCGTCTGCGGCGTTTATAGTGTCGCCTGCTTTGCCGGAGCCCTTTACGTCTTTGATCAGAATAACTTTCATATATGGTCCCTCATTTCACATTTAATTATTTCTTATATACTCGTCGATAGCGTTGCCAAGCTGTCTGCGCGCGTCTTTAAGCGTGCATTTTAACTGGCAGGCAGCCATAGTATGGTGACCTCCGCCTCCGAGAGTTTCCATTATAAGCTGTACATTGTAGCTTCCAAGGCTTCGGGCAGAAATGTTGACCGTCTCGCCCTGTCTGTAAATAACAAACGAAGCATTGACGCCCGTTATCTCAAGCATTTCATCAGCAGCCTTTGACGAAGCGATACGGATATTGTCATAGCTTTGCTCTGCTACGGCTATAGCGCATTTGCGGTATATCTCGGTAGAATCTATGATCGCAGCCTTGCCGCGGTAGGTGTCGAGAGAATTTGAGAACAGTCTCTTTACCGAAACGGTATCAGCTCCCTGGCGCTTCAGGAACGCTGCCGCCTCAAACGTCCTGACGCCGGTGTTCATTATGAAGTTCTTGGTGTCAAGCATGATACCCGAAAGCAGACCCTCGGCTATGGGAGTAGCAAGGGAGGTATCCGGGAAATACTCCAGAAGTTCCGCTA
This sequence comes from uncultured Ruminococcus sp., assembly GCA_902766335.1. Classification (GTDB taxonomy): domain Bacteria; phylum Bacillota; class Clostridia; order Oscillospirales; family Ruminococcaceae; genus YE71. Next base: position 4,097 of record CACXDI010000145.1, on the reverse strand, counting down.
CCATTTCGCAAGCTGAGGACGCTGACGGTTCGTGGTAAAAAAGCTCGGTATCATCTATAGGATTGATTATCAGCCGGTGATGATCTATCACCACTCTGTGCATACAATGCTCCAGAAGCTCCTTGCAGTCCACGATCGCCGGGTTATGCGTATCGGTAATGATAAGCAGAGTGCTGTCATCAAGCTTTGTCATAGCGTCCTTGGGAGTGATAAAGTATTTCTTTATACTGTTCTCCTCGATATGCTCGATAAGCGTTGTGGCAAGATTTTTGCTGCGGTCGGTCACAACATAGCTCTCGCGTCCCATTGCCTTTATCGCGTCGCAGATACCGACTGCCGAACCGATGCTGTCAAGGTCGCCCCACTGGTGACCCATTACCAGCACTCTGTCATAGCTTCCGATTATCTCGATAAGCGCGTTAGCCACCATTCGGGACTTAACGCGGGTGTTCTTCGACATACCCTTCGACTGCCCGCCGTAAAACTCATAACCGTCAGCAGTACGCACTGCCGCCTGGTCTCCGCCGCGTCCGAGGCACATATCAAGCGCCTTCTTGGCGTACTTCTCGCTCTCCGCAAGATTTTCCGCGTCATGACCGACGCCGATAGACAGCGTGATACCCGCCCTGTCGCTTACTCTAATCTTGCGTGCTTTTTCAAGTATCTCAAACCGCTTTTCGATTATCGGCTGAAGATAACGCTCCTCAAGGATAACATAGAAACGGTCGTTGCCGGCGCGGCGGGAGATACCCGTTGTACCGTCGATAAAGTTCTCGATCAGCTGCTCGATGCTTACCAGCAGATGCGCCTTTTCGCTCTCTCTGATATTAGAGATAAGCTCCTCGTAATAGTCTATCATTATAATTATAACAGACTGATGCGACTGACGCTTCTCGTAATCAAGCTCCACAAGCTCGGTAGTATCTGCAAAATACAGCATAGCCATATCCCCGCCGTGATCGGTATGGATAGCGCGGACGTTATAAAACTTCCCGTCCTTGCATATTCTGTCGCCCTCACGTCCGAATATCGCATTCATATCTATATCGAAAAGATCGTTTATAGCAATACCGTAAGGCTCGAGACCCTTGACGACTGTCTTTCCGAAAAGCTTGTTATACCACACGATACAGTTATCCTGATCTATGATAACTGCCGGAGCCGGGAAATTGAGCAGAGACTCTTTTTCCGTCTTATTCAGCTGTGCCGCGCTTTTGGCTATATATTTTCTGGTACTGCTTGCAAAGAAAAAGTATTCCACCGCCAGCAGTATCAGCACGATCACAGAGGAAATAAGCATAAGCGTGCCTATGCTCTCGGTACGCTGAGACTGTTTCAGAAGCACCGAAGCAACAATGGCACATACAGCGGCAGCTATAGACGTGATGCGTATCACAAGCTGCACGCCATTTGTTTCCTTCATAGTTTATTGTCCTTTCACATTATGACAAATGATAGTTAAATTTCCATCATTACAGGCAGGATCATAGGACTGCGCTGAGTTGTCTGATATATATACTCGCTCAGAACGTCCTTAACATGATTCTTTATCGCATTCCATTCATGCATATCCCTGTCCAGACACTCCTGAAGCGCGTCTGTAGCAAGCCTGCGGGCGGTGTCCATAAGCTCCTCGCTCTCGCGGACATAAACAAATCCGCGGGAAACGATATCAGGGCCCGCAAGTATCTCGCCTGCCTGTCTGTCCACGGTAGCAAAGCAGATTATCAGACCGTCCTCGGCGAGTTTCTTTCTGTCGCGGAGAACTATAGATCCGACGTCCCCGACGCCGAGACCGTCTACCAGAACATTTCCGGCAGTCACGGTGCCCGTCACGCGCATATCAAAGCCGTCCGTCTCGATAACGCTTCCAATCGAAGTGATTATGATATTCTCCTTCGGGATACCGACAGACATAGCGGTTTTTGCGTGCTTCATAAGGTGCTTGTACTCGCCGTGTACCGGAATAAAATACTTGGGCTTCGTGAGCGAAAGGATTAGCTTCTGCTCTTCCTGACAGGCGTGTCCCGAAACGTGTACCTCGTACATAGACTCGTAGACGACGTTTGCGCCCTGTGCAAGCAGGCTGTTCACCACCTTGGTGACGAACTTCTCGTTGCCGGGAATGGGATTTGCCGAGATGATAATGAAATCATTGGGAGTTATAGTTACATTTCTGTGCTCCCCGCGTGCCATTCTGGTAAGGGCGGACATCGCCTCGCCCTGACTGCCGGTGGTCACGATACAAAGCTCCTCAGCGGGATAGCGTCCCACCATTTCGATATCCACAAGCAGACCTTCCGGTATCTTCAGATATCCCAGCTCGACGCTCTTGCTGATAACATTCACCATGCTCCTGCCGGAAACAGCTACCTTTCTGCCGGTGCGCTCGCAGATGTTGACTATCTGCTGTACGCGGTGGATATTTGAGGCGAAAGTTGCGATTATAAGTCTCTTGCCCTCAGCCTGTGCGAACAGCTTCTCAAAGCTCTCGCCCACCTTGCGCTCGCTCATAGTATAACCCGCACGCTCAGAGTTTGTCGAGTCGCTCATAAGTGCCAAAACGCCTTTGTTTCCAAGCTCGGCAAACCTTGCAAGGTCAATGACCGAACCCTCGATAGGTGTATAGTCCACCTTGAAGTCGCCGGTGTGTACCAGCACTCCGGCGGGCGTGTGGACGGCAAAGCCTACAGCGTCGGGTATAGAGTGGTTGACTCTGATAGGCTCAACAGCCATACAGCCCAGCCGAATGGTCTTTCTGGGTTCGGCAGGTATAAGCTTAACACTTCCTAGCAAGCCGTGTTCTTTCAGCTTGCCCTCAAGAAGTCCCAGCGTAAGCCTTGTGCCGTAAACAGGCACATTCATCTTTTTGAGAAAATACGGCAAAGCGCCGATGTGATCCTCGTGACCGTGGGTTATCACTATACCGCGGAGCTTTTCCTTGTTCTGCTCAACATAAGTGAAATCCGGTATAACTATATCGACGCCGAGCATTTCGCTGTCCGGGAAAGCAAGTCCGCAGTCGATTATAAACATATCGTTAGAGCATTCGATCACGGTAAAGTTCTTGCCGATCTCGTTAAGTCCGCCCAGCGGTATGATCTTTACGGGAGTCTTGCGCTGTTCTTTCCTTACAGGCTGCTGCTTGCTTCTGTACTGCTGATTTCTCCGCGTATTATCATGATACTGTCTGCCTCTTCTGTCCTGATCAGACGATGTTTGTCCCTTTGCCGTAAGCGGCGAAAGTGATTTCTCTCTCCTGGGATTTCCTCCCGCCAACTGAGACAGCAGAGGAACGTTATTCTTTTCCTCCGCTACCTTATAGACCTTTCTTTCCTGCTTTTGTCTGCCGCGTGATGTGTGCATTTTTTTCTGTGTGCCGGCACCGCGGCGCTTTGATGATTTGTTCTGAATAGCCATCTGAAACTGACTGCGATCTGAAAAAAGGCATAAAACACCCTCAGAGCAGTCCTTCTCCTTTCAATAAAGTAGTGACGATATTCTATATTCAATACTGACCGCAAATATAAAATAAGACTTCAGAGCCCGCTCCGATTAAAATGACATTTGCGATACATAAGGAAAGCTAAAGCTTTCCGGCGGAGTCAAAACGAACAACTCCGGCAATTACAGCCCGCAAGAAGTATCAAAAGCTAAAACTACGGCGCTGTACTTCCACAAGTGGAACAAATGTGCTAATGCACTCTACGAACAAAAATATCTTTCTATATTATATACCATTTTTAGTCTATTGTCAAGTGCAAGTCCAAACAAAAAGACCCGATCGGCATAAAACAGTCGATCGGGTCAAATTAGCTATGCTTTTTTACGCTCAGAACTTGTTTCTGGGAACATAGGTAGTATGCAGATACTTGTGAGCGTTGTGAGCGCCGGGAGCCTCGAAAAAGTCCTTGTAGAGCAGATCCATAACAGGAGACTCATGAGAACGTCTGAGATCCATATCAGCATCAGCGTCATACAGAGCCTTAGCTCTGATAGCCTTCAGGTCTACGAAGTTTCTTACGCTGTCGCTCTGAACAGGCTGACCGCCGCCGTTGATGCAGCCGCCGGGACAAGCCATGATCTCTACGAACTGG
>CACXDI010000144.1 GCA_902766335.1 uncultured Ruminococcus sp. | reverse complement strand
TCTGCGTTGTAAAAGCTTGAAGGGCGACAGCCCATCTGCGCTTTTACGCCTTGATATTTTTTATTTTTGCCTGCGCCTTTCCGGCAATGTTTAATTGGAGGAGCAATATTATAAAAAATCGGACGGCTTTCGGGTCGTCCGATTTTTGTTGTCTTTTTTTACTCTCTGCCGTCCCAGCAGTAGGTGCAGAGCTTGCAGTGGTCTATTCCGGTCACGGAGTCCAGCATATCGTCGAGGCGGTGGAAACGCAGACTGGTGAATTTCAGCTGCTTTCTGATCTCCTCAACCATAGCGGCGTAGTTCGCGCTGTCGGGGTCTGCATAGGACGCCAGCGTCTCGGCGCTCACCTTGTCGCCCTCGCGGTCTGCGATGACGCGGCGGGTTATAAGATCCATTTCCGAGCTGGAGCGGGAGAAGTTCAGATACTTGCAGCCGTAAAGCAGCGGCGGACAGGCGGGTCTGATATGTACTTCCTTAGCTCCCGACTGGAACAGGTATTCGGTGGTCTCTCTCATCTGGGTGCCGCGGACGATGCTGTCGTCTATCAGCAGCAGGCTCTTGTCCTTGATAAGGCTCTGCACCGGCAGCAGCTTCATGCGTGCGATGCGGTTGCGCTGAGTCTGGTTGGGGGGCATGAAGGAGCGGGGCCAGGTGGGAGTGTACTTGATGAACGGTCTCGAGAAGGGTATCTTCGAGTAGTTCGAGTAACCGATAGCGTGGGCGATACCGGAATCGGGAACGCCTGCCACCAGGTCAGGACGGGCGTTGTCGCGCTTGGCGAGCGCTGCGCCGCAGTTGTAGCGCATATCCTCAACGCTCACACCCTCGTATGAAGAGGACGGATAGCCGTAGTACACCCAAAGGAAGGTGCATATCTTCATCTCCTCACGGGGGGGAGCGATGTTTATTACAGTCTCGGGAGTGAGCAGCACTATCTCGCAGGGACCCAGCTCGCGGTAATGGGTGTAGCCCAGGTTAAGGTAGGAGAAGCTCTCAAACGCCGCGCAGAAGCCGTTTTCGCTTTTGCCGATAACGCAGGGAGTCCTGCCCAGCTTGTCTCTTGCGGCGTAGATGCCCTGCCTGGTCATTACCAGCATGGTCATAGAGCCGTCGATAAGCTCCTGAGCGTAGCGGATACCCTCAACTATGCTCTCCTTCTGATTGATGATAGCCGCCACCATTTCGGTAGCGTTCACCTCGCCGCCGCTCATTTCAAAGAAATGCAGGTGGCTGTTCTCAAACAGCTTTTCCAGTATCTCCTCGGTGTTGTTTATCTTGCCGACTGTGGTGATAGCGTAGGTGCCGACTTTAGAGCGTATCAGCAGCGGCTGAGCCTCGTAGTCTGAGATACAGCCGATACCCATATGACCCTTCATTGAGTTGACATCACCGGCGAACTTGGTGCGGAAAGGGGAGTTCTCGATATTATGTATCGATCTGTCAAAGCCCTTATCCTCGTCGTACATCACCATACCCGCACGGCGGGTGCCAAGGTGGGAGTGATAGTCGGTGCCATAGAAAACATCGAAAACGGTATTGTCTCTGTCCTTGCCGACTGCTCCGAAAAATCCACCCATTAAAAAGCGCTCCTTCCGAAAATAGGATAATTTATTATTGCTCCCCCGACAGGGGCTGAAAAAATGTCCACAGTATATTATATAACAAAAATTTTGTCAATTCAAGTCGGAAGTATATTTTTTTATAAAATATTTACATCAGATATCAGACCTCGGCGGTCCCGGTCTTTTCGGCGGGGATCTCTGCCGCTGTCTCGACTGCTTCCTGAGGCGTATCCTCCGGCGGTTTGTCCGGCTTCTTGTCCTCCGGCAGCAGATCGTCTCTGCCGTTTTTGTGCAGGCGGTAGTATATCACCTTGCGGAGAATGTCATAAATGACCGCGAATATCGGCACGCCAAGCAGCATTCCCATGAACCCGAACAGGCGTCCGAACAGGAGTATCGCAAACAGCACCCAGAACGCCGACAGGTTGATGTTGCTGCCCATGCACTTGGGGCCTAATATATTGCCGTCGAACTGCTGTAATATCAGTATGAAGATGATAAAGTACAGACACTTTTTCGGGTCGGTGACGAACACGATGAGCGCACAGGGCACCGCGCCGATAAAGGGCCCGAAGAAGGGGATTATGTTGGTGACGCCGATGATAACGCTTATCAGCACCACGTCCTGGAAGCCCATGAGCTTGAGCACCGCAAAGCAGATGAGACCCACAAGCGTGGAGTCAAGCAGCTTGCCGCGCAGGAATCCCGAGAACATCTTGTCTGCGTAGAGTATCTCCTCGTATATCTTCTCAGCCACTCCGGGACGGAATGCGGCGAAGAGGGTCATCTTGCCCTGCTTTGCAAACAGCTTTTTGGAGCTGAGCAGGTAGATAGCCACGATAAAGCCGATTATGATGTTGAGCAGCCACTGAAGCGCTATGCCGATACCGTTGCCCACGCCCGAGAGAACCGTCTGCATCGAGGGCATGAACTGATCCTGCGTCCACTTGGAGAAGCGGTCATATATTGTGTCTACCGCATTCATCAGGTACTTGTATATCATCGGGTAGTCTGCGAGCTTTTTGTTCGCCCAGTCGATGAACTGGAGCACGTAGTCCGGCACCGAGGTTATCAGCGACACCAGGCTGTTGAAGGTAGCCGGCACAATGAGCGATACCAGCACCACTATCACCATGAGCGCCGCCAGCGAGCTGCACACTACGCCCAGCGCCGAGGACACCTTTTCGCCCCGCTCGTTTTTGGGCAGTATCCTCTTGAACAGCCGCTCGAACCGGTTGCAGATGGGTGCCAGCAGGTATGCGATGATACAGCCGATGATCACCGGCTGCAAAGCCTTCGAGAGCTTGTCCATGGCAGAGGAAAGCTCCTTGTGCCGGAAGATTATGAATATCAGCAGCATGGTAAAGCTGATGACTGATATCGCGGTCACGCCGGCATATATATATGGATTGTTGTGTTTTTTCTTCATCATAACAGTCACCGGAGAATGATTTTAGTCGGGCAGCTCGTGTCAGCCGCCTATACATCTATTATTATACTACATTTTGTCGTTTTAATCAAGTAGTTTGAGAAAATATTAATAAAAGCTTAATTCGAGCCTCACCGCTTGAAAAGCTTCGCAAAAAGTGTTATAATCATTTTATATCTAAAAGTTTTATCAAAGGTGGTAACAGAATTGCCTATACAGATACCCGACAATCTGCCGGCGTTTGCGACGCTGGAGGAAGAAAATATATTCGTAATACCCGATGACCGCGCGGTGCATCAGGATATAAGAGCGCTGAAGATCGCCATACTCAATCTTATGCCCAACAAGATAGTCACCGAGACGCAGCTGCTAAGACTGCTTTCAAATACTCCGCTGCACGTTGATATAGACCTTGTGCAGACGGGTCATATACCGAAGAACACCCCGCAGGAGCATATGCTGAAATTCTACAAGTCCTTTGACGAGGTGCGGGACAACCGCTATGACGGTCTGATAATCACCGGCGCTCCCGTGGAGCAGCTGGAGTTTGCCGATGTGGATTACTGGGACGAGCTGTGCGACGTCTTTGAATGGAGCAAGAGAAACGTGTTCTCCACAATACATATATGCTGGGGCGCTCAGGCGGCGCTGTACTATCACTACGGCGTGCCGAAGTATATGCTGCCGAGAAAGATGTTCGGTGTGTTCCTGCACAAGACCCTCGATCAGCACCACCCGCTGATGCGCGGCTTCGGCGACACCTTCTTCTGCCCCCATTCCCGCCACACCGAGATACGGCGGGAGGACATCGAGAAGGTGAACGAGCTTGAGATACTGGCGGAGTCGCAGGAGGCGGGAGTGCATATCATCTCCGACCTCTCACAGCGGCAGGTGTTCCTCACCGGTCACTGCGAGTACGACCGCGATACGCTGGCGCAGGAGTATGACCGCGACATGAAGAAGGGCTTGAACCCCAAGAAGCCAAAGCACTATTTCCCCTACGGCGACGTAAATGCGGTGCCCCGGTTCAACTGGAGCTGCTCGGCGAATATGCTCTACGCCAACTGGCTCAACCATTGCGTATACCAGAAGACTCCCTATGACCTGAACGAGCTGGAGCCGCTGGAATCATGACACAAAAAAGCGACCTGTCAAAAGGCCGCTTTTCTGCTTTAGAGGTTTATTATGAGGTCTATTACGAAAACGGTCTGCGGGCTGCACTTCTTGTAGCGGGGAAGTGCAGCTTTTTTATGCAGCTCCGCTTCTATAGCTTTGGTTTACTGCTCCTTGCGGGTCAGACGGTATGTGGAGTAGATTATCTGTCCCAGACAAGCAAGGATTATACCCAGAGGCAGCGCGTGTCTGCCGATAAAGCCGTCGCCGGTGAGAGGGTTGCTGTCCTTGCCGGAGGCTGCTGCTGCGGGTGCTGCCGCAGGTGAGCTGTTAGAGGGAGCGCTTGCCGGAGCAACGGTGGTAGTGGTGGTGTCGCTTTCGGGAGCGTCCTGGCTGGGAGCTTCGGTGACTGCCGGCTCTTCTGCGGTGTCCTCGTCCCCGGGAACTGCCGCGTCGGGTGCTGCCGCATCCTCGGGAGCGTCGTTCTGTTCCTCCTTCTCCTCGGTCTCGGGATCCTCGGCAGGAGCCTCTGTTGCCTGCTCCTCCTCGTCGGGAGTGTCAACAGGTGCGGGAGTTTCTGTGCCGTCATCGCTGCCGTCGGCATATCCGTTGTCTTCCGACTGCTGATCGTCGTATTCGTCAGCTGCCGGAGCCTCCTCTGGAGCGGGTGTCTCCTCGCCGTCGGAGGTAACGGAAATATCGGTTATCTTAAATTCAGAATCATGCTCTAAGTAGTAGATCTGTACCGCAACAGAGCCGCTCACGCCGGAGAGATCAACGTCCTCGGCTGTCCATACGGTCTCGCCGCTGCCGTCGGCGCTTGCGGAATATATCTTCCAGCCCTCCTCGGTCTGCATACCGATGCCGCCGCTTGCCGTACCGTCCGACTCGACTGTTACCGAGATGTCAACGGTGCCTGTCTGCTCGGTGTAGTCATAAGGCGAGAAGATGTACTGCAAAGCAGTCTCGCCCACGAAATCCTCGCCGCCCTGCTTGTGCTCAAACAAAGCGTCGCCGTCCGACTGCCCGTCATAGGCGGGCTGGGTGTCGGTGCTGTCATCATCCTCTTCGGGGACTGTCTCGTCGGGAAGCGCGGTGTCCGGCACTTCCGGCTCGGTCTCCGGTTCGGTGACCTCGGGAATGATCACCGTCTCGGGCGGGATCATAGTCTCGGGAAGCTCAGGCTCCGGCTCTGTCTCGCTGGGCTGAGTCTCCGGCTCGGGAGTCGTCACCGGTTCTGTTGTGGTGGGAGTAGTCTCCGGCACCGTGGTGGTGACGGGAGCCTCCGCTGTGATAGTATACTGAGTATACTCGCCGTAAGCGGTGAACTCGGCGTTGACAAACTCCTCGCCGTCGGTATATACAAGATCCTGCACCTCAGTCCAGAAGCCTACATCGCCGCTGTAGCCGTCATTTACGGTAAAGTCCAGATTGGCGATGACCGTCTCGGTCTTGATGTTTGTGCCGCTCATGCTGCCGCCCACGATACGCACGGTACCGTCCGCGTATTCAAAATTGGTCACAAGCGCGAACTTGCTGTCAGGCGCATAGCTGGATTCGTCGGGCACCTGCAAGGTGACGGCGCTCGGATCGTAGTGAAGGTCAATGGTGAAGCCGGAAACGCCGGTAGCGCCCGGGTTGTAGCCCACATTCAGATCAAAGCTCTCACCCGCCGAAACTGAGCTTCTGCTGCTCTCGATAGTTATTTCATTTTTTTCTGCCGCATCGACCGAGGTGACGACCGTTGTCAAGGTCATCACGGCGGTAGCAGCGGTAATTGCGCGCTTGTGGAAACGTTTGTCCATAATTATCCCCCGATTCTCCAAAATTATTTTAAATCAACATTTTTACACAAGTCCGAAGGCATCAGCGTTTCCAGCCACCTGTTTACAAATCGTACATATTATTTTTTCTTTTTGCTAACTGTACAAAAACTGTAAAAGGTTACGCAATTGTTACATTCGGTATCAGAATTATAACACTAAAAGAAAATTTAGTCAATATGGTCTTATGTAGAAAATTCAAGTAAAAATTTAGTGATTTTGACATAGCTTTTTTATCTAACTAGATATTGTGTTGAGGATATTACAGCTGACACAAGATTCGATGTTACCGTTTTGTAATCACTTTAAAAAGTCCGTAAAAACGGCTTTTGTAAATTTTATGTGAACAAAACAGGGCTTGACAACCCCTTTTATACATTGTATAATAAGTGTACGCTTTGTCGGACAGTGCCGTATCGCGGCGTTTCCGGCAGAAATCTTTGAGTGAGGAGATGACCTGTAATGAACGGTTTATTCAGACGTGCAGCGGCAGCTTTGCTTTCGGCAGTTATGCTCTGCACCCCGGCGAGCCTTATGGCAGGCGCAGAGGAAGCGGCACTTGACACGCTGGGCGCGGATACTGCCTTTGAGAATTACATGAAGACTCAGGGCTTCCCGGACAGCTACAAGCCGTATCTCCGCACTATGCACGCCAACCACCCCAACTGGGTGTTTACCGCTCAGAAAACTGGTCTCGACTGGAACACCGTCCTCGCGGAGGAATGTGTTGTCGGCAGAAACCTCGTCCATGACGGCGCTCCCAATTCGTGGAAAAGCTGCGAGAAGGGCGCCTTTGACGCTCCCAGCGGTACCTGGTACGGTCTGGACGGCACCTGGGTGGCAGCTTCTGAGGGGATAATCGCCTACTACCTCGATCCCCGCAATTTTATAAATGATGATTACATATTCATGTTCGAGAATCAGTCCTATAATAAAAGTGTACACAAAAAGAGCGGAGTCAAGGCGATACTCAAGGGTACATTTATGAGCGGCGATTTCACCGCACCCGATACCGGCGTGAAATATAACTACGCGCAGACCTTTATGGACGCCGCGAAGAAGTCCGGCGTTTCTCCTTATCATCTTGCGTCCCGCTGCCGCAACGAGCAGGGCGTCAACGGCGCTCCACAGTCGCTGGGAACCGTTCCGGGATATGAGGGCTACTTCAATTTCTTCGACATCAATGCCTACTATACCTCGACGATGACGGCGGGCGAAATGGCTTGCAGATACGCCATGACGGAGGATCCCACATACTGGCTGCCCTGGACGAATCAGTACAAGTCGATAATCGGCGGCTCGATATTCTTAGGCGAGGGCTTCATCAACAGACAGCAGGATACCCTTTACCTCCAGAAGTTCGACGTTATAGACGGCGGCAACGGTCTCTACTACCACCAGTATATGACCTGCGTTTTCGGACAGGCTAACGAGGCGGTGGAGATGAAGAACGCCTACACCGACGCGGTGCTGGCTTCGGCGATAGAGTTCAAGATACCTGTCTACAACAATATGCCGTCTGCCGCCTGCACCAAGCCTTCCAGCACAGGCGACAACAACAACCTGCTCACCCGCTTTGACGCCATAACCTCCGACGGCGTTGACCTTCTGGCTAACTTCTACCGCTATACCCAGGAGTACAGCTTTACGGTAGAGAGCAAGGTCAGCTATGTAAACTTCAACTGCATACCCTACAGCACGGCGGCTACGGTCAGCGGTGCGGGAAAGAAAAATCTGGAGTACGGCGACAATACCTTTGTGGTAAAGGTCAAGGCGTCCAGCGGAGTCATACGGACGTATACCCTGAAGATCAAGCGTAAGGGAAGCGGTACCACCTACAGCAAGGGCGACGTGAATGCCGACAAAAAGATAGACGTCAAGGACGCGCTTATGGTGATGAACTACACCTCCGGCAAGATATCCCTCACCTCGGCACAGAAGACCCGAGCCGACGTCACCGGAGACGGCAAGGTGGACGTTAAGGATTCGCTGCGTATCATGCAGTACATTTCCGGAAAGATAAAGAAACTATGATGGAGCGACATACAGGAGCCCCGCGGGAACGTTTGCGCGGGGCTTCGTCTTTTGCGGCGCTTTAGCACTCTACTCAAGTGAGTGTTAGCACTCTCTGTGCGCGAGTGCTAAATTTCAGGAAATTATCACAAAACCGATACACAAAGTTCATATTGTAGGTATATGATGTATTACAGAAAGAAAAAAGAAAAAAGAAAGGGCTGAGTCCAATGGAAAGCGTATATGCTCTGTAAAAAAGCGTATAATATGAAAAAGAAAAGGAGATATGATCTATGTATACACTTACACCTTTTGAAAGAAGAAGCATGGACTTTTTTGATGCGTTCCATGATCTGGAGAACAACTTCCTGGGAAGCAGAGTTCCCGCTGCATTCGGCAGCTTCAAGACGGATATCCGCGATAACGGCGACAGCTTCACCCTTGAAGCGGAGCTGCCCGGCTTCGATAAGGAAGACCTGAAGCTCGATATCGAGGGCGGTACTCTTACCCTCACCGCCGAGCACACCGAGGAGACCTCCGGGGGCGGAGAAAATGCTGAGGGCGCCGAGCAGGCTGATACAGCCGAGGCTAAGGCAAAGCCCAGATATATCCGCCGCGAGAGAAGCTACGGCTCCTACAAGAGGAGCTTTGATCTCGAAGGCATAGACATCGACGCTATCGAGGCGGAGTACAAGAACGGTATCCTGTATGTTACCCTCCCCAAAAAGCAGCCCGAAAAGCCTCAGGCAAGAAGGCTCGCTATCAAGGGATAATGTGATATTTACCCTGCATGAAGCGGCAGTTCCAAAGCGGACTGCCGCTTTTTGTTGTTCATCGAATTTTAACATATTGACAGCAGATTTGTGGTATTATTATAATGAGAAATTTTGTTCCGGGGAGGTAGCAGAAAATGCTTACAGGAAAGACGGTAATTCTCGGTGTGACCGGCAGTATCGCGGCTTACAAAATGGCGGACTGCGCCCGCGAGCTGACAAAGCTCCACGCCGAGGTCAATGTGCTGATGACAAAGAACTCGACACAGTTCATCAATCCCATAACCTTTGAGACGCTTACCCAGCACACCTGCCTTATCGACACCTTTGACCGCAGCTTTCAGTACAGCGTTGAGCACGTAGCTCTCGCCAAGGCGGCAGATATCGTGCTGGTGGCGCCGGCAAGCGCAAACGTCATAGGCAAGCTGGCAAACGGCATCGCCGACGATATGCTCACTACCACCGTTATGGCGTGTCCCTGCACACGGCTGGTGGCTCCCGCTATGAACCACAATATGCTGCATGACCCCATAGTTCAGGATAATATAGCCAAGCTGAAACGCTTCGGCTACGGTATAATTGAGCCGGTGAACGGTATGCTCGCCAACCGGGATATCGGCGACGGCAAGCTACCCGAAGCTTCATACCTGATAGAGTGCATACTCCACGAGATCGCCCGCCCCAAGGACATGGCGGGGCTCAAGGTGCTTGTGACCGCCGGCGCTACCCGCGAAGCTATAGATCCGGTGAGGTTCATCACCAATCATTCCACCGGGAAAATGGGCATAGCCCTTGCAAAGGAAGCCTCCATGCGCGGCGCGGAGGTGACCCTTGTGGCGGCAGACTGCACCGAGGAAATGCCCCCCTTCGTGAATGTGGTGAGGGTAGAGAGCGCCGCCGATATGTTTGAGGCGGTGACAAAGGCAGCGCCGGAGCAGGATATCATCGTCAAGGCGGCGGCGGTGGCGGACTATACCCCCGCACAGGTCTCCGACAGCAAGGTGAAAAAGTCGGAGGGGGATATGTCCATACCCCTCACCCGGACTGAGGATATACTGAAATATCTCGGCGAGCACAAGCCCGCCGGACAGCTGCTCTGCGGCTTTTCTATGGAGACGGAGAACGTTATCGAAAATTCGTCCAAAAAACTGTACAGCAAGAACTGCGATATGATCTGCGCCAACTCGCTTAGGACAGAGGGCGCGGGCTTCGGCACCGATACTAATATAGTCACCATGATAACCGCCGGCGGCAATACGGAGCTTCCGAAGCTTTCAAAGCTCGACACGGCGGCAAGGATATTCGACAAGCTTATGGAAATGAGAAAGGCGGGGAACTGAGCACATGAAAAGATATGATATAAGCGAGAACCGTATCAACATGGTCATAGAGATAGACGACGAGAAGAAGGTGCGCCTGCTGCATTTCTCGCCGCTGCCCTATGACGAGACCACCCTGAGCAAGCGCTCCGGCGCCTTCGGCTTTAACCTGGTGGAGGTGCAGATGTCGGGGCTTGACCGTCCCTATGAGCGCCACGGCAACAAGTACATAATCACCGCCCCCGGCTGCAATTTGAAATACGCGGGCTTTACCGATGTCTGCAATCAGCTGGGCAGGAAGATAGAGGTAGCACAGAAGGACGAAGCCACGGGCGTGCGCGTGGTGTCGCACTTCCAGTTCTTCAAGGGCATATCCGCCGTCCGCTGCTGGACGGTGGTGACCAACAACGGAAAGGAAAACCAGACGCTGGAGTATCTCTCCTCCTTCTGCCTTACCGGTATCGAGAAGGAAGGACTGCTCCCCCAGGACGAAAAGCTGCGGATAGGCGTCTGCCACAACTCCTGGTACAGGGAGCTTCAGTGGAAGCTCTACACCCTCCCCGAGCTGGGTCTGGAGCAGACCATGAAGACAGAGTGGCAGCACTCCTCAAAGGTGTTCGCCTGCACCAATGTGGGCAACTGGTCATCGAAGGAGTATATCCCCATGGGCTACGTGGGCAACACCGAGACCGGCACCCACCTGCTCTGGCAGATAGAGCACAACGGCTCTTGGCACTGGGAGATCTCAGACCGCGAGGGACATCTCTACCTGCAGCTCTCCGGACCCTCCGAGATAGAGTCACACTGGACAAAGGAGCTTGCCCCCGGCGAGAGCTTCGTGTCGGTGCCCTGCGCCCTCACCCTTTCGGGATCTAGCTTTGACGAAGCGGTGGGCGAGATGACAAAGTACCGCCGCATTATCCGCCGCCGCAACCGCGACAACAAGGTGCTGGCGGTAATATTCAATGACTACATGAACTGCCTCTGGGGCGATCCCTCCACCGAGAAGGAGATACCTCTGATAGACGCCGCCTCAAAGACCGGCTGCGACTACTTCTGCATAGACGCCGGCTGGTATGCCGACGGTCAGTGGTGGGACGAGGTAGGCGAATGGCGGGAGAGCGAGCGCCGCTTCCCCGGCGGGCTCAAAGAGGTCACCGATCTTATCCGCGCAAGAAAGATGATCCCCGGCGTCTGGCTGGAGCTGGAGGTCATGGGCATAAACTGCCCGCTGGCAAAGGAAAAGCCGGACGACTGGTTCTTCACCCGCCACGGCAAGCGGGTCTATGACCGCTCCCGCTATCAGCTGGACTTCCGCAATCCCGAGGTGCGGGAGTACGCCGACTCTGTCATCGAGCGTCTGATAAAGGAGTACGGCGTGGGCTACATCAAAATGGACTACAACATAGAGCCGGGGCTTGGCACCGAGCATGACGCCGACAGCTTCGGCGACGGTCTGCTGGGTCACGAGAGAGCCTATCTCAAATGGCTGGACAGCGTATGGCAGCGCCACCCCGATCTTATCATCGAGAACTGCTCGTCGGGCGGTATGAGAATGGACTACGCCATGCTGTCCAGGTATTCGATACAGTCCACCAGCGACCAGGACGATTACAGACGCTACTGCACGATAGCCGCAAACGCCCCGCTGGCGGTTACTCCCGAGCAGGCGGCGGTGTGGAGCTACCCCATGTGCGGGCGCGACAGGGAAGAGGTAGTGTTCAACATGGTAAACGCCATGCTTCTCCGCATACACCAGAGCGGACACCTCGCCAACATCGACGACGAGAGCCGTGCGCTGGTAAAGCAGGGCATAGACGTCTACAAGTCGATACGTCAGGATATCCGCGAGGCGCTGCCCTTCTGGAGCCTGGGATTGTCCTCTTTTTCGGACAGTTGGGTGTCGCTGGGTCTCAAATGCGGCAGAAAGAACTACCTCGCCGTGTGGCGGCGCGAGTCGGCAGGAGACACGGTGTCGCTGCCGGTAGCCCACCTTAAAGGCAAGGCAGCCCGGGTCAGCTGCATCTACCCCGACTACAACGAGGAGCAGTTCAAGTGGAACCCCGCCTCCGGCAGCCTGTCAGTCAGACTGTCCAAGTCCTACATGGCACGGCTTTTCTGCATAGAGGAGCTGGGCTGAGCTTTCAAATATAGTAAAAGACAGAAATTCTATGTCGTTTATTATTGGTCGATACGCATGGAGCGTGTGACAGCACGCGGATATGCGAGACCAATGGAAACCGGCGCTGCATATTTCAGCAGCGCCGGTGTTTTTTCTTTGACTGTTATTTGTACGTTACTTGCACTTTACGCTCTTTATGGCGCTGTATGCACCGTAGTACTTCTCATTGTCGATGGTCTTGTAAGCTCTTACCTTAACGTAATAGGTAGTGCCCTTCTTGAGACCCTTCACAGTCTTTGAAACGGTCGAGTTACTGGTGATGTCAAAGGTCTGTTTGTTCTTGGTCATCGCCTTATTTGTGCCTAATATCATCTCATAACCGGTAGCCTGAGCGTCCTTTGCCCATTTAGCAGTGATCTGCTTGGACTTGGTGCTGGTGAGCTTGCTGAGCTTGACAGCCTTGGGCTTGATGAAGAAGCTGACGGACTTGCTATCATCATATGCGCCCTTTCCGACGATGGTAAGAGTAGCCTTGCCGGTATTGGTGTTGTTCTTGAAGGTGTAGGTGTAATCGGTGCTGGAAACGAGGAGATTGCCGTTCAGCTTTACTGTGAATGACGGAGCTATCTTCTTGCCGGAGTATACATAGCTCTTGTTCGCTATGCTTATTACAGCGTTCCGAATGCTGGTGCGCTCGAGCCTTGCGGTGAAGTTGTCCTTATAGGAGTCGCCGCAGGCGGGGCAGGTGTGGAGAGTATAGCCGCGCTCGTCGTAGGTCGGAGCAACTACCTTAGTGGTGTAGCTGTGACCCCTTGCAGGGAGTACCTTAACGTAGCTGTCGCCGCACTCCTCGCATACGTAAACCTCAGCGCCGCTGTTGGTGCAGGTAGCCGCCTTAGTGCTCTGAAGCTTGTAGCTGTGCGCCTTTACAGGTATTATCTCAACATAGCTGTCGCCGCACTTTTCACATACGTAGGTCTTGGAGCCGGTAGCGGAGCAGGTAGCTTCCTTGGTGCTCTTGAGGCTGTAGCTGTGATCTGTTGCCTCTGTCTCGTCAGAGGTGTACTTGTCGCCGCAGGTGAGGCAAACGTGCTCGGTGTAGCCCTTTTCGGTGCAGGTAGCGGGAACTACTCTGTCGATGTAGCTGTGACCCAGAGCGGGGATAGCCTCGGTGTAGCTGTCGTCGCCGTCTTCGCAGGTGTAGGTGCGAACGCCAGCCTCGGTGCAGGTAGGCAGCTTGGTTATCTTGCCGATATACTCGTGGCTGTGCAGAGCGGGAACATAGTCGTCCTTGAAGGTGTCGCCGCAGTTTTCGCAGGTGTACTCGGTATAGCCGCGGGTAGTGTAGCTTGGCTCGAATACCTTAGTGGTGTAATTGTGTCCGATGGGGTCTATCTTATCCAAATACTCATCACCGCATACGGTGCATCGGTATTTGCCCTCGCCCTGTCTTACGCAGGTAGGCTCGGTGAATATTTCAGCCAGCTCGTAGGTATGAGGTATCACTTCAACATACTCGGTGTGTGTTATACCGCAGATATCGCATTTATAGATCTGCTCGCCCATACTGTAGCAGGTGGGCTCTATATATTTGCTGGGCAGATACATATGAGTGTGG
The DNA here is from genome assembly GCA_902766335.1 of uncultured Ruminococcus sp. GTDB lineage: Bacteria > Bacillota > Clostridia > Oscillospirales > Ruminococcaceae > YE71. The sequence goes on along the minus strand of CACXDI010000144.1, from coordinate 4,295 downwards.
TTGTCGTTGTCGTGACATACGCAGCGATTATAAGCTCCTTCGGGAACGCCGGCGATGTCGAAGGTGACAGCTACCTGAGAAGCGGTCAGATCTTCAAGCATATTATATAATTCGGGAATATCATAATCAGATGACCTGTTCTCGTTCCCCTGTGTGAACTGGTTGTATATCTCTATTCTGATATTGCCGTTCTCTTCAAGGTCGCCGTAGAGCAGCTTGTCATCGGGGATAGTGTAGAACAGCTTTCCGTCAACGTACAGCTTGCAGTTAGTGATCTTTAATCCGGCGTCCTTAGCCAGCTGGCTCTTTTCGGAATAATTCAGTAAGTTGCCCTTTGAGTTATAAACGTTAGCCGTGCCCGCACCTATAGCGTCGGCAAGCCCAACGATATCTACAAGCCAGATATTATTTCCGCCATTCCAGACATAAGGATCTCTGCCGTCTGCCGGCTGCTCATACACGACTTCACCGGTGGAGTCGTCGATGTATGCGGGTCCGAAGGATACGGTATAGGTGCCGTCGTTTGTGATAAAAGCGTCGGTGCCGTGACCGTCCTGCTTTGCGGTATACCAGTTAGAGGGAGGGCTCCACTGATAGTCAGCCCACAGCTCGAACGCCGTGAATCCCGGCTCGTCGTTGCAGCCGCAGCCGCACCGGTTATTCTCACTGTCCCAGTTGGGGCAGGTCTCCTCCTCGCACCCGCAGCCCTCGGTGGGAGTATATACGTAATCGCAATTCTCACAGACGTAGGTGACTGTGCCGTCGGCTGCCTTCTCCTCCTTGAGGATATGACCCTTCTTGCTTACCGGCTCGGTATAGCTGTCGCCGCAGGAGCAGCTGTACCTGATGACACCATCCTCTGTGCAGGTGGGCTCCTTTACCATCTCGGACTCAGAGTAATCGTGTCCGAGGACCTTGGTGTAAGTGTCGCCGCATACCGAGCAGGTGTACTCCGCCTCATGACCGTTCTTTATGAGCTTTTTCTCATAATTGTGCCTGTGATCCGCGCCCTCCTCGACATGGATATGAGTCACGTCGACGCCGTAGCACTGGAACAGCGTACCGCCGTAGCCAGTATCTTCGAGGAGATCTTCCTTAATAAAGTCTACTGCGTCGGGGCTGATCTCAAATTCCAGCTTTCCGGATTTGTACACTACGAAAAATCCGTCATCCTTGAGCACCGGAGCTCCGCCGCTGGAAACACGTTCGTTATGCTCCTCCTCCGTCAATGAGCTCCTCAGCTCGATGCCGGAGATGGATTCATTTTTCCACAGTAAGGGCTTCATTGTCGCAGCGAGCTCCTCGTCGCCGTTAGCCACAGCCTCGTCGTATTTTTCACGGATATGCTCGTCATACAGCTTGGTCCAGCCGTTTGCGGAGCACAGAGCCATGATATAGTAGGGATAACCGGGGGTCACCTCATAGTCAACCGTAAACTTAGCGCCGTGACCCTCCGGGATAAGATCGAACATCTCGTGTGAGATGAATCCGTCAGAATTCCAGTCGTCGGGCACCTCGGGGAAGTCCTGATCCCACGGGAAGGTGTAGACGATGGGCTCAGGGATAGTTACGCTGAGATCGGTGATTTGTGCATCGAAGGTGATCTCTCCGCCTTCAATGACGGTGTTCCAGGCCTCACCGTAGCTGTATAGATCAATGCTGATGGTGCTGAATGCGTTATCAATCCATTTGATCTCGAAGGGTATCGAATCGGTCTTATAAGCACCAGTCTCAGAGGATAATGTGTATGCGAGGTTGCCCGTGATAATAGCGTCGTGGTCGATCGTTTCGGCAAAACTATCTTTGAGTGTGACCACTGCTCCGACAGAGCCTACGTATTCCTCCTGCTGCGGATTGAGTGATGCTGGGTCTGCCGATACGGTAGCAATACCGTCGTCGTCAAAAGATACCAGCTCGTCAGTCCATGCCCAGTATTCCTGACCCATGCCGAATACCTTGGCATCGAATATCGACGGGGTATAGACTACATCTTCGTTAGATGTACCGTCTCCACCGCCATCGTTATTGTCGGTGCCGACAATAGATCCGCTGCCCGAGTCTGTTCCAAACAGACCCTCGTCGGCGAATACGGGAAGGTTCAGCATACTTGCAGCCATAGCCGCAGCGGACATTCCCGCGATTATCCTTTTAATCATCATATATTCCTTCAACTCCTTAACTTTATAACAGCACAAATCTAAAGCACTGCAAAATTTTACGTTATAATTATATCATATTTTTCCAATATTTGCTATTGACAATGATGATAAAATTAGTATATGGTAATTGTCTATTATACACTTTTAATAAAAAAATTAAACATATTTTATTAACAAATTCAGCCAAACAGCGAAATGTTTCGGGTAATGCGTCAAAAAAAGAGAACCCGAAGGCTCCCTTTTAAGAAATATTGACTTAAATCAGGCTGTTATTCCTCGGTCTGACCGTCAGTATCGTCAGACTCTTCTGCTCCGGATACTTCCGTATCCTCGTCAGCCTCTTCGTACTCGGTATCCTCAACGTACTCCGCGTCGGTGTCCTCGTAGTATTCCTCGGCTTCATCGTACTCTTCGTAGTACTCCTCGTCCTCGCCGGAGACGTATTCAGCCTGCTCGGAGGTCTCTTCGGCGTACTCATCCTCTTCGTAGTACTCGCCCTCAGAGCCGTCGTCATCGTAGTACTCTTCCTGCTCGTAGTCCTCCTCGCTGTAGTCGCCGCCGTCGGGAGACTCTTCTTCCGCGTATCCCTCTGCTTCGGCAGGGGCTTCGGGGCTTTCGGCAGCCTCGGGGAACATATCCTCGTCAAGCATATTCGGCTTGGGAGCTTTGGGTCTGGGCGGAGCGCTCTTTAAGATCTCCGCAGTCTTTTTGTATGGGTTGCCGTAGTAGATAAAAAACTCAACAATGACAGCGATGACCGCGATCAGCACCACAACGTAGATCAGGATATACATGATCTTCTTGGGGCTGTGACCCGTCTCGGTCTTTACTATGCCGGTCTGCTGTGTAGCAACAGTCTCGGCGGGAGCGGTCTCCTCGACAGGAGTGGTAAGGTCTGCGGGGTCAGCTACTACCAGTCTGTAGTAAGCAAGCGAGCCGTCGTTGTGCTCTATGGTAAGGTTGGTAATGCCTATCTTTAAGGTGGTGAATCCGCCCTCGGTGAGATCGGCTACCGACTTGTCGGCGAAAGCCGCGCTCTTGACGTCGGTGAGACCTATCGACTCAAAGGCTATGGGCGAGTCGGACTTTGCGACTCTCAGCTCTGTGTACATAGACTCATCGGCAGAGGGGTCTATCTCTACTGCGCCCTCTATCTGGATTATCGTGCCGTCGGCGCGGTAGGTGAGCTCGTTGTTCTCCTCGTCGGTTAGGGAGTTTACCGCGATGTAAAGCACCGTGGAGCGCTCGGTAAGCTCTGTGATCTGGAACTTGAGGGTAATATAGCTCTCCTTCCAGTCGGAGCCTGCCGCGTTGGTCATCTGATACTGGAGCGTGCCGGGCTGAGTCTCGGCAGCAGCAGCGTCGCCGCCCGCCTCGGTATTTATGCGGTTGTTCACCAGCTTGACAACGTTGCTGTCATAATTGACGGTAAGGTCAGCAGCGGTTATCTTGTGGTTTGATTCTATCTTGAGGTCTGCGGTGAACGACTCGTTCTTTATCTTGCTGGGCACGAGAGTGATGACCGCCGGCTTGTTGAGATCAGCTTCGGTGAGCACGCTGTCGGTGCCGCTTTCCAGCTCGGTGACTGCGTCGCTGTAGCCTGTGCCGTCATCGTAGTAGCCGGTGCCGTCGTCATAGGTCTGGTCAGTCCAGGTATCGTCATAGCCGTAATCATAGCTGTAGCCGTCATCGTAGGTATAGCCGTTATCGTAACCGTAGTCGCCGCCGTCATAGCCGTAATCGGCATAGGCAGCAGTTCCGCTTACCGCGAAAACCAGAGCCGCTCCAACTGCGGCAAGAGCCTTTCTTTTCATATTTATCCTTCCTCGCTTTTATGGTTGTTTATATGGTATCCCTGTTAATTTCATTGCAATTATTCTCCATTATACAACGATTTTCCGCGATTGTCAAGGGCTTTTGACATATTAGCGGGATAAAAGGTCAGGATATGCAAATTTCCTGCGGCGGCGCAAATGATTATTATGGAAAAATACTATTGAAGGCAAAAGCATATACATATTGATATGACAGCCCCGCTCACACGCTCCCTCTCCTTACCCTATTTGCCTTGGCTAGCTCATGTCTGTGGTGAGGTGGGGTGACCCCTCCGCCCTTCGGGAGCCTCCCCTGAAAGGG